>JANYHM010000117.1 GCA_025359065.1 Synechococcales cyanobacterium GL140_1_metabinner_5_sub | reverse complement strand
TGTTAGCCTTCGAAAGTGCCAATGGAACTACATTACACCTCAATATCCGCTGCAGGTCTGTTCGGTTTTCTGGCGCAAACAATTCTTTAATAGAAGAACTACTCATCCCAGTTTCAAAATGAAATTCCAAGCGGGTATAAGCTTGTTTGTTTTTATTCAGAAGAGTATGTAGCCCAGCCGCATCAACAATGTTCTCCCATTTCCTGGTGATTAATTTTAGTCTTGTCTCGTCTGAATCTCCATATTGGGATCTTTGAAATTCGCTCAGTGGTGTTCTAAACACTTCTTGAGCTTTGCGTTGATCGATTTCGGCATCAGATTCTTGCTTTGTTGGATTAGCATTAGCCCGATCAATATAAATACTATTAACTATCGGAACAATTGTGATAAATGCAACGATTGATACCAGAAATTTGTTTGTAACCATGATGTTGAACTAAGCCACTTTTTCCTACCCTCGGATCGTAGCATAACATTTTCATACTACGCCTGCACTTTATAGCTGAAGAACCCAGTCATAGCAGCCGCCAAAGCAATTAAGACACTTGGCAGTTGCTATGGTTAAAGCTTGATCGATTATCTCCTTACTCTCTCTTAACCACTTTGGCGCTTGCCATATCAACATTAAGAAACGCCAATTCAAATACGCTCTGAGTACCCAAAAGTGCGTTATTTTGAGATGGGCAGTACCAACAGATATTTAGACATCACAGCGGCAGGTCAGAATATGCGAGTTACAGTAATTGGCGGCGGCATCGCAGGCACCGAAGCAGCTTGGCAGATCGCCCAAGCCGGAGTCCCCGTAACTCTCTATGAAATGCGCCCCACTCGCACCAGTCCTGCCCACCACAGCGAAGAATTAGCCGAACTGGTGTGCAGCAACTCTTTTGGTGCCCAGGCCACTGATCGAGCTGCCGGATTACTCCATGAAGAACTGCGCCGCTTAGGTTCGATCGTGATTAGCAAAGCCGATCAACATGCTGTGCCTGCTGGCGGAGCCTTAGCCGTCGATCGAGGCCGCTTCAGCCAAGACCTCACCCAAACCCTCGCTCAACATCCACTCATTGAACTAAAGCGAGAAATGCTGCCCAAAATTCCAGCGGATGGCATTGTGGTCCTAGCCACTGGTCCCCTGACCACTCCAGAGCTAGCAGCAGATATTCAAACCATTACCGGCATGGAATATTTGAGCTTTTTTGATGCCGCCAGTCCAATTATTGTGGGAGATTCGATCGATCAAACCAAGGCTTTCTTTGCCTCTCGTTACGACAAGGGCGAGGCGGCCTACCTAAACTGCCCCATGGATAAAGAGCAGTACGTGAACTTTTGGCATGAATTGAAAAACGCCGAGCAAGCCGAATTAAAAGACTTCGATCGAGATACAGCGAAGTTTTTTGAAGCTTGCCTGCCGATCGAAGAATTGGCACAGCGCGGTGAAGAAACCATGCGCTACGGCCCCCTCAAACCGGTGGGCTTGTTTGATAGCCGTCACGGTGACTTCCGTGCCCCCGAAAACCAGGCTCTACGTCCCTATGCGGTAATTCAACTCCGTCAAGAAGATAAGGCTGGGCAATTGTGGAATATGGTGGGTTTCCAGACTAATTTGCGGTGGGGTGAGCAGAAACGAATTTTTCGGCTGATTCCTGGCTTGGAAAATGCCGAGTTTGTGCGCTTGGGCGTGATGCACCGCAATACGTTTATTAACTCACCCAACTTATTGCAGCCTTCACTGCAATTTAGAACTCGTCCGACGCTGTTGGCGGCAGGGCAAATTACTGGTACAGAAGGCTATACTGCGGCAGCAGCAGGTGGCTGGTTAGCCGGAACTAATGCCGCACGTTTGGCTTTGGGCAAAGAGACTTTGACTATTTCAGCTCATGCAATGATGGGTGCGCTGTTTGAGTTTATTAGCTCGGCGGCTCCTAAGTATTTTCAGCCCATGCCGCCTAATTTTGGCATCTTGCCAGAGCTGCCGGTCAAAATTAAGGGCAAGCCAGAGCGCTATGGTGCCTATCGGGATAGATCTTTGGCGGCGATCGATGAAGTTGCTGGTACTCGAGAAGCCGTAGCAGTTTAGTTGAAATCATCAATTACTGTTTCGCTAGAATCGATCAAGTCCAGTTCCAAGTAGCTAAGCAAAATGGATTGCACTTGTTCAATGTTGACCCGACCATCTCAATGTATAACTAAAACTGATGAGAGTGATACTTTTATCGAATGGCGGTTTTCTTTACATACCGTAATTAAGGTTCTAATATGAGGAAGTATAAAGACAAACCCGTTTCGCAAGAAACACATACATACCGGAATTATTAAATGACCACAATCTTACAGCAGCGCGAAAGCGCCAACGCATGGGATCGCTTCTGCGGATGGGTAACATCCACAGAGAACCGCCTTTATGTAGGCTGGTTCGGCGTACTTATGATTCCAACCTTGCTTTCAGCAACCATCTGCTTCATCGTTGCCTTCATCGCAGCACCTCCAGTAGACATCGACGGTATCCGGGAGCCTGTAGCAGGTTCATTGATGTACGGAAACAACATCATATCTGGCGCAGTAATTCCTTCATCTAACGCAATTGGTCTTCACTTCTACCCAATCTGGGAAGCAGCTTCCTTAGACGAGTGGTTGTACAACGGCGGCCCTTACCAACTAGTAGTATTCCACTTCTTGATCGGAATCTTCTGTTACATGGGTCGTGAGTGGGAACTTTCTTACCGTCTAGGTATGCGCCCTTGGATCTGTGTTGCTTACTCTGCTCCTGTAGCAGCAGCCACCGCAGTATTTTTAATCTATCCAATCGGTCAAGGTTCTTTCTCTGACGGTATGCCTTTGGGTATCAGCGGAACTTTCAACTTTATGATCGTATTCCAAGCTGAGCACAACATTTTGATGCACCCGTTCCACATGTTGGGAGTAGCTGGCGTATTTGGTGGTTCTTTGTTCTCTGCTATGCACGGTTCTTTGGTAACTTCTTCTTTGGTTCGTGAAACAACTGAAGTTGAATCTTTAAACTACGGTTACAAGTTTGGTCAAGAAGGCGAAACTTACAACATCGTTGCAGCTCATGGCTACTTCGGTCGTTTGATTTTCCAATATGCTTCTTTCAACAACTCTCGCTCTTTGCACTTCTTGTTGGGTGCATGGCCTGTAGTTGGAATTTGGTTCACTGCTCTAGGTGTAAGCACCATGGCATTCAACCTTAACGGTTTCAACTTCAACTCTTCGGTAATTGATACTCAAGGACGCGTGATCAACACTTGGGCTGATATCATCAACCGCGCCAACTTAGGTATGGAAGTAATGCATGAGCGCAACGCTCACAACTTCCCACTAGACTTGGCTGCTGGTGAAGCAACTCCTGTAGCTTTAACTGCTCCTTCCATCAACGGTTAATTTTTGACTTCTGATAAACAGAATCCCCTCACGAGAGGGGTTTTTTGTTGCCTAATGGTTGAGCAACATATTTTAAATCTCATGGTAAACTCATGTAAGCACATTTGTTCTTCTATTACGATGGCTAACCTACCTCATCCAGTTCAATATCAGGGTAGTAAGCGAAACCTTGCAGCACATATTCTCAGATTTCTGCCTAACCAAGTAGGACGCTTGGTGGAGCCTTTCTCTGGAACTGCGGCAATTAGTATCGCTACTGCTGCCGAGCAAAGTGCTGGAAATTTTTGGTTAAATGATTTAAATAAGCCGCTTATTGAATTGTTCAATCTGATTATAGAGAATCCAGATGACATAGCAGACGCATATGCAGATATATGGGGCGAACAACATTCTGATTCGATCGGTCATTATTTTGAAGTCAGAAAAAAATTCAATGAAACAAACGATCCAAAGTTATTTCTATATTTACTTGCAAGATGTGTCAAGGGGGCTGTTCGTTATAATTCTGAAGGTTTATTTAATCAAAGCCCTGACAAAAGACGAAAAGGAACGCAGCCTGCAACCATGAGAAAAAATATAGAAGGGGTGTCCAGACTTCTGAAAGGAAAATGCCAGTTTACATGCTTAGATTATAGGGAGGTATTAACCAAAGTCCAAAAGAATGATTTTGTTTATATGGATCCCCCTTATCAAGGTGTGTGTGGAAATAAAGATTCAAGATATTTCTCTGGAATTGACTTTGAAGATTTCGTTTTAGCTCTTAAGCATCTAAATCAAGAAGGAATAGCATTTGCAATTAGTTATGATGGCAGATTAGGCAGTAAAACTTTCGGCCAAGTATTACCCGAAAGCTTAGAACTCAAGAGAATCGAAATTGAAGTTGGGCGATCTTCACAGTCAACACTACTAGGTAGAGAGGAAACAACTATAGAGTCTTTGTACTTGTCTCCAAATTTAATAAGCCGACAATTTTTAGATCTGACAAGCTATATTATCAAAGCACCAAAGCAATTGACTCTCTTAGAAAAGCATGGACACTTCTCAACAGCTACCCGATGATTTCGTGCAACTTTGTCAGTCAGTGACCGCAAAAAGACCAAAAGCGGTTATCGATCATATTTTGCAATATGGTTTTATTACTACTGAAGACTTAAAGAAAACATATGGCTATAACCATCCTCCAAGGGCTGCTAGAGATGTTCGAGAAAATGGCATTCCTCTAGAAACTTTTCGAGTAACAGGAAGCGACGGTAGAAAAATAGCTGCTTATAGATTTGGAGATGTCAGCAAAGCTAGATTCTCTAGATTTGCTGGTAGAACAGGTTTGTCAAAACAAATTAAAGATGAATTGATTCGGCAGTACGGATGCAAATGCTTTATTTATCTGGAGGAAGTTAGTGAACGTGAATTGCAAATCGATCACCGTGTTCCTTTTGAAGTTGACGGCGAACCAGATTTAGAGCCAGAAAACTTCATGTTACTTTGCGGTTCAGCAAATAGAGCAAAATCTTGGTCTTGCGAACACTGCGACAATTGGAGTGGTGTTAAAGATAAATCTATTTGCTTATCATGCTACTGGGCATACCCAGAAAACTATGCCCATATTGCAATGCGTCAAGTTAGGAGAGTAGATCTGTTATGGGAAGGAGATGATGTTGAAATCTATGAAACATTAAAGCAAAGAGCACTCAATCTGGAAAAAGCTATCCCTGAGTTTGTCAAGGAAATTATTGAACGAGAGCTAGGGGGCGATAGCAATGCCTAACACTGCTTTGGAGTGAAGCGGATGGAATTTTCATGTAGAAAAACTAATGTATGAGAATAAAGCAATCTAAAGGAAATAGCAAATATTCTAGGAAAAATAGTTTCCCGCCATATCTGGTACGTCTTTAAAAATGGCGATCGCGGCTGGGTGGGCTGATGGTGATTATTCTGCTGTGTTAGAAGGTCTGAAGATTGACAAAGAAAACTGATTGCATAGCTACTGATATTTAAAGACGATGGATCTCAAATATCAGAAATTTGTAGATACCATTCAATTAGGAACAAAAGGCTCAAACTTTCCACCCAAACCTTCCGCAATTACCCTAGTATTAGCAACCAGCATTTTGAGATAAGTATCTCCGGCGCTGCCTGCTTCGCCCAAACCATCGGCAAATAAGGGATTAGTAAAAATCTTCACCTTTGCTTCGTTAGCAACCGTTTCTAGTAGCTTAGAACTGGCTGTAGACTCGGCAAAGATAGCTGGTACCCCAGATAATTTGATGTCGGTGACTAACTTTTTGACCTGGGTAGGCGTGGGTTTTTCTTCGGTACTCAGTCCTTGGAGAGCGCCTTCGATCGGAATGCCATAAGCTTTGCCATAGTAGCCCAAGGCATCGTGAGTAGTCACCAGCTTGCGCGATTTCGCTGGAATCGTCGCCATTTGAACTTTAATCCAGCGATCAATTTGAGCAAGTTCGGTGGTGAGAGTTTTGGAATTGGTGGCGTAAGTTGCTGCATGAGCTGGGAAAGCTTTGCTCAGGGCAGCCTGTAAAGAGTTCACCATTTTAATTCCGTTTTGAGCGTCATGCCAAATGTGTGGATCGCTTTCGGTTTTGCCGTCTTCGACTATTTGCAACGGTTTGGGGACAGCCACTTCGTTGACAGCCACTTTTGGTGACGTGTTTTTGGTGGCTTCGATCGCCTTGATGATTGTCGGCTCAAAACCGTGCCCAGCATAGAGTAGCAAGCTTGCTGTTTCAAGTGCCCGTCGATCGGCGGGGGTCACGGCATAGGTGTGGGGGTCAGTCCCGGCTGTCACTAAACACCTCAATTCGACGGTTTCTTTGGCAATGGTTTTTGCTAAGTTGCAGAGTACATCGGTGGTCGCTACTACTAAAGGAGTTTTGCTGGTTGGAGGTGTAGATGTGGTCGTGCAACCACCCACTGTTAGGCAGAATAGCAAGCATGATGCTATTTCCCCTCGCTTGTGGTAGAGCTGTTGCATGGGGAAGAATGAATCGATCGCTGCCATGATTTAATACCGACCCAAGTTACGAGAATAATAATGATTATCATATTAAACTTAAAAGTTTATCGAATTTTCAGGTGCGGTAGCTTACAGAGAGCCAATTTTTAGAGATCAGTTCAGGCTGGTTTAACAGTATAAGGTACAATGATCAAG
Source organism: Synechococcales cyanobacterium GL140_1_metabinner_5_sub (assembly GCA_025359065.1). Classification (GTDB taxonomy): domain Bacteria; phylum Cyanobacteriota; class Cyanobacteriia; order Cyanobacteriales; family Chamaesiphonaceae; genus JAAFHZ01. The sequence goes on along the minus strand of JANYHM010000117.1, from coordinate 25,779 downwards.
CCGCAAACCGCCCTTGTGATGCTTCGTCATGCTTAATCCTCCTGCTCGACCCCATATTCCCAGCGCCACTTGGCAACGCCCCTTCGATCGAACCTGGGAAAACCCTTACACTGTCCGTTATCCCAGTAACATTGACGATGGCCCTTTTCATGGAATGCCCTTGGGGGGATTTGGCGCGGGTTGTATTGGTCGATCGCACCAGGGCGACTTTAATCTTTGGCACTTAGATGGCGGTGAACACACCTTTGGCCATTTACCCGCCTGTCAATTCAGTATTTTTGAGCAGACTGTCGATCAGGCTACCGCCTACGCCCTCTCCACCAATCCACCTGCCGATGGCAGTTTACAGCGTTGGCAATGGTATCCGGCCACTCAAGATGGTCAATCAACTGGCAACTACGAGGCGCTTTATCCTCGCAGTTGGTATAGCTACAATAATGTCTTTGCCACTCAGCTTACCTGTGAACAACTATCTCCGGTTTGGGCGCATAGTTATCAAGAAACTTCTTATCCGGTGGCCGTATTTGAGTGGACAGCCCACAACCCCACTGACCAAGAAATTACCGTCAGCATTATGCTTACTTGGCAAAATATTGCAGGCTGGTTTACCAATAGCACCGTCAGCAGCGAAATCACCGTGCGGGATGATGGTAGCCCAGTTTATGACTATACTCCCCGCTGGGGCGATAGCACTGGCAACTATAACCAATGGATTTCGGATAATTTTAGAGTCGGATGTTTACTTGATCGGGTGCGAATGGATGACAATATGCCTCGAGAAGGGGAAGGCCAATGGGCGATCGCCACAGTTACTAACCCATCTCTAGATATTTTCTATGACAGTCGCTGGCACCCCAACAGTGATGGATCGGAAGTGTGGGACAGCTTTGCGGCTAACGGCTCCCTGCTGGATCGAGATGATGAGACTGCGGCAGCCCCTGGCGAACAGATTGGGGCGGCGATCGCGGTGCGTTTTACTCTTAAACCGGGCAAAACCAAAAAGATTCCCTTTATTTTGGCTTGGGATCTACCGGTTACGGAGTTTGCCAAAGATATTAACTACTATCGTCGCTATACCGACTTTTTTGGTCGCAATGGTCGCAATGTATGGTCGATAGTCCGTACTGCCCTCAAACACTACGATAGTTGGCAGGCGCAAATTGTCCAGTGGCAGCAGCCTATTTTAGATCGATCAGATTTGCCAGACTGGTTCAAGATGGCTTTGTTCAACGAACTGTATCTGATGACCGACGGTGGCACTTTGTGGACAGCGGCAGACGAAGATAACCCGGTGGGGCACTTTGGGGTGTTGGAATGTTTGGATTATCGCTGGTATGAGAGTTTGGATGTACGGCTCTATGGGGGCTTCGCGCCTTTACTGCTGTGGCCAAAATTAGAAAAAGCAATTTTGATGGACTTTGCCCGAGCAATTCCTACTAGTGACGACAAACTGCGGCTGATTGGTTACTATGTACAAACTGCTTTTGGTTACGCTGATCGACCAGAAGTTAGTGACCGGGCAGCGATGTCTGCCCCACGTAAAATCGCTGATGCTACGCCTCATGACCTAGGGGCACCTAATGAGCATCCTTGGATCAAAACTAACTATACTTGTTATCAAGACTGTAACTTATGGAAAGACTTAGGCAGTGATTTTGTCTTGCAGGTGCATCGGGCTTACGTGTTTACGGGTGAACAAGACGTTGAATTTCTGGTAGATTGCTGGCCAGCGATGGTTTCGGCTTTGGATTATCTGAAGCGTTTTGACTTAGATAACGATGGTATTCCCGAAAATAGTGGTGCCCCAGATCAGACCTTTGATGATTGGCGGTTACAGGGAATTAGCGCTTACTGTGGGGGGCTGTGGATTGCGGCGCTAGAAGCGGCTTTGGCGATCGGTAAAATCCTACAAAATGCTGGCCGGATTAAAGACCAAGAAATTCTTACCGAATATCAAGAGTGGCTCACTGCTGCCAAGCCTTTGTATCAAGAACAGTTATGGAATGGTAGTTACTATAAAATTGATACCAAGAGCGGTTCTGCTGTAATTATGGCCGACCAGCTCTGTGGTCAATTCTGTGCCTCTTTGGTGGGGTTGCCAGATGTGGTGCCGATCGACTGCGCTAAGACTGCCCTGCAAACTATTTATCAATCCTGTTTTTTGAACTTTAATGAGGGCAAAATTGGTGCGGCTAATGGCGTATTGATCGATGGTTCTCCAGTAAATGCTCAGGATACTCATCCCCTAGAGGTCTGGACAGGAATCAATTTTGGGATTGCGGCTTTCTTGGCTCAAATGGGGATGACCGATGAAGCAATGCGACTAACAGAAACCGTGGTGAATCAGATCTACAATAACGGTCTACAGTTTCGCACGCCAGAAGCCATTACTGCCAGCGGCACGTTTCGTGCTAGTCACTACCTCAGAGCTATGGCTATTTGGGGGGTGTATTTGATGTTAGATACCAAAAAACAGAGCAAAAAATAGGTGGTAGTAATGCAGCAATCTGTACTCGACAAAATTCAGGGCGGCTTGGCGGGAATGTATATTTCCCAGCAGGTGCGATTGGCCATGGTAGAACACAGTAACAATGGTGATGAGCTGCGACAGCAGGAGCGGGAAACTTTTAAAAGTTATGCGCTGCTGGCAGAAGCCAGTATGGAAAGCTTGATTCACTGTCGAGGTTTGAGATTAGAAGACTGGTTGACGACTACGGGTCGGCTTACTACTCCCGATCGACTGCCGATCGCTATTGTACCGGTGGCGATGTATCTGCAAGAAGATTTGCCTCAGCTTCAACAAACTCTACGTTTAATTGGTAGGCGCAATGAGTTAGACCCTGAGAACACTGCTACTTTGGTATTTTTGGGTACGATGATTGCTATGTTGCTGGGCGAAAGAGTTACACTCGATCGATTGATTCCCGCTGTATTAGACACCTTGCCCAGTCGCAAAGATGCTTTGTCTGAACAGTTGTTGTGTATTCAGGAATATTTGGCTCTTACTGTTGACGGTGCGCCAACGCCTACTAACATTAATGAGCTGATTGCTAAAATTGCCCTCAGTAACCAGTCTTATTTGCTTCCGGTGGCGATGGCTACCTATTGTTTTTTATCTACACCCCACAGTTTGCAGTTGGCTGTGCAACGTGCTGCCCAAATTCCTGGTCAGCCTTCTTTGACTTTGGCGATTACGGGGGTATTAGTGGGTACTTATCGGGGGTTGAGTTGTATTCCGACTAGTTGGTATGCTAATGGTAGTCGGGGTGCTGACCAGTTAATTCAGTCTGCTGATCGGTTGATGGCGACTTGGGCTGGTGCTTATCAGCCGGTGGTGGGGTCTTTTAGTGTGGCTAATGCGATCGCGGCTACGGCAGTAATGCAGAATTCTCGGACTTGATTTGTGGGTGATGGACAAAAATCAAGAGACGATCACATTTGATCGTCTCTTGTTGGCTAAGTAACTGATTGATTAACGGTTGTGGTGATAACTATTATTGTTATTGTAGCCATCTCGGTCATTTACTGGTGCGCGATAGACTCCAGTGTTGTAGTGTCCGTTGCTGTAATTGCCGGTATTGTGGTGAGAGAGATATTGGCGACGACGGCGCTCTGCTTCTAGCTCTCTTTGGCGCTCTCTTGCTAGCTCTAAACGACGTAGTTCAGCAGCTCGATAGTTATATTGGGAATGTCCACGATAACTAGGTTGACCCCGGTATACAGGTTGCTGACCACCAATGATGATCGCTAATTGTGGTTGAGAGGTGGGTTGCTGCAAAGGATAAGCTTGGGCAGTGGGGGCGATCGATAAAATTGTCAGGAGGCCGAGTGCCAAGGGAGCGATTTTTAACATAAGATAAATCCTTTTGGAATGAAAATGAGTGGTTCTTGCTTAAAGATATATCCAGCAACCTTTGAGAACATCGCGCTAAAGTAATGTCTCTGCAACCAAGCCTGTTACTTTAGTCACCCCTGATCTTGGTGCAAGCCTTGTTGTAAGCTGTTGGTAGCTTTCTATCTCGAAATCTTGTGACTCTGAGCAAACATCAAATTTTAGGTCAGCCTGTGAACCTTTCGCCGGACTATTGGGGCTGGTTGGTCGATAGGCTTGATCGGGGCATCAACACCCATGTCGTAACCATGAATGCCGAGATGGTGATGCAGGCTAATCAGAATCCAGCATTAGCCAAAATTTTGCAGCAGGCTGATCTGATTGCTGCTGATGGTGCAGGCATTGTGTTGGCGCTGAAGTTTCATGGTATTAATCAGCAGCGCTGTGCGGGGATAGATTTGGGAGCCAAGCTGTTAGAGTTGGCCGGTGAGCGAGGAGCGGCTTGTCCGGTGGCTTTGTATGGTGGTAGGCCAGAGGTGTTGCTCAAGGCTGTGGCTTTTTGGCGTAATAGGTTGCCTGGGCTGTTGATCGTGGCTCAGGCTGATGGTTATATTTCGGAGTCGGCACAGCAGGAATTGATTGCTCAAATTCAGCAGCAGCAGCCCAAAGTTATTATGGTGGCCTTGGGTATTCCGCGTCAGGAGGTTTGGATCGCTCAAAACCGCCATATCTGTCCCCAGGCAATTTGGATTGGTATTGGCGGTAGCTTTGACGTGTGGTCTGGAACTAAAAAGCGTGCGCCCAAAATCTTCCAAAAGCTGAATTTGGAATGGTTATACCGGTTGGGACAAGAGCCTAGTCGTTGGCGCAGGATGTTAGTGCTTCCTCAGTTTATGCTGTTGGCACTGAAGGAAAGACTGCATGGTAGATAAAGTGCGGAAATTTCGCCATGAGATTAGTCATGGCCTATGATACCTTCGAGAGGTTCCCACACCAGATATTGATAGATGAGCACCATCCTCGAACAAGGCAACATCACGATTCATACCGAGAATATCTTCCCGATTATCAAAAAATCTCTGTATACCGACCATGAGATCTTTTTGCGGGAGCTGATCGCCAACGGCGTGGATGCCATTGGTAAACTCAAAATGGTTGCAATGGCCGGAGAACTTCCCGGCGAACTAGGCGAAGCCAAAATTACCCTAGCAGTAGATAAAGAAAAGAAAACCCTCTCGATTACCGACACCGGTATTGGGATGACTGCCGATGAAGTCAAAAAATACATTAATCAAGTAGCCTTTTCTAGCGCCGAAGAATTTATTGAAAAATATCAAAAGAGTGCCGACCAGCAAATTATTGGTCACTTTGGTTTGGGCTTTTACTCAGCCTTTATGGTCGCTAGCCTAGTAGAAATCGATACTTTCTCATACAAAGAAGGTGCGACTCCGGTGCATTGGTCTTGTGACGGCTCACCGCAGTTTACTATTAGCGACTCCGATCGCACCACCCGAGGCACCACCATTACCCTCACCCTGCAAGAAGAAGAACTAGAATACGCCGAAGAAGCACGGGTCAAGCAGCTCGTGAAAACCTACTGCGACTTCATGCCGGTCAAAATTGAACTAAATGATGAACAGATCAACAAACAGCGGGCGCTCTGGAAGGAATCTCCTCAAAACCTGACTAAAGAAGACTATTTAGAATTCTATAGATATCAATATCCTTTTGAGGCTGAGCCTTTGCTCTGGGTGCATTTAAACACCGATTATCCCTTTTTGCTCAACGGAATTTTGTTTTTCCCTAAGCTCAAACCCGAAATTGATGTAACCAAAAGTCAGGCTAAATTATTCTGTAATCAGGTGTTTGTCAGCGATAACTGTGAGGAAGTAATTCCTAAGTTCCTGACTCCTTTACGGGGTGTAATCGACAGTCCAGATGTGCCCTTGAACGTTTCGCGCAGTGCTTTGACTAACGATCGCACAGTGAAACGCATTGGTGATCATATTGCCAAAAAAGTGGGCGATCGACTGAAAGAAATTTACCAAGAAGATCGGGCAGCCTATATTAGTGCATGGCAAGATCTGGGTACTTTTGTCAAATTTGGCATGATGAACGATGACAAGTTCAAAAAGCAAGCTGAAGACATCACTATTTTCCGCACCACTTGGGCTGGTGATACCAATGAGCCTGAGGGGGAACCCAAAGTAGAAGTAGAAACCGCTGATGGTGACGCTTGGCAATCTGAGACGGGCAAAAGTACCGTTAACGGCCAGAACTTCACTACTCTGAAAGAATACTTAGAGCGCAACAAAGAAAAGCAAGAAAACCGGGTTTTCTATTGCACCGATGAAGTCACACAGGCTACTTACGTCAGTCTGTACAAGAACCGGGGCATCGAGGTATTGTTCTTAGATTCTTTTATTGACAACCACTTTGCTACTTTTTTAGAGCAAGAATTCAGCGAAGTCAAATTCTCTCGTATCGACTCAGATTTGGATGAATCGCTGATCGAAAAAGATATCTCTGAAGTAGTGGATCCTGTCACTAACAAAACCTTGGGCGATCGGATGAAGGATGTGTTTACGGCAGCCTTAGATCGGCCACAAATCACCATTCGCACTGAATCGCTGAAAAGTGATAATCCGTCGTCGGTGCCGCCAGCAATGGTGTTGCTGCCTGAAGAACAGCGTCGGATGCAGGAAATGATGGCGATGATGCAGCAGCAGTTGCCCGAATTCCCCGCAGCCCATATTTTGATGGTGAACACTGCCCATCCACTGATTCAGAACTTAGCAACAATGTCTCAGGGCGCAGGCAAAGAGGAATTAGTGAACCTCATCTGTCAGCATGTTTATGACCTGGCGCTAATGGCACAGAAAGGCTTTAATGCCGATACCATGAATGCCTTCGTCGATCGATCTAATCAGGTGTTGACTCAGTTAACCGATCGATAGCACCTCCTAAAAAAGCGAGGTCTGGAAATATTCCCAGACCTCGCTTTTTACTGCATAATTTATTTTTTAGTGCTGTTGGGCTTGGCTGCTGGCTTAGTTCCTGCTGTTGGCTTGGCCTGTCCGGCTGGAGTTACCACATATTCAGCCATTTCTTTAGAGCGAGCCAAAACTATTTGGCCATAAAATGGCTCATTTTTTGATCGCATTTGAGTTAGCAAACTATCTAGTGAAATTACCTGAATTTCGGTAGTAGGTGCTAGGTTGGGCTGATCTTTTTTAAATCTATCTAGTACTGCCTGCAATTGCTCTTTATCAAAAAAGATGGGAATAATACGTTTTTTGTCTTGAGCAGAGTTGATGGAAACATAACCTCTGGGTTTGCCAGCAATACCAACAAACAGTGGAACACCATTGAATTGTTGAGCTTTATTCGGATCATTTTTTTTCAACAGACTAATGGCAGATTTAACCTGCACCTCACTTGGCACAATTAAAACATTCAGCTTTTTATCACTAGAACTAGCTATTTGGCTTTTATATACATCCCCCAGGGTCACGACTCTAATTTGTAACTGTTTAGCAACTGCTGGATTAGAAACTTTTAGTTTTTGCAGGGTGGTGCTAACTTCTTTTTGCCCTAGATAAACTTCGGTAAACAAGCCTTTTTGCTTGTCGTTAAGCTGGGCTACCAAAGGCGCTCCAGATTTATCTGTGAGAGCAATTACCGGAATACCTTGCAGTTTTTCAATAATTTGTGCGTCAGTTAGAGCATGGGCTGGTTGAATCGCTAAGACAGCGCTGCTGACCAAACCTATCGCAACTCCTAGTCCTAGATGTTTCATTTTTAAATCCTCCATGCAGTTTACTTTATTTGAATGCTTAAACGCCTCCTTTTTATACCACGCTTTGGCTGCTTAAACTGCTACAAACTGCTACAACAAAGCACAGGACTGGATTGCATCAACATGTCCTGTGCAGTGGTCTTATTTAGTGCTTGGTTCGGAATTCAGCGAAATCACTAATTTTTTAGATTAGTTGGATGCACCGCGAATCGAGCTAGTCGTAGTGCGATTGCGCAGAACCTCCAAGCCCTCCCGTGAGGGGCTAAATACTAAGCTCTCATAGAGTGGATCGTTTTTGATCCGCATTCCGTCCAACAGTGTTTCTAGAGTGAAAACCTGTACTTCGATCGTAGCGCTGGGCTGCTGTTGCTTAAACTTATCGATCAATGGCTGGAGCTGATCTCGATCGAAGAACACCGGAATCATTGACTGGTTATTTTTGCCGGTGATGGTGATGAAAGTCCCCTTTCTACTATTTTTTGCCACAAACATGGGTACCCCATTGAACTGTTTCAAGCTAGGTTCCGATTTCTGTACAAGGTTTAAAGCCGTTTTTACTTGATTTTGATTAGGCACGTACAAAACATCAACCCGCTTTTTGGGGTCAAGGTTCATCTGAGCCTTATAGACTTCACTAAGGGAGACGGGACGGATTGATACTTGTTTAGCCAAGCTTGGATTTTCTTTCTGGAGCTTCTGTAGAAAAATCTTGGCATCAGCTTGACTAAAAAAAGCGCCACCTTTGGCTGGTCTGCCCTGCTCATTAGACACCGAAGCAGTTAGTAACAAATTATCAGAGTCGGTCAGTACAAATACCGGAATACCTTGAAGCTTATCTACAATTTGTGATTCGGGTAATGCCTGGACGGGAGTTACTGCCAATAGCGTACTGCCTAAACTTACCATCACACCTAATTTCCAGCTTTTCATTTAGCAAATCTCCATGAGTTCGAGGGATAGTTTATCAACTGTCAAAGGAAACATCAGATCTGCAAGCACCACGAAAACATACTAACTTATACCACATCTAAGCTCTCATGTTTGCAATTATTATCTGAGTGATAAAAGCGGTATCCGGGACGGTGATTTTATGCCAGAAAAGAATAAAGACGACAGCAGCGAAGAAGACTAAAATAGTAAAGAAACCGCCTCCCGCATTTTTCCTGATATCTATAGAGCTAGCCAGCGATACCAACCCAATCACTTCCACAGACATTATCTTCTCAGGTATCACAATGAATCGCTGGTTCAACACCGCTGGCCCATGCCGCTCAGAAAAGCATTACATGCTGCCCCCACTGGCGCGGCTACCTCAGATCGATCTCCTGATCCAGCAAGAAAACTACTTTGTACTCCACGCCCCCAGACAGATTGGCAAAACCACCGCTATCCTTACCCTCGCCGATCGCCTCACCCGCAGCGGCCAATATGTTTCTGCTGTCCTCTCCGTAGAAATTGGTGCTCCTTTTCCTGAAGATATTGGCAGCGCCGAAGCCGCCATCCTTGCTACTTGGCGAGACACCTGCGAAATCTTTTTACCCCCCGAACTGCAACCGCCCCATTGGGGTGAAGCTCCTCCCGGCCAACGCATCCGCCACGCCCTGCAACGCTGGACAAAAGCTTCTCCTCTGCCCCTAGTCTTGCTAATCGATGAAATTGATGCCCTGCGAGATCAAACTCTCTTGTCCGTCCTGCGCCAGTTACGCGACGGTTACTTCAATCGCCCTAAGGGTTTTCCGGTCTCTATCGGCCTGATTGGTCTGCGGGATGTGCGGGACTATAAGGTCGTTTCTGGTGGTAGTGACAGACTCAATACTTCCAGCCCTTTCAATATCAAAGCTGAATCTTTGACACTGAGTAATTTCAGTCATGCTGATGTAACAAATTTATATCAACAACATACTGATGATACTGGACAAATTTTTACCCCAGAAGCTGTGCAGCTAGCCTTCGACCTTACCCAATGTCAACCATGGTTAGTCAACGCCTTAGCTCGTCAATTAACCACAGTAATTGCGCCAGAACCCACTATCAACATCACTCCAGTAATGGTGGCAGAAGCCAAGGAAATTTTGATTCGTCGTCAAGATACCCATCTCGATAGCCTTGCCGAACGACTGCGAGAAAATAGAATCAAAGCCATTATTGAACCGATGCTAGCAGGTTTAGATCTGGGCAATGTGCCGAATGAAGATATTCAATTTGTGCAAGACTTGGGACTTTGCCGCATGGATCCCCAAGGTGGCTTAGCGATCGCTAATCCTATTTATCGCGAGGTGCTGCCCCGTGTGCTCACCGTTACTCCGATGGCCTCACTGCCTCAGATTGCGCCAAGTTGGTTGACGGCAGGAGGAGAATTGGATGTCGATCGATTACTTCATGCTTTCCTAGATTTCTGGCTCCAACACGGGGAGGCACTGTTAAAAAGTGCTTCCTATCCAGAAATTGCTCCCCACCTAGTGCTGATGGCTTTTTTGCACCGAGTGGTGAATGGTGGGGGCACTTTGGAGCGGGAATATGCCTTGGGTCGCGATCGGATGGATCTTTGCTTAAGTTATGGAGCCGTGATCTTGGGGATTGAACTGAAAGTGTGGCGCACAGGTCGCCCCGATCCTCTAGCTAAAGGATTAGAACAACTAGAAGGCTACCTCAGTCGCCTCAAACAAAGCAGTGGCTGGTTGGTGATCTTCGATCGGCGGCAAAATGCTCCGCTCTTGGTTGATCGACTTAGCACAGAAGCCGCTACTACCAACTCTGGACAGCAAATCACCGTCATTCGAGCCTAGTATTCCATCGAACTCAATAGTCGAAAAGAATATAGTGTGCCGATTTAGGATTTACTTGGTTCTTCTACGCTAGATTTGGGGATTGACATAGTGATCAACGGCCAATGGTATCAATTAATACCAGTTAACGAAATATTCTTTGATGGCAATTTAAGGTCTTGATGCTAATCTTGAAAACACCCGCATTATTTGTACATAGAGCAAAGTGACTTAGTTCTTGGGTACTATAAGAAATGTAGGCATTTGACTTCTGGACTTTCTATGACCTTTGTTGGCTTACATATTCACAGTGATTACAGCCTGCTCGACGGAGCTAGTCAACTGCCAGAACTGGCCGATCGAGCGGTGGCTTTGGGAATGCCTGCTATTGCCCTGACCGATCACGGCGTAATGTATGGGGCGATCGAACTGATCAAAGTCTGCCGCAACAAGGGCATTAAGCCAATCATCGGCAACGAAATGTATGTGATTGATGGAGACTATCGAGAGCAAAAGCGCCGCCAGAAGTTTCACCAAGTAGTATTAGCCAAAAATACCCAAGGATATAAAAATTTAGTTAAGCTCACCACCATCTCCCACTTAGAAGGCTTTCAGGGTAAAGGCATCTTTGCTCGTCCCTGCATTAACCGGGAGGTGCTAGAGAAGTACAAAGAAGGCTTGATGGTGACTAGTGCTTGTTTGGGGGGTGAAATTCCCCAGGCGATTATGGCGGGAAGTTTAGACTATGCCCGCAAGGCGGCGGCTTGGTACAAAAAAGTGTTTGGTGAAGATTTTTATCTAGAAATTCAAGATCACGGCTCGCGGGAAGACCGGATTGTGAACGTCGAGATTGTGCGAATTGCCAGAGAACTAGATATTGAGATTATTGCCACCAACGATTCTCACTTTATTTCTTGTCAAGACGTAGAAGCCCATGATGCTCTGCTCTGTATTCAGACAAATACACTGATCAGCGAAGACAAGCGGATGCGTTACAGCGGCACAGAGTACCTAAAATCTGCCGCAGAAATGGCGCTGCTGTTCCGAGATCATTTACCAGAAGACGTAATTGCCGAGGCGATCGCCAACACCCTCAAAGTAGCCGATAAAGTTCAGCCATACAATGTGTTGGGTGAACCCCGCATTCCCGATTTCCCTCTGCCCCCTGGTCATACTCAGGCTACCTTTGTAGAAGAAATCGCCCGCAACGGTCTGAAAACCCTACAGAAAGTCAGAAGCTTTCAAGACATCAGCCAAGAATATCGCGATCGGCTAGATTACGAGCTGAAGATGATCGAGCAGATGGGTTTCTCGGCCTATTTTTTGGTGGTGTGGGACTACATCAAGTTTGCGCGCGATCGAGGCATTCCAGTGGGGCCAGGGCGTGGCTCCGCAGCAGGCTCGCTGGTAGCTTACGCCATGCGCATTACCAATATTGACCCAGTACATCATGGCCTGGTGTTTGAGCGCTTCTTGAACCCCGAGCGTAAATCCATGCCCGATATTGATACTGATTTTTGCATTGAACGGCGGGATGAGGTGATTCAGTATGTGACTCAAAAATACGGCACTGAGCGAGTAGCGCAGATTATTACTTTCAACCGCATGACTTCTAAGGCGGTGTTGAAAGACGTGGCACGAGTGCTAGATATTTCTTTTGCTGACTCCAACAAGATGGCGAAATATATCCCAACGGTACGGGGTAAGCCCACCAAATTGGCAGTGATGATTTCAGATAAAACGCCGGCGATCGAGTTTAAACAAGCTTATGAAACAGCTTCTTTTGAAACCAATGTGCCCGGTATTACGATCTCGGGTAAGCAGTGGATTGATATGGCCATGCGGATTGAAGGTACTAACAAAACCTTTGGAGTTCACGCGGCTGGAGTGGTAATTTCAGCGCAGCCTTTGGATGAGATTGTGCCGCTGCAACGCAACAATGATGGCTCGGTGATCACGCAGTATTACATGGAAGATCTCGATGCTTTAGGTCTATTGAAAATGGACTTTTTGGGTCTGAGAAATTTAACTATTATTCAAAATGCCGTAGATCTAATTCTACAAAATAAAGGAGATGTAATTGATCCTGATGAAATTACTTTTGAGGAACGTCGAGCAATTTCTATCCAACGCAAAAATGAGGGAAAACCTGGTGCCAAAAAACGTCCGCCCATGGTGGATAAAACTTACAAAATGGTCAGTGCAGGCGATCTAGAAGGAGTTTTTCAGCTAGAGTCATCGGGGATGTTGGATGTGGTATCAAAGCTGCGTCCTTCTTGTATCGAAGATATTTCTTCGATTTTGGCGCTGTATCGTCCAGGGCCTCTGGATGCAGGGTTAATTCCACACTTCATCGATCGAAAACATGGCCGGGAAGAAATCGTCTATGATCATCCATTGCTTAAACCCATACTGGAAGAGACTTACGGGACATTATGTTACCAAGAACAGATCATGAAAATGGCGCAGGATTTGGCGGGTTATTCGCTGGGTCAGGCCGATTTGCTGCGACGGGCAATGGGGAAAAAGAAAGCCGATGAAATGCAGAAACAGCGCACTAATTTCTTAGATGGTTCAGCAAAAAATGGCATTTCTACAGAAATTGCTGATAAATTGTTTGACCAAATGGTGCTGTTTGCCGAGTATTGCTTGAGTGGGGATACTGAGATTTTGACAGTAGAATATGGAGCAGTGTCGATCAATAAAATAGTCTCAGAAAAACTACAGTGCTCGGTGTTTAGCATAGATAAAAAAGGTCATGTCTATACTCAGCCGATCACACAATGGCATCAGCGAGGCCAGCAAGAAGTAATAGAGTACTTGTTAGAAGATGGATCAAAAATTAAAGCAACGATCGATCATAAATTCATGACGATTAATGGTGAGATGCGATCAATTCAAGAGATTTTTGAGCAAGGACTAGATCTCTACCGAGCTGATCATTAGCGATTTACTATGATTCCAAAGGGGCTTTCATGTCTAACAAATAGCCGTGTAATGACAATTTTTAGATAAATTTTCTGGTCAGCCACCGCTGGTTTTAGCCTTATAGCCCAGACCCACCAACACCTCCAAAATCTTGGGGCGATGATCGCCTTGGATTTCGATCGATCCATCTTTTACCGTTCCGCCGCTACCACACTGATTTTTTAACTGCTTCACAATTTTTTGCAGCGTCTCATCACTCACCTGCCAGCCAGTTACCTCTGTTACCGTTTTGCCTCCCTTGCCTTTGCGAGTAGCCTGGATCTTCAGGTTATGCTGCTGAGGTGGTAAATCTACTGCTTCGAGTTCCTCCTCTGCTTCGTTAACGCCAAACTCCCGATAGACAACTTTTCCAGCTTCTTGTTTCTTGCCAGCCATAATTTTCAGTAGAATGAGGAACAATTAATTTTAAGCCTGCTCTGGACTCGGCCTAGCAAATATTATGACTCAAACTCCTCTTTCTCCCAAAACCAGTTTCCAAGCTTCAGCCCAACCAGATAAACTTGGACGCTTTGGTAAATTTGGTGGCAAATACGTTCCCGAGACTCTAATGCCAGCTTTGGCCGAGCTAGAAGCCGCATATTATCAGCACACTCAGGATCCGGAGTTTCAAAAAGAACTGAATGGTTTGCTCCATGACTATGTTGGTCGTCCTAGCCCACTTTACTTCGCCGAACGCCTGACTCAGCACTATGCCAAACCCGATGGCAGTGGTGCCCAGATTTATCTCAAGCGCGAAGACCTGAATCATACTGGTGCCCACAAAATCAATAATGCCTTGGCGCAAGTATTGCTAGCTCGGCGGATGAATAAGAAACGGGTGATCGCTGAAACCGGGGCTGGTCAGCACGGCGTAGCCACCGCGACAGTCTGTGCCCGTTTTGGTTTGCAGTGCATTGTTTACATGGGCGTAGAAGACATGGAGCGCCAGTCTCTAAATGTCTTTCGGATGCGTTTGATGGGTGCCGAAGTGCGGGGGGTTACGGCTGGTTCTGGGACTCTGAAAGATGCTACTTCCGAAGCGATTCGGGACTGGGTAACGAATGTAGAAACAACTCACTACATCTTGGGTTCAGTAGCTGGCCCCCATCCTTATCCAATGATTGTGCGAGATTTCCACGCTGTGATTGGAGTAGAAACTCGGCGGCAGGCCCAGGAAAAATGGAATGGTTTGCCAGATATTTTGTTGGCCTGCGTAGGCGGTGGCTCCAACGCCATGGGCTTGTTCCATGAGTTTATGAATGAACCATCAGTGCGGTTGATTGGTGTAGAAGCGGCTGGTTCTGGGACTGATACCGATAAACATGCTGCTACTCTCACCATGGGCAAGCCAGGAGTCTTACATGGGGCAATGAGCTATCTGTTGCAAGACAGTGATGGCCAAGTTACTGAAGCACATTCGATCAGTGCGGGCTTAGATTATCCGGGTGTGGGGCCCGAGCATAGTTTCTTGAAAGATATGGCGCGGGCGGAGTATTACAGTGTGACCGATGAGCAGGCACTGGCGGGCTTTAAGCTCACTTCCCAGCTTGAGGGGATTATTCCGGCTTTAGAAACTGCTCATGCTTTGGCCTATTTGGAAACCCTTTGTCCGTCACTGAGCGGTAGCCCGAAGCTAGTGATTAATTGTTCTGGTCGGGGCGACAAAGATGTGAACACTGTGGCAAAATTTATGGATCTTGGTTGATTTTTGGAGAAATCTGGTAATAATAAGGTTATGAATGGACAGACTGCGGCGTTGGTGACTGCCAATAATGTTTTTTGATCTATGCTTGACTTACTCGGGAGCTGAGCTGTTCTCGCTGCGGTATACTAGGCAAGTACCTAGAAACTCAGCAGCCAGAGCCAAATGCGCCCACCTGGCTTTCGCCAGGTCATAAACTGAGGTAAGACGGCGCTGTGGTTTTCCATTCATTTTAAATATTGCGGTTTGGTGCAGTTTTGGAAATAGATTGGCAGCTTATTGGAGTGACTTTCGCCACGGTTTTTATTGCTGAAATTGGTGATAAGAGTCAGTTGGCAGCGATCGCCATTGGCGGTAGTTCTAAGCATCCCAAGGCAGTGTTTTTCGGTTCGGTAGCAGCGTTAATACTAGCCAGCGCGATCGGGGTCTTAGCGGGCGGTTCCATTACAGTTTTATTTCCACCTAGAATTCTGAAAGGCTTGGCTGCTCTCGGTTTTTTTATCATGGCTGGTCGATTACTCTGGTCTAACTTGAGTCCGGTAGCCACCACAGCGATCGAGGAATAGGCTGGGATGCTTGAATTTTTCTTTGCCCGCCCAGAATTAATGATCGATATTCCCTGGTGGCAGCCCTGGCTTTGTGGAGCCTTGCTTAATGGCGTTTTGCTGGGCGTGGCCTATGTGTTACCCAAAAAGCTTTTGACCCCCGCTGGGCATCTTCATGCCTGGGCTTTGGGGGTTATTTTGTGGGCTACTTTGGGGTGGCGGGCTTATATGGTAATGATGGTCTATTTTCTCTGTGGGTCATTAGTCACCCGCATTGGCATGGCTGAAAAAGAAGCTGCGGGTATTGCCGAAAAGCGATCGGGAGCCAGAGGGCCAGAAAATGTTTGGGGTTCGGCTGCTACAGCGACGATCTGCGCACTGTTGACCTACTTTTTAACGGGGAAATCCACAGATCATCTCTGGCTGCCCCCATTACTATTGGGCTATGTGGCTAGCATTGCCACCAAGTTAGCTGATACCAGCGCCAGTGAAGTAGGCAAAGCCTATGGTAAGACGACTTATTTGATTACTACTCTCCAATTAGTGCCCAGAGGCACAGAGGGAGCAGTGAGTTTGGAGGGAAGCATTGCTGGGATTGTGGGTAGTTTGATATTGGCGATCGTGGCTAATGTTTTGGGGATGATTTCGGGGGTAGGTGTAGTGATTTGTTTGATTGCGGCTTTGGTGGCCACGACGGCTGAAAGCTTAATTGGGGCGGCTTTTCAAGATAAAAACACCTGGCTGACCAATGAGCTGGTGAATTTTATTAATACGGCGATCGGGGCGGCGGTGGCGATCGGTTTGGGCAGCTTGTGGCAATCTTTAGGAACAACGTAGACGATCGGCTAGTCCAGTTAAGCAATGGTTCTAGATTTCGGTAGCGCTTGTTTTTCACGCTCATCAAGTGCTACCGCAATCTCTGGGCAAGATTTCTGTCTCATCCAAAAACGGGTAACTCATCAGGGCTACCCGTCTTCTATTTCTAGCAGCAGAATAGAAAGTAATGATGCTTTGAACTTTAGGTGAATTCCAGAACCCCTTTTTGCTCTAGTTTCCAGCGTTCACTGCCTCCCAGTTGAGCAGAAACGATGGCCGGACGAACAATGGTGACGTGCTGATAGCCTGGAGTATAGTTTTCACAGGTAAATAAGCCTCCAGCAGTGCGGATATTTAGGTCATTAACTTTTAATTTAGGGCTAGGAATCAAATAAGTAGTGCTGCCATCATTGAATAACCAATAGTTACCCTGACGATCTTCGCCTAAAATAATTTCTTGATAATCGCCAGATCGTCGTTTCTGGAGATTATCAGCATCTTCTGAAACAACCTTGGGCGCATATTTATTCTTGAAGTTATCCGAGCTTTGGCGGTAAGTGTCCAAAAACGGATATTCCGACGGGGTGGGAGCAGTCTTGGCAGCTTCAGGGTTTGGTATGTAGCCAGGATCAGCATAGCCCACATCGCTATATTTTTGCTGAGCAGCCTGTTCGATCGCATTCATCCTAGATGTCAGCTTGCGGGCATTGGTGGCCTCAGAACCAATCAATTTTAGCTGATCTCCTTGAGTTTTTTGTTTCTGTTCAGAAGCACTTAATCTATCTGTTAAACTCTTAATTTGGTTTCTACCATCACGGCTTTTCTCAGTAAGCTGCTGAATTTTAAAATAAGCCCAAACCAACCCAGCAATCTCTAATAAGTGTAGTAAACCGCTCAGACCGCTAAGAAGCAAAGAAGTTAATGAATCATCACCATCGGTTTTGCTAGCGCCCTTAACAGCATTACCAGATAAAGTAGAATCACCTTTAGGATCTTTTGGCGCTGTCTCAGAATTTGTTTTTGTCTGATCAGTCTCTGTGCTGCCTGGTTCAATAGTTTTTGGTGCTGCTCCCGGAGAATCTTTTCCCGGAGGCTCTTTCTCAGGCTTATTTGATGATTTTTGGGGGTCTTTAGCATTACTGAGCTTGGAATTGTTTGACTGAGCGATACTCAAAGGCACATCAGTCAGTAACAATCCAGAACTAGTTAAAGCCAAAAGAACACAGAGAGTAAATAGATGCTTGGTTTTCATAAAAATAGTTTAAATAAATTCTAAAGTGCCCTGTTGACTTAGTTTCCAACAGTCGCTTGACTCTTCTGTTACCAAGGCAGGCTTAACTAAGCGAAAATCTTTATAATTTTCGCTGTAGCCATCACATTTATACAGGGCCTGAGCTAATGTATACATCTGAGAAATAATTCTGCGCTGTTTATTGGGCACCAAATAACAGTAGCCACCACGGGAAATAATCAAAAAATTGCCGTTGCGACTAAGCTTGAAAGTAATATTAGATACATTACCATCCCAAATTCTGGCTATGGCTTCATCGGCGATCGAAACATTCTTAGAACCATCTCGCAAAGACTTTGGCACTTCTTGAGAACTCACATTGTATTCTCTGATCAAGCCAGATTCTCCTAAGCCAGAACTGCCGATACCCAAATTATTACTGATCAACGGACTGCTCATCAGTGGACTGCTCATCTCTGTCGGAGCAAGTAACTGATTAACATTCCGGGCAGATGGAGAAGATTTAATAAGTCTAATTTCTTCACTTTGCCGTTTTTGCTCATTGATTAAGCTCTGTAATAGTCGCTGATACTCTGCCAAGACTTTTTCACTATGTTGCTTATGATCATCAAGCTTTTGATTTTGTAAGTTTTGCTGTTCTAAAAAAGTGAAAATATCTCGATTTTTTTTCTTAATAACCTGAATATCTTCAACTATCTTGGCAATGTCCACCATCGAATTTGTTTCAGCAGACCTCTGACTATAACCATCTTCTAAAATCTTTATTCTGTCGCTTAAATTAGCTAGCAACGGATTCAGATTCACCGTTTCTTGCAGCTCAACATTCATTGCCGAAGCAGAGGTGCTGCTTTTTAGCTGAAGATTTTCTTTGTAAGCCTGACTGGCCCAGTCTAGAATAGCTTGGCACAATTCTGGATGCTTAGGCATCGCTTCTACGATGCCAGTTGGCCAGCAACACTTTCGGCAATAAGGTATTTGTTCTATATTAGAACTGCTATTACATACCGGACATTTTTTCATGGCACCCTCAACAAAGTTCACCCCAAACAATTAAATCTGATTGTAGAGATTCACAATCAAATTCAACCCTATTTACCAGCCCACTCTCTCGCCAGCACCTTCATCAGAGCCTTTAGCCCCAAAATAAACGGCGGCTCTACCCGTAACTGTTCACCATCGCCATTGTTGATATTAATCAACATACTGCGCAGCTCAGTCATAGTTTTGTCAAACAGCTCCTCAGCATAACCAGCTTCTAATCCAGAACCTTTACGATACTGACTAAAAGGCTTAATTTCTTCCTCAATGCCCAGATCTTTAATGCCCTCATTAAAAGAATTAATAAAGTCAATCAGCCGATCGAGTTGAGGAGGCGCTTCGATCGAAGTAATATCGTCACCATTGGCACTCATCCGCTGATCAAAGCCCACATTTTGGCCATTGATGCGGCAATTTTCCCCCGCAATCAGCGGATCTTTGGCCTTGCGATCCAAACCTTGCAGCTTGCTCTTTTCTAGCACCAAACCACAGGCCGCTTCATCCTTCGGACGCTGACTAATTTGGGTATCACTACCGGTGGTTTCTTGCAGATCAGAACCATCTGCGACCATCCGGCGGAACAGCTCGTTAATGCCCGATCGACGAGTAAACACACCCCCATGATCTAACCAGTGCAACAGTCGTGAACCATTGCCACCAATATATACCGAAGGCGTTTTGCCCTCTGTATACTTACTCTCGGCAGTCAACGTCCCCAAAATCAGCCCTACATAGTAATAGATCCCAGCAGTCCCGATCGCCATCAACCGAATCAACCCCTGAAAATCCTTATCATCTTCTAGCTCCGGTCGATCGTCCTTCAACCACCGCTCACTCTCATGCCGCAACAGCGAATCAATCTTAGCCTTGAACTTATCCTCTGCTAAATCTGACCACTCCTCTGTAGGACGCTTAAACCACCGCGCAATTAGCACCGGGCGCTGCTCTAAAAACTGCGACAGCAAATGGCGACCAGCCAACTGAATCGAACATTGGTGAATTAAATTATTGTTCTGCCAAATCGAAATATCGGAAGTACCACCGCCCAAATCGATACAGGCACTGCGCACCAAGTTACAGTCCTCTTGATCGGCAAAATACTGCGCCAAAGCCAAACTCTCGGTGCGGAAAGACTTCTCACCCGGTTCTGGGCAAACATGCTTCAGACCCGTGCGCTTCTGCAACTCCTCGGTTAAATCTCGCCAAGTTTTGGCATAAGCATTAATATCTGCTCGGGAAAAAGCCGAAGGATAAGACACCGACCACTGAATTTCGCCCACTCCGGCCTTGGCAGCCAAAGCACTCACCATCAAGCCCAGATGCTCTAAAAACAACCGATTTAGCTTGCCAGGATCTTTCCACTTCAAGTCTGTCTCAATATGATTTGACTCTGGGTGAAAGTTAATCCGATCGGGCACATAAATCCGCCCATCGTACAGCACTTTCTTTTTTTCATTGCCCGTTTGCCCCAACCGCGTCAGCACGCTGGCCAAAGGAAGCGGCTTGTCAGCGGGCACAAACACCTCGGGAATAAAACTCTCAAATAACACCGGCTGGCGGGTTTCTACGTTAGCCGCCGTAATTTTCAGGTGCAAATTCTCTAGTTTCAGCGGCTCCACCTTACCCTTACGATTCACATACACATTGGTAAACGAAGTGCCAAAATCTACGCCCACCACCCAGGTATCAGACAGCTTCTGCTCGATCGGAGTCTTTAGTAAAATAAAGCCCACCGGGCAGCCTCGCCGCTGACAGTTGATATGGGTCGGGAAATTACTGAGGCGAGTAATAATGTAGTCACCATTGCGATCGCTATAAGTGTGTGGCTCTTGCGCATCGCCAAAGCTTACTTTAAAAGTATCATTAGCATCAAAGTAAAAAGCATAGTAATCTTGCCAGTTCGGAATCTTTAGATTTGGCCATAGCTCTAATACTGGAACGTCTTCGATCACATTTTGCTCATTTAAAGTATATTCCCGCACTAGCTGATATTCTTCTGGGCGGCCTGCATTCATCCCAGCCAATGGCAAATTCAACACCACCCGCACCATCGAGCCATTCTGCATGAAGCGCACCCGCCCCATTAAATCTTCTGGGGTAAAGTACTCCAGCAACAGCGGATTAAAAGGCAGCAGTGGCGTAATTTTGTTGTTATTAAATAGCAGTGGCTGATTGGACTGCACTGGAAAGCCACCGGGTAAAGCATCATCTACATCAATAAAAGTCAGCTCTGGCAAAAACAAATCCCGAGGCTCAATACACCTCACATCATCCCAGCCCGCAATCCGCCCTGCTCGCAGATCTTCGATATTCAACGAAGCCAAAGTTTTATCCTTGTGAACCCGAATATTTTGGGGAGCAACACCCCATACTGTAGCTACTTCGGCATCAATCAAAATTAAAGGCTTCGCCGGAGTTTTGCTAGTGCTGTTTACTACTTTTACATAAGAATCAGCAGAACCAATTTCTTTGAGCTTAATCGGGCGATTTAATCCCTTTAGCACACCGCGATTCAGCGCTACTCCAAAATACTGGGGTGAATCTTGATCGAAAATATCTGCCTCAGCAGCGCTACGCCCCATGCTGGTTTGAAAATTGCCCAGCAACCCCACTACATTATTTACCGTCTGGGGATGACCACCATACTCTGGGTTATTAGTCTCCCGCAACAAATTGCTCAACCAGCCCCCAAACAGCGGCTTTTCTTCGTCACTCAAATAAGGCTGAGGAAACATTAACTTCCGATTATCCTGATTCCACCAGGGCAAACCACTCCAGATCCCCTCAGGAGCTGGCACCACGATCGTCGTTGGGCTAGTCATCCCCACCGGCTCACCGTTCCAGGTCCAGATATAGATTTCTTGCCAAGCTTCCTTGTTATCAATCTTATACAGACTCTTATCACTGTCTGGCTTAAGCTGCCACAGAGCTTCGGCAAAAGGATGACGACGGCGCACTTCGTCGATATCTAGGCGCTGCACCACCAGCGGAAAGTTACGAATTTTAGCAAAAGCGATCGCCGCCAACATGCCCTGCCACTGCCCGATCGCATCTTGGCGCAGGGGATGGACATTATTAAATATCGGGATTTCCAACGTCATGGGCAAAGCCCACATATTTGGTACCGAGTTAATTCGCTTGTTTTCACCGGGTGCAGCGTAATCTAAACTTTTAGCCACATCCTCAAAAGTGGCCTTCGGATAGACCTTCCACTCACCCCCTTTTTCGGGCAACTGTACAGATGAATCATCGGTTTTGAGCTTGGGTAAAATTGGCACAGTCATGAAATTACACCTAATTAATATCTATTAAGGAGAAAAACAAACTACTAAATGTTGGTATTGAGGTACAACGAAGTGGCTAAACCCACGCCGCCCCGTCGATTATCAGTGCTTTTTTGGCGGCGTAGCTCTTCTTTAATCCAAGGAATACCATCTTGCCTTTGCTTCGATTTAGGATCACGGGGATCATCAATTACCAATTCGCTTAATTTTTCTTTAGTGCTAAACATCTGGTGATTGAAAAAGCGTACCTGGTCGGTATCACACTGATGGACATCCCGCAGCCAGCGCAAATAATCTGCCGACCAGCTACTGATGATTTTGATCTCATTTTGCTGAGAGTCAGCATCTAACCGAAATACTGGGTCTTTGGCATCATAGAAAGGCTTCGTCCAAGGAGGCAGATTTCCGGGACTAGTGCGGATTGCCTCTAGCTCACCTTGAATATCACTTAACCACAAATAGGCCGTGCGAGCAGCATTCACCAAACCCCGTCGCACCACAGCGCCATCTGGCAAATCATCCCAATTCAACACCCCACCACTAGCTCGCGCTACTAGCATCAAAGCATCCTGACGATCTTGCAGCAAAAAATCTCGCGCTGCCAAAGCCGCATATAACTCAATAAAGTGCGGACGGTTTGATTGGGTCTTTTTGCCCACGCTAAAATCCACCTTGGCCGTATCTTCATTCCCTAACAGATAAACCGTGTCAAATAAACTGCTGGCTTGAGTTACATAGTAACGTAGCGCCGCTTCTGTATTCAGCAAAAATTGGTCTGCCGAAGCATAAATACCATTGGTATTAGCTCCTGGCGGCACCGTAAAACTAAAATATGGCAGTAAAAACAGACCACCTAAACGCACCGACTTGCGAATACCTTCTTTCTCAAACTTGTTACTCAACAGCCGGGCGATCGTCGGAATCCCCGAAGCTCCGGTTCCGCCAAAAATCGATCCACACAGCAACACCCGAGGATTATTACCACCCCCGGTAGCGTTCTTAATTTCTTGAATGATGCTGCCCCAAGGAGCTTTATCGAGCTGATTTAGGTTGATTTGGCTCATTACTGCTGCGCCGATCGAAGGCCGTCCTCTAAACCCCTCATCTAACTGCTGTACCCGTTCTTCTGGGCTATACAGCACGTCAAAAAAGTTAGCCAAGCTAGGACTGTCATTTTTAATGCTGTTGTACTGAAAAAAGCTGGACAGCTCCCGGTTAAAAGGCTGATCGGCAAAAGGCGACCACAAATCGTAAGACTTAATTGGAGTCTGCATCCAAGACACATTGGCCTGCCGCTGCTCACCGCTCATTAGCTTTTGACACTGCTGATAGGTATTCAGGCTGCGTCTAGCCCGCTCCATACTGCCATTGGCCTCATCGGGATCTACAAACAGCACCTCGATCGACTGCTCGCTGTAAAGCCCTGCCGCCGCTAGCTGAGTGATCGCCTCGAAGCACTTAGCCCCCGAACCACCAATACAAATCACGAATAACTTACTAGACATGAAAGAAGTATTCCCTGGTAAACTTAATTAAACTTTAGCGACCGAACAATCTAGCACCGGGCGGTAAATCTCGCGCATTTCCTGGCGTGGTGGTAGCTGTGGTCAACCAATACAAAAACAAAATATCTAAGCTAAACAAAGCTACCAAAGATAACGTCGCCACGTCACTGCCGAATTTATCACCCAACACCGCCTTCCGTGACCAAATAGTCGCTCCCACCGCCCCTAAAATCGGCACCAAGCTCAAAATCCACCAGGCGATCGATCGGCTCTTGCGCACCGACATGGCACCGGGCGGTGACATGGTATTCCATACACACCAAGCCAAAGCTGCGAAAATAGCACAGCCAAACACCAAGCTAGCTTGGGGATAATAACCATTTGGCAACCATTTCTCTACAGTCACATCGGTTAAACGAATAATTTGACTTTGATACAGGGCGGGCTGAAGCACAAACATCAACAACAGTCCCATGATTGGGAAAACAAAGAGACGGATAATTTCAACGGTGGTTATAATCATTCTGTTGGTATTTTAGTAAAAACTGCTTGTCTCAATGATTAATTTATTGAATGAGAAAAATTTTAGGGAAACCCAACTCACAGACACTATAATCTATCATAATCGTACAGTTCATCTCAAATATGCTGCCCATTATCAGCCGCCTCTTTGCCCCTCAGCTTGTAATTTTGACAGTTGTAGCAGTTGTCCTAAACGGCTGTAAGCCTGTTGGGCAAGAAGCAGTAGGCATCGTCGAAGGAAAAAGCGTCAGTGGTAAACAAATAGGATTGCCTTGCCAGCTCGCCGCCAAAGCTGAGAACTCTGGCGGTAAGTACCTGATAAGTTTTGCGATCGATGGATCTGCTTCCATGGCTGGTTTTGTGAAAAATAGCAGCGCCCGCTACGGCAAAGTCCTAGAAATTTTAGACAACATCAGCTTAGTGAACCCGGGGCAGGTCGAATACTTCCGTTTTGATGAAACCGTGAAAAAACTCGATCGAGCGGGCTTTCAACAGTCCAAAACCCCGGCATTCTACACCGGCAAAACTAACAAAATTGCCGATGTCTTAGAGTCTAGCGCTCCCAAAACCGAAAAGTTGGTGATGATTGTCACCGACTTGCAGCAAGATGACGGAGACACTAAGCAAGCTACCAAAAAACTAGTAGACAATTATCTCAAGATTCCTGGTTACGGGGTAGCTATCTGGGGCTTCAAAAGCGAGTTTGATGGCTCGATCTATCCCCCTAACAGCACCGCACCCTACCCATATCAAGCTACAACTCTAGCCAAAGGCCATCCCTTCTATGTACTAATGGTCGGCAAAATCGAACATCTGAACGATTTTATCAAGCAAATGCGTACCCAGGGCAGCACCATTCTGAGCGATAGCTCTCAGCAGTTTTCGCTGCTCAGCTCCGACAGCCTCGTCGAAGAAGTAGCCTACCTAAAGGGCGATGTCAAAGCCATGCCCAGCGGTTTCTCGGCTCCTTCTTCACTACTATTCAATGGAGTAGCTCTCAAAGATGGTGGA
Organism: Synechococcales cyanobacterium GL140_1_metabinner_5_sub; assembly: GCA_025359065.1. Lineage (GTDB taxonomy): Bacteria > Cyanobacteriota > Cyanobacteriia > Cyanobacteriales > Chamaesiphonaceae > JAAFHZ01. Next base: position 741 of record JANYHM010000117.1, on the reverse strand, counting down.
CAGCCGATCGGGATGATTGAACTCGGTGGTCGGGCGGAAAAAAGCAAGTTAGACTACTCTTTGAGCAGCAAAGTATCGGGTGATCAAGGTAGCTCTTGGGTCACTCAAACTACTACCACAGTGAAAAAGTTAGACGACACCCAAACCAGTTTTGTGATGGATCCCACCGTCAAATCAGCCGATTTTCAGGCCAAACACACCATCAAAGACCAGGGAATAGATGTGGGTATCGATATCAATCCTGACGGCTTTAAAAATGGTCTTTACTTTGCCACCACCGATGTTCAGGTAGTAGCGCTGAAAACACCCAGTCAATGGGATAGCTGGCATGGCAGCCAAAATGATGGGGCAAAAACAGCAGGACTCAAAGAATTTTTAGACAGCTTAGCTGTGGGAGTCTCTACCCTCACCAAAGCCAAACCAGTGACGATCGCCCGGGTCTGCCACGGGATCCAAAAGAATTAGTTCAGTGCGCGCTTACTGTCAGCTCAACAGCAAATTCTACACTGCGCAGTATTATCTCAAGTTCGACGCATCCAGTGGAGCTTGGAAAAGTTATCAACTATTGTCGGTGCACATTTAGTTTGAAATCCAAAAAAGGCCATCTAAACTGCGTGGTACTCCCGCCAGACCGCTCTTAGCGGTTGGCGGTGAGGGGGATAGCAGGGCGTTGAGGAATCCCACCCCCGAACAATTTTGACCACTGCTCAAAGAGTGAGTGGGGTGGGTGACGAATCGCCA
>JANYHM010000102.1 GCA_025359065.1 Synechococcales cyanobacterium GL140_1_metabinner_5_sub | reverse complement strand
CGTTAAGCAGATCATCAACTTTACCGATGAACGAAGGCACATCTTAAAATTCTTCAGTCCTGCCTGCCAGAACTACTATCTTCTTCTGGAGACAGATCCGTAATTGTTTTCCAGCCCTCTGGAAGAGCGGAACGTGGGCTCGAAATTTTGAATAGTACTTAATAGAAACCTCTCCAGCCTTTAGGTGTTTATTCATTTCATTACAACAGTGAACACTCATGTCATTGTTCTCTAAGTAGGTGTGCTCGATTAAACCTAAGATAATCTTAATCTGGACAAGAGCTTCAGCAGATTGGTTTTTGGTAAATCAGTTGATTCGTCTAAGCCTGCTCAGAGGCACATCAATTCTTAAACCTCCGCATCCAAGAAGCTATGATCATAGCTACTACTTTATTTCTAGCTTCATTGCTGATCACCTGCAGTACCATGCAGAGCTGCTAAATTGAAAATCTTTTGCAAATTCTTCTAGAATTAGAAGAGTATCAGAAGGGAAATTTATGGATCGATCGAAAATAATTGCTGTGACCACCGGCACAATCTCATTAGCCTTAGCCATCGCCTACTTGATAGTCGTTCAAATTCTGGATATGCGCGGAGAAATGATACCCGCTCCCCTTATTGAGGCATTACTGAAATTCTAGGCAAGATCGGGGGACAAGCCCCCAATCATCAAATCTAGCGGAAGCCCACAGCAGCTTGCCAAACAAAGGCTAAAGCCAAGAAAAATAAGGGGATAATTGGCAATACGTCCACCAAAGGATCAAAGAAAGCATAGGCTTCGGGGAGCTTAGCCAAAATAATTTGAGCAGCCATATTTATAACCTTGTCTGTATATAAGTTGGCAACAATTTTATCACAACCACCGCCAGCATTGAAATCAGCAAACAACAGCATCTCTTGCCAAATCTGTTGAAAAATCCAGGCTATCTCATGGTACGATCCGGAATCCGCTAGATCCGCAGCATCAACAGTCTACTTTCGCCTTTCGGCGTGAGTCTGGCAAATGACCTTGCGGTTTGCGTACCTCAACCTCCAACGGTACAGCAGCGTCTTTTGCCAGACCACCGGCCACCAAAATCTTTCCTTTCCTACTACTTACAATATGTCCTTACCAATCGTTGCTATCATCGGTCGCCCCAATGTGGGCAAATCTGCTTTGGTCAATCGACTAGCAGGCGCATTAGATGCGATCGTCCACGATGAAGCTGGTGTAACCCGCGATCGAACTTATCGCAGAGCTTTCTGGGGCGATCGAGAATATACCGTGGTCGATACCGGCGGTTTGGTGTTTGATGACGAAACCGAATTTTTGCCTTTGATTCGCGAACAGGCTTTTGCGGCACTGAGCGAAGCCAGCGTTGCCATTATGGTAGTCGATGGTCAGATGGGCTGCACTGCTGGTGATGAAGAAATTGCTACTTGGCTGCGTCACCAAAAATTGCCAGTTTTGTTGGCAGTTAACAAGTGCGAATCAGAAACTACTGGCCTATTACAGTCGGCAGATTTTTGGGGCTTAGGTTTGGGTGAACCCTTTGCGATTTCTAGTATTCACGGTAACGGTACTGGTGAATTGCTAGATGCCATGGTCGAGAAATTACCAGATACAGTGGACGACGAAGAAGATCCAGAAATTCGGATTGCGATTATTGGACGGCCTAATGTGGGCAAATCCAGTTTGCTAAATGCCTTTTTGGGTGAAAACCGATCGATTGTTAGTCCGATCTCGGGGACTACTCGGGATGCGATCGATACTGTATTAGAGGTGGATGGCAAGAAGTATCGTCTGATTGATACTGCTGGTATTCGCAAGAAAAAGAATGTGGATTATGGGCCAGAGTTTTTTGGCATTAACCGGGCATTTAAGGCGATTCGCCGTGCTGACGTGGTGTTGATGGTGCTAGATGCTACGGATGGGGTGACTGAGCAGGATCAGAAATTGGCTGGCCGGATTATTGAAGAGGGTCGGGCCTGTGTGGTGGTAATGAATAAGTGGGATGCTGTGGAGAAAGACTCTTACACTATTTATGATTACCAGAAAGAAATCGAAACTCGGTTGAATTTTACAGACTGGGCGGAGAATATCTTTGTCAGTGCCTTGAATGGTCAGCGGGTGAAAGAGATTTTGCCGGTGGTTGATCGGGCGGTGGAGCAGCATCGACGACGGGTGAGTACGGCGGTGATCAATGAGGTGCTAGAAGAAGCTGCAAATTGGCATAACCCGCTAGTGATGGCTGGTGGTAAGCAGGGCAAGATTTATTATGGTACTCAGGTGAGTTCTCAGCCGCCGACGATCGCGCTGTTTGTGAATGATCCGACGCGGTTTAATGATAACTATCGTCGCTATTTGGAGAATCAGTTGCGTCAGCAGTTGGGGTTTAAGGGTACGCCGATTCGGATTCTTTGGCGTGGGAAGAAGCAGCGGGAGGGTGAGAAGTTAGTCAATCGAGCTACTCGGGTGAAGAGTCCGGTGGGTTCTAAGTAGCAAGATATAGAGTCTTTGAGGAACACCTTGCTCAGCAGATTCTATAGCGTGTAGATTATCGCAGCGATAAAGATTTTCCGCGTTTGACTTGTTACGGTGCCCAGCGTGGATTGAAACCGGTGATCGGCAGCAATTCTGGCTTAGCCTTTGGCTGTGATAAATCTAACATCGATATCATGCCTCGCTCGATCGGTTGACCATCGGCGGCAGTCAAGATTTTTTGACTAGCGCCTCCGGTTAATACCTGATCAAGCAATAGCGATCGACCGTCAGGAGAGAGACTGAGAGCAATATCTTGCTGTTGGGGAAGTTTGGCTAACGATTCTGATTTGAAAGTAGTTAAATCGATCGACATTAAATAGGGTTGAGCACTATATTTGCCGGTGTCTGCCAAGTTTTCATTCTCTGCAATACCTGGGGGGAATTCTGCCGTAATTGCATACAGAGTGCGAGCATCAGCAGAAAATTGGGTGGCCTGGATCTCGCCTTTGACATTTAATAGTTTTTTTTCTACTCCTTGGTTAGTTACCAAGAACAAATCACGACTAGAATCATCGTTGTATTTCTCTAAAGCTGCTGCTACGCCATTGGGTGAGAAACTTAAAAGCTGACCATATTTAGCCATAAATTCGGTGCTGTCAGTACCCGGAACTAGGGGCTTGAGAGCTACACCTTGACCTTCGGAAACCGCGATCGAAGCGCTGTCTGGAGTGATTGTAAATTTTCCGCCTTGGCTAATGCGTTGTAAAATAGTACCTTGTTGGGCATCAATTACCCAAATACCAAAGTCACTAGGATTCTTTACGCCGACTCGGTGGACGACTAAAATTTTGCCATCGTTGGAGAGTTCAAAGCGGATATTTTGATACTCATTACTATCTAAGACTAATTTGGGTTCTGGGTTTTTGCTTAAGTTTTGAACTGGAGTGCGATATATTTTTTGGCGAGAAAGCAGTTGATTACCATTGCTAGCCAATAGTGCACTGAAAAATACTCCTTCACCGCCCGGTGTAAAGCGAAAATCTTTCACCAAATATTCTGGCGGGGTAATTGCCACTGGAGCAGGTGATTTCTGAGGAGTTTCTGATGGTTGAGATAAACGCTGAATCATTAGTCTGCCCCGATTAGTTCCTGCGGTGCCAATGTAGCCAAACATCTTTTCTCTACTGTTAAAGGCTTGAATAAAAGGCGTGATTTCTTTCCCGATCGGCTTACCATCATTACTAGCTGCGGTGACATTTTGTACTCTTAGCTCATAAGACTTGCCGTAGGGCACCGGGGAATTCAACGTATACAGCATTTTTTTGCCCGACCAGCTAATCTTCCCAGGCATCACCTGACTGATAGGCTGAAAAGCACTTTGAGGATTGCTGGGATCTGATTTGACCTGGATTTTTGCTTCTACTTTGGGGCGATCCATTGATCGGCTAAAACGCAGGGCAAAAGCATTGTCTTCGGCACCAATCGGGCGGTTCGCCCAGCTAAACTCCCGCACATATGGGGCGCTGCGATCGCCCACTGCCAACAAGATAACGGTCAAAGCCATCAAAATGCCCATCAGGGTCAAAGCTGCGCGATCGAGTTGAGAGAGAGGTCTAATGTTCATAAGGATTCCGAGGAGTCTCGATCGGCTTAATATTTTTGGCGACTAAGATCAGTTGACGATTGCCGCCGATAGTTTCGGTGATCATTTGGCCAGTTACTGCCAACCAGGCATCAGCCTTATATTGTTGATCGGCAGGTAACTTGACGGTCAAAGATACTGGATAGACATCTGCTGCACAACAGGTGATTACAAACCGCGAGAGCAACAGATAATTGCTGCCTAGCTCAGTGGAATTTACGACAAAACCACTCACGTTGGCCTGTTGACCACTGTAGGTATCTGGTTCTGGGTAAGCGCTGAGAGTACGTACCCAATCTACCAGCGATCGTTTTTCGGGCTTTACCTGACTACGAAAAGATTGGGGTTGAGAGCGGGTAATCGCACTGTTTTCGGTCACGCCACCCTGGATGGCTTTGGAGCTGGTGAAAACGCGGGGATTGATCAATAATCCGGCGATCGCCGTGACTAATAACAGCCCGATCGCCCAGTTGCCCGGTAGTAAGCTAACATGGCCAGCGGCGCTGGGTTTAGCTTGGGGATACTTAAACAGTAGATAGGCTTTGATGGAGCCAATAATTAGGAGGGCAAAACCAGTGAAAGCTGCCAGCCAAAAATAGCTGGGATGAATCAAAATGCTCAACGAGCCATTTAGCCAATAGTTCAACAGTAACGCACCCCAAGCGGTGACGGCGATCGCGTCCAGCCAATTTTTATCTAAGCCTTTAAATAGGCGACTTATTAATAGCATTTAATTAATATTGAAATTTACAAACAGGGTTAATAGAAAAACTAGCTGCGCTGCTAAGGCAAATAGATAAAAAATTGCTTTGGGTTTGAATACGCTGAGCAGCAACCCGATACCTTTCAGGTCGAACATAGGGCCAAAGACTAGAAAAGCCAGCAGTGAACCGCTGGTAAAGGCTCCGCCAAAAGAGAGGGCGAAAAAAGCATCAACGGTGGAACAAATAGAAATCAACCCGGCCAGCAGCATCATGGCTAAAACTGAAGATACTGAGCCTTGGCCTAGTCCGAGAATTAATTCTCTGGGGGTAAAAGTCTGAATCAGGGCGGCTAGAGCGCTGCCTAAGACCAAAATACCGCCGAGTTCTCGTAATTCCTGCATGGTGTTATCGAGCAGCATATTGCCTCGCTCTGCCAAAGAAAACTGGGGCTTGCGCTCTAGACTAGCGACCATTTTGGCTTCTAGGCTCTCACCGCCACCCAACATGAAATTGCCCGATCGCAGCAAAGTAGGTTTTTCGGGATCTTCCTCTGACAGGGGTTTGGCCATACTCAAGGCCACCGCAGGCTGGAGCAAAGACTTCACGTCTCCTTGGCGACTAAATATCCAACCAATGATGGTGGCAATCAATAGTGAAAAAATAACTCTTAGCCACAATATTTCGGGCTGGTCACGGAAAGCAATCCAGGTAGACCAAATTACGATCGGGTTGATTACTGGTGCTGCTAGTAAAAAGCCTACAGCTACTGGTAAGGGGACTCCCTGGACAATTAACCGGCGAGCTACCGGCACATTTCCACATTCACATACCGGTAGCAAAAAGCCAATACAGCTACCGACAAAAGCCCCCAGGATGGGGTTTTTGGGTGCGAGTTTTACAAGCTTGCGTTCATCGACAAAAAATAGCAGCAGGCCAGAGAGCAGCACTCCCAATAGTAAAAAGGGAATAGCTTCCACCAATAAGCTGAGAAAAAGGGTGAAAGCGTTGTTCAACTGTTCCATGCAAAACTGGCTCCAAAAGCTTTACCCATTCTATAACATGCTGAGAACCCTGTGCTTTCAGACCAGAGATGAAGGGTAGGCGCGCTGGAAATGTTGATCACCACGGTCACAAAACTATCGATTGCCCCAGATAAATTGAAGAGACACATTGACGAAAGCACTAGACAAACCTCTACCGAGAATGATATTCTTGTACTGATTGACGTTGCGTTCAGAAACCGGTGACTAACATGACCATTGCGACTAACCAGCTCAAGACCGAAATTATCTATCCCATTTCTGATGGTGAGCCGATGGCCGAGAGCGACCCAGCCCGTGATTATTTGATCTATGGTGTTGAAACCCTAGATATTTACTTTGCCGATCAACCCGATGTTTATGTTTCCGGCAATCTATTTATTTACTATACTCAAGGCATACCTAGTGCCGTGGTGGCTCCCGATGTGTTCGTAGTCTTTGGCGTAGAAAAGAAAAAGCGCCTCACCTACAAAGTATGGCAAGAAGGCGGCAAACTTCCTAGCTTTGTCCTAGAAATCACCTCGGCTACTACCCGCGAAAACGACGAGAGAGACAAGCCCCTCAAGTATGCCAGCTTAGGAATCCAGGAATATTTCCAGTACGACCCCACCGGCGACTATCTAGACCAACAACTTAAAGGTAGAACTCTGGTAAATGGTGTCTACCAAGACCTGCCCATGCAAATGTTAGAGGGCGGCGAACAGTCGATTCAGAGCCACATCCTCCAACTGAATCTCGGCTTAGTCAATGGTGAACTGCGCTTTTTTGAGCAAACTAACGGTCGTCGTAAGCTCCTCAGCCATAAAGAAACAGAGCAGGCCAGACAGCAGGTCACAGCGGAGCTGCAACAGTCCGAGCAGGCCAGACAGCAGACCGAAGTAAAGCTGCAACAGTCTGAGCAGGCTAGACAGCAAGCTGTTTTCAAACTACTAGCACTGGGACTCGATCAAGAACAAGTAGCGGCGGCTCTTGGTTTTACGATGGATGAAGTTGAGCAACTGTGACAATTTTAAAGATTGACTCATCTAACCATTGTGGGGTAACTGGTGGATTGTGTTGAAATCAATTTTGATAATTGTGAAGTTTCTACTAAATTGATGGAGAAAGAATTTCTAGATTCCAAATGACCAAAGCAGCAGATGTAATTGTAATTGGCGGCGGTATTATTGGGCTATCGATCGCCCTAGAGTTGCGCTGGCGCGGTTTACAAGTACTCGTTTTAACCCAAGATTATCAAAATGCTGCGGCCAATGCAGCAGCAGGAATGTTGGCACCTCAAGCTGAAGAAATTGCTCCTGGTGCCTTGCTAGACTTATGTACTTATAGTCGTAGTCTTTATGCCGACTGGACAACTAAGTTGACTATGGCCACTGGTTTGGATACGGGATATTGGGAATGTGGAATTTTGGCTCCTCGCTATGTTCGCCCAGCGTTCCCGGAGAGAAATCGACCCTCTGATTCTCAGATTACTTGGCATAGCAGAAAGGAATTAGTCGGTCACTTACCCACCGATAACCTGGGTATGGAAGTAGTTGGCGGATATTGGTTTGACACCGATGGTCAGGTAGATAACCGGGCTTTGTACAAGTCTATTCAAGCTGCTGCCGAATTCGCAGGAGTGCGGGTACAAACTGGGGTAGTAGTGACGGCGCAGGATCTGCAAGATTTGTCTCAGGGTGTAAATGGTCTGGTGGCCGATCGATATATTTTAGCCACGGGTGCCTGGAGTCAGGAGCTGTTGCCGGTGCCAGTAGTGCCACGGAAAGGGCAGCTAATCGCTTTACAAGTGCCCCATGAAGAAGATTTGCCACTGAATACGGTGCTGTTTGGGACTGAGATATATATTGTGCCGCGCCGGGATGGACGGATCGTGATCGGGGCGACTAGTGAGGATGTGGGTTTTTCGACTGGCAATACTGCTGAGGGAGTGCAAGGATTGTTCGATCGGGCAATTCGGCTCTGTCCGGCTTTGGCTAAGTATCCGGTGGTGGAGCAATGGTGGGGTTTTCGACCAGCTACGCCTGATGAGCTGCCGATTTTAGGTCATAGCGCTGACCCTAGGTTGATTTTGGCGACGGGTCACTACCGTAATGGTATTTTATTGGCTCCTGCTACCGCTCAGATTATTGCTGATTTGTTGTTTGATCGGCCACATCCATTGCTGTCCGACTGTGACTATCGCAGGTTTATAGATGGGAATAAACTTTCTTCATAGAAATCACCCCATAGGCTTTGCTAAGATGAACAGAATCACTGTTCCTTGCAAAGCGTATCATCATGGCTGCTGCCGTCGTCGTCAAAAATCTCCGCAAAAGCTATGGCAGTTCGATCGCTGTCCGAGACGTATCTTTTGAAGTCCAAGCCGGTGAAATCTTTGGTCTGCTTGGTCCCAACGGAGCCGGTAAAACTACCACCATTCGCTGCCTTTGCACTCTCACCAAGCCCGATGGCGGTGAACTAGAAGTTGCAGGTGTTTCGGTGCTCAAAGATCCTCGATCGGCCAGGAGTAAGCTGGGCTACATTGCTCAAGAAGTCGCCCTCGATAAAGTTCTCACTGGGCGAGAGTTATTGAATCTGCAAGCTGCCATCTATCACTTGCCAAAAGCCATTGCCAACCAGCGAATTGAATTTCTCACCAGCATTTTAGGACTCACCGAATACATTAATAAGAAAACTGGCGGTTACTCTGGTGGCCTACAGCGTCGGCTGGATCTGGCGGCTGGACTGTTGCATCAGCCCGAAGTCCTGATTCTGGATGAACCCACCGTGGGTTTAGATATCGAAAGTCGCGTAGTAGTCTGGGATTTCTTACGCCAGCTCAAATCTACTGGCACCACTATTTTGCTGACCAGTCACTATCTAGAAGAAGTAGATGCTCTGGCCGATCGAGTGGGGATTATCGATGCCGGGAAAGTGATTGCTACTGGTACTCCGAGCGAACTAAAAGATCGGCTAGGCGGCGAGCGGATTACCCTGCGCATTCGTGAATTCACTACCAGCGCCGAAGCTGACAGCACCAAAGATTTATTAATGCAGCTACCCTTTGTGCAAGAGGCCATTATCAACGCCAACCAAGGAAATTCGTTAAATTTGGTAGTGCATGCCTCTGACGATGCTTTAAGTCAAGTCCAAGCTGCCCTCAAATCTGCTGGCTTACCAGTTTTTGGTATTGCCCAGTCCCGCCCTAGCCTGGATGACGTATACTTAGCCGCCACCGGCAAAACCTTGATGGATGCAGAAATGGCTACCGCAGGCAGCCGTAACCTCAAGGCCGAAAAGAAACAAAGCATGAAAAACTAACAGGATTGAACCATGACCAGCACCTCCCCCAAAACTATTGCCGACTGGCGGCCTCGCGCCGATCGATTACCCCAAACTAGTGCTTTCAGTGACTTTATGCAAGAAACTTTGGGTCTGACCACGCGCCTATTTATCCAGCTAAAACGTCGTCCTAGTACTCTAGTCGCTGGGATTGTCCAGCCGTTGATGTGGCTGCTGTTGTTTGGAGCCTTGTTTCAAAATATTCCTAAAGATTTATTTGGCACTGATTACGGTCACTTTTTGGGTGCTGGTGTAATTGTGTTTACCGCCTTTGTGGGTGCTTTGAATGCTGGGCTGCCGGTGATGTTTGATCGAGAGTTTGGTTTCCTGAACCGTTTATTGGTAGCTCCTTTAGCCAGTCGTTATTCGATCGTTGCGGCTTCAGCGATTTACATTATTGCTTTGACTCTGTTACAGGTGGTGGCGATCGTTGGTCTTAGTGCCCTGTTGGGCGCTGGCTTACCGGGATTCAGCGGTGCAGCAATTATCTTGCTAGTGGTTTTACTACTGGTGGTAGGAGTGACATCCCTAAGCCTGGGTCTGACTTTTGCTTTACCAGGTCATATTGAGCTGATCGCGGTGATTTTTGTGGCTAATTTACCTTTGTTATTTGCCAGTACTGCTTTGGCTCCTTTATCCTTTATGCCTCCTTGGCTACAGATGATCGCCTGTTTAAATCCTTTAAGCTACGCGATCGAACCAATTCGCTATCTTTACATCAATCCCCAGTGGCAATGGTCGAGCATTATCCTACATGCGCCTTGGGCAGATGTGAGTTTTGGGGCTGCGCTGCTGGTACTCACTGGGTTTGCACTAGTATCACTGGTGATCATTCAGCCTTTGCTCCGTCGCCGACTGGCTTAAAATCGATATTCAGCCAATAAACACGGGTTAGAATTGGTGTTGAAATTGCAAAACACCCAATAATAATGTCTAAGTCAAATTTGATCCAACTATGTCTAATAATGAGTAGTTTCAGCGCTCTGCTATTAGTCGATCAACCCGTCTATGCTCAAATATCACCCCATCATCATGACCAGGGGGAAGCTCCCGATCGACCATCACAGGCAAATGATCTTTCTCCAGAGCAAATCGGTCTGGAGATTTTTATTGCTCCCTGCTACGACCCAAAAAGCGCATTGGTCTTACAGCTAAGCTCTGGTAATAACGACTTTCAAGTTGATCAATTACGACGGATACAGGTACAAAACCCTTGAACTCCGGGCTGTTTCTGGCCTAACAATTAACACCATCGGAACAGAAAGTGTAAAATAGAGGTCAAGGTACAAGTCATCAAAACTAATAACCATGTCTAAATTCAGTTTTCTCCTGGCCGGTCTGATGGTAGGTGGAACTTTCACCGCCGGGTTGTTGACCGGACAACCAGCCAGTGCGCAAGGCGTTTTTGGTAACAGTGGCGATTCTCGTGACCCACTTACCCGTGCATCCTCTGGTGACACCGGTGGAATTTTGCGACTTATTCAAGACATTCAAAATGGTAAGCTACGTGACCCCGGTGAATTTTCACAAGAACAAAGCCAGCAAATTAGTGGTGCTGCCAGCAGTTTTAAAGCCGAGCAACTCCGTCGCCTTCAGGCACAACAGGTTAAACCAAAACAAAAGTAGCCTGACTACTCCTCAGTAATCTCAAATCTCCCAGCCCTGCTAGTAAATCTAGGAGGGCTGTTGAGTAGATTCTGATGCTGTGGAAGCCTTGCCAAGCTGTGGTTCGGTTCCATTTAGTAACCGCTGGATATTAGTGCGGTGCAGCCAAATCACATAGGCTCCACCCACTGCTGTAAAAATCACGTAGGCGGTAGGCTGATGATAGATAAACATCAACACTGCCACCGCCAAAGCTCCAAAAATTGAACTGATAGAAACAATGCGAGTAATACCGATCGACACTCCAAAAACTCCCAAAGTTAACAGCGCCACCTGCCAATTCATCGCCAACAACACTCCCAGCCCTGTCGCTACCGACTTACCGCCCTTCCAGCCCAGCCATACCGATTTACTGTGACCCAAAATTGCCATTGCTGCTGTACCAACCACCAACAACGAGAGATTAGTTTGAATTTCGGGTAAAGGATTCAGCCTCAAGGCCACCTGTACCAAACTTACAGCGGCAACTCCCTTGAATACATCGGTCAATAACACCGCCGAACCCGGCACCTTCCCCAGTGTTCGCAGCACATTGGTCGCCCCAGTTGAGCCAGAACCATGCTCACGAATATCAATACCCTTAAGTAACCGACCAGCTAAGTAACCGGTGGGGAAAGAACCCAACAAATAAGCTCCAATCAGTAAGGCAAAAATAATGGCAAATATCATGAGGTCTAGGGTGGGCACTGCCCACACCATTGAGGTTTTCGGTGATGCTAGCGGTAATCATTGTTGTATTGAGCCACTTCTGGAGCAAAAGCCAACCAGATCGGATATTGGAGCAGCGTCAAACTAACCAAGCCTTCCGAATCATCCAAAATTATAAACGGCATATCTCGATCGGCCATAATTCTCTCAGCTTTTAGTGCCATCGGTTCGGCTTCCTCAAACAAAATCACCCCACCATTGGGGCCAAAGTCGCGGCGCTCTAGACCCAGGCAATCTTGTAACCCTCGTCGCCAATCGCCTAAGCGATCGGGAGTATTAGCCAGTATCAACACCCGCAAATAATCGCCGTAGAGCGATCGCAGCACTGAAATAGCCGTGGTGCCAATCAAAACATTTTGCAATCTGCCGCCAGCAGATTTCAGCGTACCCCGTCCCCCCTGCTGCAAAAACCACTCTCTTGTTTTATCCACATGGATTTTTTCTAGAGTGCGGCGTACTTGCCAGGGTGGCCCATAGTAATCGGGAGCCGTTTGGTACTGATTGAGCAATTCCCGAATCCGGCGGGCATTAGATTGATAGGCTGGCTCCCGAAATTGGGCAGGGAGAATCGTGGCTACTGGCTCAATTACCACTGGTTTGGTTGGTTCTGGTAAAGGCTCCGAAAACTCTATTTCCTCGGCGATCGTCACCAAGTCTTGCAGGCTGCCGACCAAATAGTCTTTAAAGCCCTGAATGCGCACGGCAATTTCTTGAGAAGAGCCAGCAAAACTCTGAGCGATTTCGGCTTGTACTCGATCGCGCTTGCGCTCTAGCTGTTCGATCGATATTTTTAAATTCTGCCGTCGCAGCTCCAAGTCGGCCAGAGCGACTTGAGTCATTTGCTCATAGGCTTGGCGGGCAATAGAAACTTGCTGCTGTAATTCAGCATTTTCAACGGAGGAAACAGAGTTAACCGGTAACTCTGCTGGCAATTCTAATGGTAGATCTTGATCGGAAGGACTCATTGGCAAAAAGCAATTGGTGCAAAAATTATAGAGGCTTTAGCGCGGGCAATATTTTTCTAGGCAGGCGCGTAGCTCTTGGGGCTGAAACAGCATTGGCAAAAAATGGATGCTGTTAACTTCCCGGAAGTAAAACAATACTGGGATTGGCGACCAGAATATTTCCCATTCTTGCCATTCGGCATAGGGAAAACGGCGTATTTCTTTACTGGAACGAAACACCACTAAGTCAGTATCAGTGAATTGCAAACGAATCAAAGCCGTTTGCAAAAGCAAAAATAAACCAAAAGCACCCACAATAAAAGCTACCCAGGTTTGTAGCCAGACTAGAGGAATCACCGCAGCAATCAAAACGATCGGAATGTTGTAGCTGGGGGCTAGTTCGTTGCCAGTGAGGTAAGAGGCGCTAGAGGACTCGTTCATGGTAGGGCTAGTTTAAGAACATCTTTTATCTTAGCCCACTCTCAGTCTCCCGGTCTTTTGGCCAGCGGATATGTCAGGCCGATTGCTCAAGAAGCTCGATCCATGCAAAAATATAAGCTCCTTACAAACCATTTTAGGCGGCATTCAGGCCGAGCAGACAATATATGAACGTTGGCGATCGAGTGCGGATAACTGAGTCTGTTGTGGTTTATCACATTCCTGGTGGTAAAGGCCAACCGGTAGAAATCAAAGGATATGAAGGCTTGATCGACAAAATTGTGACGGAATGGCGCGGCAGGCCGGTAAGCGCCAATTTTCCTATATTGGTTAAGTTTGAAAATCCAAAGTTCCGTGCTCATTTACAAGAGCACGAGGTTGAAGCTGTTGTCTAAGCTGTGACCGAGATAATTAAGGTGATGGACTGTGATTAACTTAATCAGCATTCTGGCTCCGCCGTATTCGGAAGCGGTAAATTTGGAGCGACCGCTATTTCATCCCATCGAGTAGGTGTGAGGTCAAGAGTGACTACTCCCACCGTCAAGCGAGTACGCTCTGACGGGGGCTTCTCAAGTTCACACCTGAGATTTCTTGCTTCAATGACTGGGCAACCCCTAAGTCTCCACAAGCTGCAAACGACAGTCCTGTCGTCCGTTTTAAAAT
>JANYHM010000097.1 GCA_025359065.1 Synechococcales cyanobacterium GL140_1_metabinner_5_sub | reverse complement strand
GCTAATTGCTGTTGTGTTAACATGACTTCAGATTTGTAAGTATCAATGATTTTCTGTCTCAGATCTACTGAATATGCTTTCACTAAGTTTCTCCTCTAGTAAATAAGCATATTATACTTCATCCGATCCTGATTTGCTATACCTATGAGAGAAACTTTAAGACAGAAAATCATTGAAGTTTGCGATCGTAAGATCAAGCAAAAAGGTGAAAATGTGGGGTTGTCATTCTATGCTTTTTTTGCCAATAAGAATGACGATCCAGAGTTACTAATGGAAGCGGCTGAATGGTGGATTAAAACCCATCAATTAGACCATTTTGAGAAGGCAGCAAAAATCAAAAAGATGCTACAAGCAATTGAATAACCACAAAAAATAATTAATCTACAACATAACTAATATGAAAGTCGCAATCATCGGTTCGGGTATTGTCGGTCAAACTCTAGGAAAAAAATTGGTGGAACTCGGTCAGGAGGTCATCTTAGGCACTCGCGATGCGAGTAAGCTCGATGAAGTAAAAGGCTGGGCAGGTAGTCTGAATAATTGGTTGGCTACTGTTGGCGATCGAGCAACAGTGGCAACTTTTACCGATGCAGCTAACCGAGGGGAAATTGTCATCAATGCAACCCATGACATAGCATCATTAGCCGCGCTACAAACTGCTGGAGTGGAGAATTTAAAAGGTAAGATTTTAATTGATGTTGCCAACGGATTAGATTTTTTCCAAGGAATGCCACCCAAATCCCTAGCAGCAGATACCACATCTTTGGGTGAGAAAATTCAAGCTGCTTTCCCTGATACTAAAGTGGTGAAAACGCTCAACACGATGAACATTGACGGTTGATTATTTTCAAGCTGACTCTGGCTTACGCACTGGTAACGTCAATAATTCAGCCGTCGATCGCTTCTCAACCATTTCCGCCGTGATCGTACAGCGCGTCACATCCTTGCGTGAAGGCAGCTCATACATCATCTCTAACATCAGTTCTTCCACAATGCCCCGCAGAGCACGGGCACCGGTCTTTCTTCTGTAGGCTTCTCTGGCGATCGCCCTAATAGCATCTGGCTTAAAGTCCAAATTCACATTATCCATTTGCATCAACTGCTCATACTGGCGCACTAAAGCATTACGTGGCTCAGTCAAAATTGCAAACAAAGCATCTTCATCAAGCGGCTCTAAAATGGTCGTGACCGGCACTCGGCCAATAAACTCCGGAATTAGGCCAAACCTAACCAAATCTTCTGGCTCAGCCTGCTTTAGCAAATTGGCATTGCGCTGATCTCTAGATAAACCCTTTTCATCAGGCTGAATAAAGCCCATCGATTTTTTGCCCAAGCGCTGTTCGACAATTTTCTCTAACCCTACAAAAGCGCCACCACAAATAAACATGATATTGCTGGTATCAATCTGAATACAGTCTTGATAGGGATGCTTGCGACCGCCTTGGGGTGGCACATTGGCGATCGTCCCCTCCAGCATTTTCAGTAGCGCCTGCTGGACACCTTCTCCTGAAACATCACGGGTAATAGAGGGGTTTTCGCTTTTGCGAGCAATTTTATCTATTTCATCAATGTAAATAATGCCGCGTTGGGCTTCTTCTACATCCATGTCTGCTACCTGTAACAGTCGGAGCAAAATATTTTCTACATCTTCACCCACATAGCCAGCTTCAGTGAGCGTGGTGGCATCTGCGACGGCGAAGGGAACTTGTAAAACTTTGGCTAAGGTCTGAGCCAACATGGTTTTACCACAGCCGGTTGGACCTACCAATAAAATATTAGATTTTTGTAGTTCGATCGTTGGATCTATTTTACTCTTAGGGTTATTAACCTCAGCACTTTTGGTCTGGGCGTAACTCAGCCGTTTGTAGTGGTTATAAACCGATACCGACAGCACTTTTTTTGCGTCATCCTGACCAATTACATGATCATCTAGATACTGCTTTAATTCTCTAGGCTTAGGTATTTGACTAAGTACTAAGGGCTGAGTTTCTTTCTTTTTGCGAGGTTCTTGGCGGTTGGGAGCTGGAGCCATGCCGGTTTCCATTAGCTCTTCATCCAAGATCTCATTACATAGCTCTACGCATTCATCACAAATATACACCCCCGGCCCAGCAATCAGCTTTCGCACTTTCTCCTGAGACTTGCCACAGAAAGAACATTTAAGATGTGCATCGAATGCGGATTTATTGTTGGCCATAACATTATCTCGGGTGGCAAATTAGGTAGAGTCAAAATTGAAGTCAAAAAAAGCTTAATGAGCAGGCATTTTTGTAATTACGCGATCAATCAGTCCATACTCTACCGATTCGGCAGCAGACATGTATCGATCGCGCTCTGTATCAGCCGCAATTTTTTCTAGAGGCTGACCAGTATTTTTGGCCAAAATGCCATTGAGATTATCTTTGTGATAAAGAATTTCTTGGGCTTGAATGGCAATATCGATCGCCTGCCCCTGAGCACCACCTAATGGTTGGTGAATCATAATCCGCGAGCTAGGTAAAGACATTCTTTTGCCTTTGGCACCAGCCGCGAGTAGAAATGCTCCCATGCTGGCAGCTAAACCATAGCAAATAGTGACCACATCTGGTCTAACTTGTTGCATTGTGTCATAGATCCCCATTCCTGCCGTTACTGAACCACCAGGGGAATTGATGTAAAGCTGAATATCTTTTTCCGGATCTTCGGCTTCCAAAAACAGCATCTGTGCAATTAGTGAATCAGCCATATCATCATTTACTTGGTCGCCCAAAAAGATGATGCGTTCTCGTAGCAGCCGGGAATATAAATCAAAAGCGCGTTCCCCAGTGCCAGACTGTTCCAAAACCATCGGCACTACCATATTGCCGAAGAAGACATCTGGAGTCGGGCGTGTGCTATCAGGATAATTGGGTGTTTGGGATGTGAACATAGGAAGACTTTTATAGAGAAAACAAAGACGTTCTTTACCGTTATACCTCAACCATGCAAACTTGGTCGGGGAGAGATCCGAAAAGCCGGTTGACCTGTGTTTGATCAGCAAGGCTGATTAAACACAGGTCAGTTACGGCATCAACTTATTCAGCAACCTTGGTGGCTGTGGTTTCGATAGTTCCGTCTTCATCGATCACCTTCGGTGCAGGCGAAGCCATCACCAAATCTTCGTCGTCTTTAGTCAGTGAGCCTACTGGCACTAAAGTTACTTCAGCGCGTTCTTGCAAAAACTTCATGACCTTTTCATTGATCAAGTCGTTTTCTACAAAGGCTTTGAGGCGATCTTCATCGGTTTTGCCCTCTAACTGTTGGCGAATAGTAAAGGCGCGGGCTTGGACTTCGCTAGTTTCGACGGTGATCTTTTCCAATTCCGCAATTTTGGCGATACCCAAAGATCTTTTCAGGTTTTTGAGAGCATCAGGACGGCAGTTTTCCTTCATTTTAGGAATAGATTCCTTTGTAAAGAGCTTGCTTACATCCATACCATATTGGCTAAACTGGTTCGCCATGGTTTCTAAAATGCTGATTACCTCTTGCTCAATTAGGCTTTCTGGGGGGTCTAGCTCAGTAATTTCGATGACAGAATTGGCTAATGCCGCATCGATGCTGGCCTGAGTTTTGTCGGCAGCTTCTTTGGTGAAGTTGTTAAGCAGCATGATTTTAAGAGCTTCCATGGTCTCTTCTTGACTAATTTCTTTGGCGAAATCGTCATCTAAAGCCGGTAACTCGGGAACCTTTAAGCCTTTGACAGTCACAGTGAAGTTAATTTGGGCATCTGCCAAGTCTTGACGGGCGTAATCAGCGGGGAAACGCACCAAGATTTCTTTGGTTTCGTCAATTTTCATACCCACCATGCCATCTACCAAATCGGCGATGAACTTACCATGAGACATTTCAAACTCGGCATCGGCAGCAGTAGCACCTTCGACAATTTCGCCATCTAAACGCTTGGCGCTGTAATCTACTACGGCCACGTCATCAATTTGGGCACCGCGACCTTCTACTGGTACTAAGGTTGCTTTTTCTTTCTGGCGCTCCAGTAAGAAATCAGCCACGGCAGTGTCGGCTACCTTGGTTTCTTCGGCGGTGACAGCAGGTTTGGTATATTCGCCAACCTTAACTTCGGGCATTACATCTACGCGGCCTTTGAAGACCAAAGGCTTTTCGGTGCTGAAGCCATCTACTATTTCATCGAAGTTAGAAGTGATCTGATAATTGCCGATCGCCGGAATTGCTTCTTGTTTAACAGCCGCAGGCATACTTTTCTGCATCAGGTCTTCGGCGGCCATCGCCTTAATGCGATCGGCTCCAAAACGCTGCAAAATAATTTGGCGGGGCACTTTGCCTTTGCGAAAGCCGGGAATATTGGCGTTTCTCACCAAGTCCTGGATAGATTTTTCGTAATAGCTCTTGACTTCGGCAGCCGGAACTTCGATTTCGAGGCCCACTTGACTATGGGGGAGATTTTCCTGGGTGACTTTCATAGGGTCTAATTACGAGAATACGTTGACTGATATTGATGTGGGGGTAGGCCGGTGGCCGCAAGCTGGTTGGCAAATGCCCAAGCAGGATGAAATTTTATTACAAAACCCCATCATTAAAACTTGATTAGACATCGTCAAGCCAGCAAAAGATCTAATTTGTCACATTACAGCTTCAGAAGCAATGTCACGAGATGTTAGGATCTGGCAAATAGTAAACAGAAATACACAAGCAAAAGAGGATCTTTCATTGTCTGGTTCTTACCGCGTAGCGATTTTAGGGGCGACTGGGGCAGTAGGCGAAGAGCTACTGACTTTATTGGAAAGTCGGAATTTTCCGATCGGTGAATTGAAATTACTGGCTTCCCCTCGATCGGCGGGAACCAAGCTGAAGTTTAAGGGCAGCGAGTTGACGGTAGAAGCCGTCACACCCGAGAGCTTTCAGGGCATAGATATCGTGCTGGCTTCGGCGGGAGGCGGCATTAGTAAGGAATATGCTCCCCATGCCGTGGCAGCAGGTGCAGTAGTAATTGATAACTCCAGCGCTTTTCGGATGTTGCCCGATGTGCCCTTGGTGGTGCCCGAGGTCAACCCCGAGGCGGCTGCGCAACATAAAGGGATTATTTCTAATCCCAATTGCACCACCATTTTGATGGCAGTAGCGGTGTATCCGCTGCATCAAATCAGGCCAATCCAACGGATTGTGGCTGCCACTTATCAGTCGGCGAGTGGTGCAGGAGCAAGGGCGATGCAAGAAGTCTTGACTCAGACTCAGGATATTTTGGATGGCAAAGCCCCAAAACCAGAAATTTTTCCTTATCCTTTGGCCTTTAATTTGTTTCCTCACAACACGCCGATTAATGCGGCGGGCTACTGCGAAGAAGAAATGAAGATGGTGAATGAGACTCGCAAGATTTTTGGGGTGCCAAATTTGCGGGTGAGTGCAATTTGTGTGAGGGTGCCAGTGTTGCGGGCACACTCTGAGGCGCTTAATTTAGAGTTTACCGAGCCGTTTCCGGTAGCAGAAGCCAGAAATATTTTGGCCAAGGCTCCTGGTGTGAAGTTGGTAGAAGATTGGGAAGCCAATTATTTTCCAATGCCGATCGATGCTTCGGGTCAAGATCCAGTTCTAGTAGGCCGCATTCGCACCGATCTTTCTCATGTGAATGGTCTGGAGCTATGGCTCTGTGGCGACCAAATTCGCAAGGGTGCTGCCTTAAATGCAGTGCAAATTGCGGAACTGTTAATAGCCAAGAATTGGCTTAAGCCTGGATCTAAGTAACTTAAAGGAGTGCTGTGTGACCTATTTCGGTCGAGTAATTACGGCTCTAGTGACTCCACTAGATGCTGATTTGAATGTGAACTATGCCGAGGCTGAGAAACTGGCGGTACATTTGGCCGCCAATGGCTCGGATGGCATCGTGGTTTGCGGTACTACTGGGGAATCGCCGACGATTACCTGGGAAGAAGAATATGAGCTGTTTCGGGTGATCTTGGCAGCGGTGGGTAGCACAACCAAGGTGATTGCTGGTACTGGGTCGAATTCTACCAAGGAGGCGATCGAGGCCACCAGTAAAGCTGCAAAGCTAGGGGTTCACGGC
This sequence comes from Synechococcales cyanobacterium GL140_1_metabinner_5_sub, assembly GCA_025359065.1. Taxonomy (GTDB): domain Bacteria; phylum Cyanobacteriota; class Cyanobacteriia; order Cyanobacteriales; family Chamaesiphonaceae; genus JAAFHZ01. The sequence continues at coordinate 23,129 of JANYHM010000097.1, read as the reverse complement.
AGTTTACAAGTAGTGCCTTATTACAATAAGCCTACCCAGGCTGGGCTGCTAGCGCATTTTAAGGCGATCGCCCAAGCCTGTGACTTACCGATGATGCTCTACAACATTCCTGGCCGCACTGGGCAAATGATGGAGCCAGAAACTTCGATCGAGCTATCACAAATTAATAACATTGTTGCAACTAAGGAAGCAGCGGGTAATCTAGAAGTAGTAAGTCAGATACGTCGGAACACGCCTGCCGATTTTAAAATATATTCGGGAGACGATGCCCTTACACTGCCCACCTTGGCAGTTGGTGGTGACGGGATTGTCAGTGTGGCCAGCCATCTAGTGGGCAATGACATTCAGCAAATGGTAAGGAGCTTCCAGCAGGGCGATCATGCCGCTGCCTTAGCCATCCATTTGCGACTGATTCCTTTATTTAAAGGCTTATTTTCTGCTACCAACCCGATTCCGATCAAAGCAGCCTTGAATCTGTTAGGCTGGAACGTAGGTGGCTACCGTTTGCCTCTCTTGGCGATGTCCGAAGACTTAGTGGCCGATCTGCGCCAACTCTTGCAAGAGCAAGGATTGTTGCAGTAAACCACAGCTCACTTGACCCACTTGCTGGAATATGTTAGAAGTATTATCAGCGAAGGTAAGAAATAAGACAGAGACCCTCAGCCGGACTGATTATTTTTATTGAGCAAATTCGATTTTTGAACGGCGTTAGTAATTTTTAAAAGACGTTAAGATTTTTAGAATTGCGAAGCTTACACCAACCTTGTTTTATCAGAACATAACCGCTTGAAAAAGTTACTGATGACTGCACCTATAGCCCTGCGGCTACAGCAAAGCTTGAAGCACCCTCCATATGGTTTCTAGGCGCGTTATTTTTCGCGCAAATTATTGTTTATCTGCTACTTCGTTTCAGTAGCTATCAACTTGTCACAACCAATTTTAATTAAGAAAAGATCCAGCTCTGAATCTCTGGAACCATTGACCGTAACTAGCAAAGTCGATAAAACATTGTCTCCCCTCAAGGTGATTCCTTTGGGCGGTTTGCATGAGATCGGCAAGAACACCTGTGTCTTTGAATATCAAGACGAAATAATATTGTTGGATGCCGGTCTAGCCTTTCCTTCTGACGGTATGCACGGGGTCAATATTGTATTGCCCGACATGACTTATCTGCGAGAAAATCGTCACAAAATCAAGGGGATGATTGTCACCCACGGTCACGAAGACCACATCGGCGGCATCTCTCATCACTTAAAACAAATCGATATTCCGATTATCTATGGCCCTCGGTTAGCAATGGCCTTGCTCCAAGGCAAGCTAGAAGAAGCTGGCGTAGCTGACCGCACCAAAATCAAAACTGTTCTGCCCCGCGAAATGGTCAGAATTGGCCAGTATTTTGTAGTTGAATTTATTCGTAATACTCACTCGATCGCTGACAGCTTTACTATTGCCTTACACACTCCAGTGGGCGTAGTAATTCACACTGGCGACTTTAAGTTCGATCACACCCCTGTAGATGGCGAAGTCTATGATTTTGCTAAGCTGGCTGAACACGGTGAAAAAGGCGTGCTCTGTTTAATTAGTGATTCCACTAACTCCGAGTTACCTGGCTTCACTCCTTCAGAAAGAGCTGTTTATCCTGGTTTAGAAAGATCAATCATGGCAGCTAAAGGCCGGGTATTAATTACCACCTTTGCTTCCTCGGTACACCGGGTAAACATGATTTTAGAGATCGCTCAGAAAACTAACCGCAAGGTTTGTGTAGTCGGTCGATCGATGCTAAACGTAATTGCCCATGCCCGCAACTTGGGCTACATTAACTGCCCCGACAACGTGTTTGAACCTCTGCAATCGGCCAACCATTTGCCAGCGGACAAGGTAATCATTCTTTGTACCGGTTCTCAGGGTGAGCCAATGGCCGCCATGACCCGAATTGCCAATGGTGAATATCGTCAAGTAAAAATCAAACAGGGCGACACGGTAATTTTCTCGGCCAACCCCATTCCTGGCAACACGATCGCCGTGGTAAACACGATCGATAAGCTGATGATGCAGGGTGCAAACGTCATTTATGGCCGCGATAAAGGTCTGCACGTTTCTGGTCACGGTTGCCAAGAAGATCAGAAATTAATGCTTAGCTTGACTCGTCCTAAGTACTTTATTCCTGTTCACGGCGAGCACCGGATGTTAATCAGACATTCTGAAACTGCTCAGAGCATGGGAATTCCTAAAGACAACATGGTCATTATCGACAACGGCGATGTAATTGAGTTACGCCCTGACTCGATTAGCAAAGGCGGTAAGGTAACAGCCGGAATTCAGCTCGTAGACAACGCTGGCATTGTTCAAGACAACGTTATGAAGCAGCGTCAACAGCTAGCAGAAGATGGCATCATCACTGTGGCTGTGGCCATCAACGGCGAAGGCAAAATTTTGGCTCGTCCGCAAATTCACTTAAATGGTGTGGTTTCGGCGGTAGAAATCTCGCTGTTAGAAAACTTGGTAGTCAAGAGAGTCGAATCGACCTTGGTCGATCGCTGGCCTAGATTTGCCCGCTCTTTTGAGTCTGGCCAAAAAGACGTAGATTGGACTGGCTTACAGATCGAACTAGAAAGCGCCATTCAACGCTTAGTCCGCCAAGAACTCCGCCAAAGCAACCCCAGCATCGTAGTCTTGCTACAAAAACCCGAAGGAGCTGAAAAAGAAACTTCTGGTCGTCGCAAGCAGCGCTCTACTGCCCGAGTTGCCACGGCAACCGAAGCTTAGAAAATTATTTTCTACGGCCATATCTGTAGAGTGGGCAGTGCCCACTGTTCTATTAACCAATATGTAAAAAGAGGTTGCTAAATTGCTTAGCAGCCCCTTTTTTTAGTAATTTTTGCGTTGCGAAATATTATCCTTATGAATGACAATAGAAGAACCATATTCCTCCAAGAAAATTGACCGGCACAAGCAATCCTAAATGCTAAACTGAAAGAGATTGCCCTCCGGCAGCCCAAACATTCCAGCGGCACCCACCGCCCCATCACCCATCTGAGGAAATCACTGTGTTCACTCCGGCAGTTGTAATATTTGGCATGATTTTGATCATGGCCTCTATCGGCTTGTTTTTCACCAGTAAGTTTAAACCCGAACTGTACCAAGAATCTGACAATATCTATGCGGGTATTGGCTTCGTCTGCGGGCTGATCCTGGTGTTCAGCCTTGATCTGGGTGCGGCAATGATCTTCCAACAGATGTTGATGATTGGAGCCTTAGTCACGATCATGTGGCAATTCTTACAGGTGCGCGCCGAAAACAAGCGTCTCAAAGGCGGCGGGCGCAGTAGCGGCAAAGAAGAAAGATCTGCCGGTCGTCGGGGCGGCTATAACGCTCGCTTAGAAGACGAACCAGAATATGTCCCTCAAAAACGCAGTCGCCCCAGAGAAACCGATCGCTCTGATCGACAGTTTCAATCGGGCTATGATGACGGCTTCCGGGAACCCGAACGACGGGGTGGCAGAATGCTCCCAAGTGGCTACACGCGAGAAGAACCCGTGCGCGATTATGCGCCGGAATATGGCAATAATTATGATCGTTATGAAGAGCGGGCAACTAATAGCCGTGATGATCGATCTCGCCGTACTGAGAATCCACCTCAAGACGATTGGTCTGCACCAGCCGAAAATCGCGATTGGGAAGCTAACCCTCGCCCTCAGCGAGAAGAAAAACCCAGTGTGCCCCGCAAAAAGCCTCGGCGGTCTAGCCTCGAAGATTCGGCTGATGAACCAGCGGCTAAGTCCACGGCCTATGTGGAATACGAACCGGTGGATCCGGTTGGCCAGCCCGTAGAATTTCCGGACCAGTATTAATCAATCAGCACCAAGATTAATTTTCTTGGTGCTTTTCTTTGCATACCCAAAAAAATTATTACAATCTAACATACAACCTTCTCTTTTCTTTGATATGTCCAGACCAACTGCCTTCCGTCGGTTTGCTGTTTTCCCCCTAATGCTGGGGTTTACCTTGTCTTCTCCGTTACTTTTTCATCAGGCTTCGATCGCCTCAGACAATGATGAAAAAACCAATATTCGTGTCTATAAACAATCTGGACCAGGGGTAGTTTCGATCCGGGCAGGAGGAGCGGTGGGCAGTGGCAGTATCTTGACAAGTGAGGGTTTGGTATTGACCAACGCCCACGTCATTGTTTCGGCTCAGGGTAATCCCGTTCAGGTTACATTGGCTGATGGCCGAAAATTCACTGGCAAAATTGTGGGAGTTGGTAACAACAATTTAGACTTGGCTTTGGTGCAATTACAAAAGGCCAGTGGCTTACCGGTAGTAAAACTAGCCAATAGCAATGTAGAAGTAGGGCAAAGAGCATTTGCGATCGGCAATCCTTATGGACAGTTTCAGGGAACTTTTACCACCGGTATTGTGAGTCGAATTGATACTAAACGCGGTCTAATTCAAACCGATGCCGCAATTAACCCCGGTAACTCTGGTGGTCCATTATTAAACAGCGATGGCGAACAAGTGGGTGTAAACACGGCTATTTACACCCGCAATGAGGCCAACGTTGGGATTGGTTTTGCGATCGCTGTCAACAAAATTCAGCCTTTTTTGACAGCCTATCGTCAGGGACAATTAGGAACGGTGGCTCAGGCACCACGACGAGCCACCACAACCACCAAAGTTCGCAAACTGCCATTAGATGGCCAGGTGATTAGCGCTCGCTTAGGTAGCGGAGATCCAGTGTTACCTCCCAATAATAGCTATGTAAATATCTATGTTTTTCGGGGTGTGGCTGGCCAGCAAATTGCAATTAAGATGATCAGCCAAGACATTGAGCCAGGATTGGTGTTAATCGCCCCAAACCGCAAAGTACTGTTTAATCAGGAGTCTAAAGGCAGCAATAACCTCACAGTCAAGGGTCGATTACCAATTACTGGTAATTACATACTATTTGCTAATTCCTCGGGAAGCAAAGAGGCCGGTAATTATCAAATTGCAGCGATCGGTCAATAGCTACTCAACAATTACCAGGGCACCATCGATGCCCAGCTAATTAAATAGGGATGCCCCCAAGCAAAAACTCCTACAAAAGCAGCTACGCCTACATAAGCTGGGCGGAGAAACTCCTCCCACTTGAGCTGTTGTTTGCCTTGAATCACGGCGACAAATGGCCAGATTGAGGTGCGAGATTGGGCTGCCAAAAAATCATCACCATAGCGTTTTAATAACCGCTGATCGCCATGCCAAACTGCAAATAAATGGTGTGCCATGAGGCCGATCGAAGTCACAATCATAAAACTTGACCCAATCCACAGGCTATGTGCCACACACCAAATTAGCTGACCAACCATCTGGGGATGACGAGTAACTCGAATGATGCCGGTTTCGTAGAGTCGCACTTGGGGTTTAAGGATAGCGGCTACTTCCAGTAAGTTAAAAGTGGCGGGGTAAAGAAACAAAAAGGAGATGGCCGAAAGCATCCAAACTAGTTCTTTGATGCCCGCTACCTGCCGTAAATCCCACAATTCTTGACCATCATAGCGGTGATTAAAAAAATAAATGATCAGAGCGGTGGCTGCTGGGACGCTAACTAAGGCAAAAATTACCCGGTATGCTCTGGCTCCAATTTTGGTTTCGCCCCAAGGTCGCAGGGCAGCTAGACCACTGTGGGCGATCGCAAAGGCTAAGAGCATAGCAACAATTACATAATGGCTGTTCTGAAAAACAGATAGAGAAGTCGCGGGCATGAAGAGTACAACTTTTGTTACATTACATATTAACTTTAAGACTCATTTGCCCTCATGACCAACCCCGCCCCTAATCTCGGTAATATCCGCGACTTATATCAGCAAGTAATTTTGGAGCGCTATAAAAAACCTAAGTTTAAAGGCGTGACCGACCCGATCGACCGATATCAAAAAGGCCACAATCCCTCTTGTGGCGATACGATCGAGCTAACTCTACATTTAGATGAGGCGCAAGAGACAATTATTGCGGCCAAATTTGACGGTGAAGGCTGCGCGATCGCTCTGTCTTCGGCAGATTTAATGGCAGAAGCGCTGCGGGGTAAGACAGTGGCAGAGGCGCTGGAGATGATTGAGAGCTTTCAGGGAATGATGCGCGGCGATTTTGAGTTTCCTCACGAACTACGCAAGCTAAATGTGCTCAAGGGCGTTTCTCAGTTTCCGGTGCGGATTAAGTGTGCTAATTTGGTTTGGCATACCCTGCGGGCTGCGTTGCAGTCTCCGGGGGCAGTAATAGTAAGCAACGAAGCGGAATAATATGTTTTCTCCCCAGTCTTTTTTGGAATATGCCAAATACAGCGGCATTGCAACTGTGGCTTTGGCTGTTTTGACAGTTGTGGCTTTGGTATTAGCCTGGGGCTTTAAGTTCCGGTTGGTTGGCATCACTGGTTTTATGATTGTGATGACCGTGGGTTTGTTTGGTCTGAGCTTTGGTCTGTCTCCTCGATCGGCTTTTCCGGGGGCGGTGCGTTACGCAGTAATTTATGATAACAGTACTAATCAGGCGGTGATTGCGGTGCCTAATCGCAAGATTACGACCGAAGCAGCAACGGCGACGCTGAAACAGGCCGCGGCTGATCTTTATTCTTTTGGGCGGGTTGGTGATGCTGATGGCAATATGCACATACGGATGCGATCAATTTTGCATCCACAGCCTGGGGTTTCGGAGCCGCTGTATTTGGGGGAAGCGAAGCGCAACCTAATCAGTCGTGATGGTGCTCAGTTAGAAGTGGTGCTCAATGAGAAAAACTTGACTAGGTTAGCTGATTGACATACTTACCGGGCTGAAGCCACGGTGATTCTTGACGGTTCACAGCAACTTGCTACCGAAATAGTCTTACCGTCGCTCCCCGTCCATTTATAGTCGTGCCCATGCCCGATGCCGACTTTTTCAATATTCTTAGCTGCATTCTCATCCCTGTCGTGTTCAGCGCCGCAACTCACACAAGTTACAGTTCTCACCTTCAGGTTCAGCTTGCCCCAACGGAACCCGCAATCAGAGCAGATTTGGCTAGTAGGTTCCCATCGATTAATCACTGTGAACCGACGACCATACTTCTCAGCTTTAGCCTCACACAACACCCTGAATTCTCGCCAACCTTGCAAGCTAATCGCCCTTGATAGTTTGCGATTTTTCACCATCCCTGACACGTTCAAATCTTCCAAGATGATTGATTGGTTTTCTCTCACCACTTTGGTCGATAGCTTGTGCAGAAAGTCTTTGCGACTATCTGAGATCTCGTTGTGCAATTTGGCAATCTTCAGTCGGGTTCTCTTTTGCCTGTTAGAGCCTTTTACTTGGCGCTTCATCAGCTTTCGCTGAAGCTTCCTAATTTTCCGGTCTAACTTGCTGTAGTCTGGGCTTTCTGCTTTTTCTCCGCTGCTCATGAATGCAAAGGTTTTGATGCCTAAATCAATGCCGATACTTTGGTTTTTAGCTTCGCTTGATTCAGGTTCTATCTCTACCACAAAGCTCAAGAAATATCGGTTCGCAGCATCCTTAATCACCGTGACCGAACTCGGTTCGGATGGCAATTCTCTTGACCATATTGGATTGAGATTCCCAATTTTAGCCAAGTAAACGGATTCACCCAACAGCGAAAAACCTGCCTTGGTGAACGTTGCCGACTGAGCATTGGTCTTCTTTTTAAATCTAGGCGGCTTTACTGTTTGCCCTTTTCGCTTACCTTTGCAGGAATCGAAAAAGTTTTTGTAAGCGGTGTCTAAATTTTTGAGGGACTGTTGCAAAGGTACAGATGATACATCCTTTAGCCATTGTCGAGCTTCAGTCTTTTTCACCAGGGTTAACTCGCTTGATAGCTGGTTATACCCTGGATACTTTTCTGAACCCTTGGAAGCTGCTAGAGCATCATTCCAAACCACACGAACGCAACCAAACAACTGAGCTAGGCTCAATCGCTGTTGGTCAGTTGGATAGAATCTGTACTGATACCTTGCTTTCATAGCTTGTGCTAGGATTGGTCTGTATTTATTTTACCTTAGTTCAAAACAAATGACAACGCGATTTCGCAAGGAACGACATAGTGTTACAGATTTGAAGATTCATTTGGTCTGTGTTGTGAAGTATCGCAGGTCGATTTTGACCGCTGAAAGCTTAGCCGTCATCGGAAAGTCTTTTCGAGAGGTGGCAAAAAGTATGGATTTTCAAATCGTCGAATTCAACGGGGAAGCCGACCATGTACACGTTTTAATCGAGTACCAACCTAAGCTTTCAATTTCTCAAATTGTCAACGCTCTCAAAGGGGTTTCCAGTAGGCGGTATGGGCAAGCTGGTTTCAAAAAACCTTACGACAAAACTGCTTTATGGACTCCTAGCTACTACGCTTCAACTATTGGCGGCGCTCCTTTGGAAGTGCTGAAGCGGTATATTCAGGAGCAAGAAAAGCCGTCGTAAAACGACGGGGTTTTCAACCCAAATTTTCGATAAAGATTTTAGCTAATTTAGGCTTTTTTCAGAGTAGTAATTACAATCGTTATCATGATGGTCTTGAATTGCTGTTGATAGTGGCATTGCTAATCAAGAGTATTTGCTTACTGAGTTTCTTTGTTTAGCATATCTAAAACAATTACTTTCAAAGAAGGTAGAGACTTCTGAACCGTTGACCATACAACACCAACGTCAATCTTCCAGTATTCATGTACCAGCATATCTTTCATTCCTCCTATGGCTTTCCAAGGCAGATCGGGGTAATGCTTACGTCGATCATCAGGAATCTTCTTCACAGCTTCCCCAATAATCTCTAAGAGCTTTACAACTGCCAAGATTTTCTCACGGTTTACCGAAAAGGCATCCAGATCAATCCCATCCACAAAAGATTCAGCTTCATCAATTGCACCAATAATATCTTGCAAAAACTCCACATAACTTCGCTTCATATTTCAATTACCTCCTGAAGCACCCGATCTCGAATTCGATCCTTTAGACCTTTCCTCGTCACAATGTCTACTTTCATTCCAAAGACTTCACTTAGATAATCACGTAGTTCGATCAGCTCAATAAAGGTAGGAGCAGTGTCGTAGTCCACTAAAATATCCACGTCACTGGCCTCATTTTGTTCTCCTCGGGCATAGGAACCAAAAATCCCCAATGCTGTAATGCAGTAGCGCTTGCATAGAGACTGCTTTTGTGTCAACAGAATAAATTTTAAATCATCCAGACTTTTCATAAAGTAAGACTTTAAAAATTATGGCGAGTTTTAAGAGAGAATTCTACTTTACCCTCTCAATAGGCCAAGTGTCCAGTTCACACCATTGGATGATTTCTAACTCTTGATTTGTTGGACTAGAGAGGCCGCTCGATCGACCGCTGCCCATAAAATATCGGGATGCTCTGCGAGTTTGTCGTTGCCCGGAATTTGCTCAAACAGCGGAGCCAACATCACTCTGGCATAGCTGCCGTAAGCAATCCCCGACACAAATACTTCTTGGCCAGCAGATTTCAGCAGCTTGAGCTGTCGCAGTTTATCTACCGTGTAGTGATTGGTGCCCCCGGCTAGCTGCACATATCCTGGTAACTTGGCGGCGGCTACTTGCCGACCTAAAGCGATCGTGGCGTGAGTTGTGCCCATTCCAATATCACCGCTCATTGGTCTACCGTCTGTCTGCCAGATAATTAAGGGAGTCGGTGTTAGACTGGCTATGAGTTTCGAGATCGATCGCAGATGATCCAGTCCCCCCTCTAATCCCCTAGGAGCGCTAATCGAAATTAGCTTAAGCTGATCCAAAGATCCAGATAGTTCTTGCCAGAGTTTCAGGAATTCTTCACCTCTTTCTGGTTGAGTGTGAATCTCGATCGCCTGCACCTCGCCAGTTTTCAATAACTCGCCCACAGCAACAGGAGTAGAAAGATGCTTTTGTTCACCAATAATCTGAATTGGACAAATCGGCAGACAGCGACCACAGCCATAGCATCGATCGACAATCACTCCCTGTTTTTCTTTAATAAAAGCAATGGCATCAGCCGGACATATCGTGACACAGGGACGAGGACAATCGGCAGGACAAATAGTTGGATCAAAGACAGCTTTGCGAAAATGCGGATCTTCGCCATCGTTGACGCTGACCATCAGCCAGGGTTGCGTTGGTTTGTAGCCCTGCTGTGCGGCGGCAGCTAGCAAAGGTTTAGCGGCAGCGATTCCCGATCTGGCTGCGGCGACTACCGCTGGCTCAGCGGCTACATCTATACAGTCGGCACCAGCTAGACTGTAAGCGGTCGCTAAATGCCGGATGGCGGGCAGGTCTTGGAAGCTGGCACCACAGATTAGCTTGAACCAACGACCAGCTTGCAGTGCCTGAAGTGATGGGTGAGGAAGAGATAATTGCATTTGTCGATTTTAGGTCGATCGCTGCGCTTGCGCCATAGGCGATTTCTTTCGGAGCGCCCATGGCGCGACGAAGATTATTGAATCGAATGTAATTATTTGTTAACAAAGATTTGCGAAGCTTTGTTTCGTTTCTACCGAAAGGTTTTAAAGGCAAGCTTTTACGGTCGAGGAGCACGATAATAGAGACAGAAATTTTGTTCTATCGAACTCTGAAATCTTGCTGCCATGATGTCTATCACCGATCTGCTTTTGGCGGAAATCAATCAGTCCGATCGAGATATCAACTTGGCGAGGGCTGCGCTCTATATAGCCCAAACCATGTATCCAGACTTGGATATTGATAGTCAGCTCCAAATTTTGGATCAAATGGGCGAAGAAGTGGCTCGGCGATTGCCCCAGTCTCGCTATCCACTAATGGTAATTCGGACAATTAATGAATACTTGTATGGTGATTTGGGTTTTACAGGAAATCACAGCAATTACTATGATCCGCGCAATAGTTTTTTAAATGAAGTGCTAGCTCGACGCACGGGTATTCCGATTACTTTGGCTTTGGTGTATCTAGAAATTGCTCAGCGCATTGATTTCTCGATGATTGCTATTGGAATGCCGGGGCATTTTATTATTCGTCCTGACTTTGAAGATTCTGAAATTTTTATTGATACTTTCCATAATGGCGATATTTTGTTTGCCGAAGACTGTCGGCAAAAGCTGATGAATATTTATCAACAAGAAATTCCTTACCTCACACCTTCCCTGATTCCCCCTATTACCAAGCCACAGTTCATTGCCCGAATGTTGAATAATTTGCAGGTGATTTACCTCGATCGCGGAGATTTGACCAACGCCATGGTCATCAAAGACCTCTTAAGCGTCGTCGCTATCTAAATCACCAGAAGAGTACGGAATGCTTAGAAGCCCCATCTCTTTAGAGCGGGGAGGAAAAGCGCCACGAGCAAATTTATTCGCCTACCCATGATGAGGGTCATTGATATATCGTTGGATAGTATCAGCGGCAACGTTACCAGCGGTGGTGAAGAAATAGCTGTTTGTCCAAAGAGACGGTAGTTTCTTCAGGTCAGGAAACTCTCTTCTCAAGTAAGTGGATGAGCGACCCTTAAACGCCTTGACGACTTGGTTAATTGCGTCGGTGGGATGAATTTCGACAAACAGATGGATATGATCTGGAGCTATCTCTAAAGCCCGGATGATCCACTCCTTCTCAATTGCCAGCTCTTGGAAAATCTCATTAAGTCGAATTTTGACATCTCCAACAAGAACTTTTTTCGTCGTTTGGGTATCCAAACCAGATGTACCACTGCCAATCCGACAGAGTGGTTGTAATGTCGATATTCATAGCTATTTCTTTTCATGAAAGATTGACCATTCGTCTCATTTATTGTAGATTGAAAGAAGCAATCTACAAAATAATCGATATATGTATGGATGCCAACAAAACTTGATTAACCCAGACAAAGAGCTAAAAGCCTTGCTGGAATTTATCTGTGAAGAATCCAAGAAATTAACCAACAGTGGAGTCTACTATGCTCGGCAGCTATTCTTTAAAGCTGGTAGGGTGCCAAATAGGGCAGAGCTGCACAAAGTAATTGGTACAGAAAACAAAAACTTGCACTATCAGGCTTTCTACTCTGATACAGCGCAGCAGATTTTAACGGGTGTTGCTGAGTCTTTCAAGTCCTACATCGGACTGTTGAGAGGTATAGCAAAAGGAACGGTAAATCAGAGACCTCGGCTTCCGGGATACCGTAAAGGGGGGCTAGCACTTGTTACCTTTACAGGCCGGTCGGTAAAATGTTCTGGTGGAATGCTCAGGTTTCCATTGGGTAGCAAAGTCAAAGCGTGGTTTGGGATAGATTCTTTTCAACTACCGATGCCTTCTAATATTGAACATGAAGCAATTAAGGAATACCGAATCCTACCTAGAAATGGTTGTTTCTATCTAGAGCTGGTCTACCAGAAAGAAGCTGAGCCAGTTGCTCTGGATCCAAACAAGGTGTTGTCAATTGACCATGGCATAGACAATTGGTTGACTTGTGTAAGTAATGTTGGAACCAGTTTTATTGTGGATGGCAGGCACTTAAAATCTTTGAACCAAGGCTACAACAAGCGAGTAGCTCTGTTAATGGATAGGATGCCCAATGGGTTTTGGTCTAGTCGTTTGGCCAGACTAACGGAAAGACGGAACCGTCAAATGCGAGATGCAGTCAATAAAGCAGCTCGGTTAGTCATCAATCATGCCATGGAAAAAGGGATAGGCCGAATAATTTTTGGCTGGAATCAAGGCCAGAAAAATGAGGCTAATATGGGCAAAGTGACGAATCAAAAGTTTGTCCAGATTCCTACGGGCAGGCTGAAAGAAAGAATCAAGCAACTGTGTGAGCAGTACGGTCTTGAGTTTATTGAGACTGAAGAATCTTACACTTCCAAGGCATCAAGTGTGGATGCTGACTTTCTACCTAAATATGGTGAAAAACCCATGCAGTGGAAAGCCAGCGGCAAGCGAGTTCATCGCGGACTGTATCGCACAGCCAATGGATTGTTGATCAATGCAGACTGCAACGGAGCTGTAAATATTGCTCGAAAAGTAGCGGTAACACTGGGCATTGACCTAGCTGGAGCCAGTAGAGGTGCTTTGACTACGCCTTTAAGAGTTCCTTTGTGGACTTAGTTAAGAATCCCCGGAATTCCATTCCGGGGAGTGTCAAGGGGGACTGCTTAACCTCTCGTTACAATAAATAAACCGACACACCTGCGATACTCAGATTTCAAGAGGCTATAGTTATGACCGGCAACAATAATATTCGCATTGGCACGTTATTTGGTATCCCTTTCTTTGTTAATCCTTCTTGGTTTCTGATCCTGGGCTTGGTAACTTGGACTTATGGCAATGATCTGGCACAAGATTTTCCGACTTTGTTGCCCGGTGTGCCGCTGGTCTTGGGTTTAGTAACGGGCTTGCTATTGTTTTCTTCGGTAGTAGCCCATGAGTTAGGGCATAGCTGGGTAGCCATTAAGCAAGGGATTCCGGTTCGATCGATCACCCTCTTCCTATTCGGTGGCGTAGCGAGCATTGAAAAAGAACCCACCACGCCAGGGAACGCTTTTTGGGTATCGATCGCTGGTCCGTTGGTGAGTTTTTTACTGTGTGGATTACTCGTTGTTTTTAATAGCTTCATTGCTCTGCCTGCGCCGCTGATGGCGATTTCTACGGTGTTGGCAGTTATCAATTTTTCTTTGGGAGTGTTTAACTTAATTCCGGGACTGCCTTTGGATGGCGGCAATATTTTAAAAGCGATCGTCTGGAAAATTACTGGTAATCCTTATCAAGGTGTGAAGGTAACGAGTTGGACCGGTCAGGCTTTTGGTGCTCTAGCAATCCTGTCGGGATTAATACCGTTGCTGAATGGGAACCCTAACCGTTTGTGGAATATTTTAGTTGGTTGGTTCTTGATTCAAAATGCCCGGAGCGCGGGACAGTTTGCGCGAGTGCAGTCGGGCTTGGATGGCTTGGTAGTTATTGATGCAGTGAGTGATAATAGCCCGATCGTCTCAGCAGATGCTTCCCTGCGAGACTTCGTTGATTTGCGAACTTTGCACCCCGGGAACTGGCGGAAGTTTTTGGTGGTTGATGCTGCTAGTAAATTAGTGGGCGAAGTTACCGTGGATGTTCTGCAAAACATTCCCGGTGAATTATGGGCTAGCAAGAAGGTAGGCGCGGTGATGGAGCCGATCAAACCTACTACCATTATTGAGGCTGATAGCTCTTTGATGGCGGCGATCGAGCAGTTGGAGAAACACCAGTTGTCGGAGCTGACGGTAATTCAAGCTGATGGTTCATTGGTGGGCTTAGTAGAAAAAATGTCAATTATTGACCTGATTCGACAGCGTTCTAATGTGATCTCAGCCTAGTAAGGGTTTTAAATGTTTCTATTCCCCTGGCAAGGTTGTTGGGGGTTTGATAATTAGGGATAATGTTTTTACACCTCATCTCCAGCGCATCTATGAAACTCAAGTATCCTATTAATCTACACAAAGGTCTGACGACTCCAGCCGTTTTGGGGATGATGGCGGCCTATGGTAACTTTGGCACTGCTGCTTGGGTCTACTTGGCCTTACATGGAACTTATGGATTGATGTGGTTAGTAAAAGACGTGGTGTTTCCCGATCGGCAGTGGGAAAATGAAGTTTCGATAGGAGTGGGAATTAGTACGTTTTTTTTACTGGGGACTTATTGGATTGCACCATTTTTACTAATTAGCAGTGGCTCAGAGCCTTCAGCAGCGGTAATATCTCTGGCGATTACCACCAATATTTTTGGAGTTTTACTACATTTTGGTAGCGATACTCAAAAGCATTTTACTTTAAAGTACCGATCGGGTTTAATTACCGAAGGCTTTTTTACTAGCTGTCGTAACCCTAATTACTTGGGCGAAATTTTAATTTATCTGGGCTTTGCAATTTTGGCGCAGCATTGGCTGCCATTTTTAATTCTAGGTATTTTCTTTGGTGGGGTTTTTGTGCCTAATATGCTCAAGAAAGATCGTTCTTTGTCACGATATCCAGAGTTCGCCGCTTATAAAAACAATTCTGGTTTATTAATTCCCAAGTTGTTTGGGCATTCTACGCCAATAGTAGATGAACAGGTCTCGTAGTTTCATCCGACACTAAATCATCGAAATCAATGGTTTACAAAAAATTCAGCGGTTCCACATCGATCGACATACTCACCCCATCTGCCACGGTCGGAATCATCGGGATCTGCAAAACTGCTCCTGGCAAATACTTCAGCATGATTTGCCAGCGATAACGATTAGCTACCCGTAATACCATGGCTGGGCTAGGCCCTAAAACCCGATACAAATGACTATAGCTTATTAAAAAATCAGCGATCCGCTCAGTCTCTGTTTCCACCAGCCGACCATCAGCACTACTAAACCGCAGCAGCACCATCCGGCCAAAGGGAGGATAGTTCAACGATCTGCGAGCATCTAATTCGCTGCCCACAAACTTGCGATAGTCCTGACCAATCACCGCTTGCAGGGTAGGATGCTCTGGGTTATAGGTCTGTAGAATTGCTTTGCCCGGTCGATCGCCCCGCCCACAGCGGCCAGCCACCTGAGTTAAAGTCTGAAAAGTCCGCTCCGCTGCCCGGTAATCAGACATATTTAACAGGCCGTCCGCAGTCACAATTCCGACCAAAGTCACTTGGGGTAAATCAATTCCCTTGGCCAACATTTGCGTCCCCACCAAAATATCTGCTTGGCCAGATCCAAAGTTAGTCAAAATCTCTCGGTGCATTCCTTTATTTCGAGTGGTATCACTATCAAAGCGCAAACAGCGAAGCTGAGGGAAATGAGTAGCTAATTCTTCCATAACTTTTTGGGTGCCACTCCCAAAAAACTTCAAATAGGTAGAGTCACAGGTCGGACACTGCTTGGGTTGCAACGCACTGTAGTTACAATAATGGCAGCGTAATAGTGGCTGATGGGCAGATTGATGATATGCCAAAGATACATCACAATGAGGGCATTCCAAAGCATTACCACAGCTCCGACAACTTACAAAAGTGCTGTGGCCACGTCGATGAATGAATAAAATCGCCTGTTCTTTACCCGGTTCCAATTCTTGCAGCGCCTGCTTGAGAGCATTACTAAAGATCGATCGATTGCCCTCTTTTAATTCTTGGCGCATATCCACCACCTGCACCGTGGGCAGACCTTGACCAGTCACCCGATCGGGCAAAGCCACATAGCTCCAAGTCCCAATTTCGGCAGCCAGCCAGCTTTCCAGCGCTGGGGTCGCCGACCCGAGGACTACTGGACAATTGGTTAAAGCCGATCGCCACTCCGCCACTAACCGGGCATGATAAGTGGGCATTGGCTGATCTTGTTTAAAGCTGCCGTCATGCTCTTCATCTAAGATAATTAATCCCAAATTTGGCAGAGGCGCAAAGATCGCCGATCGAGTGCCAATCACAATCTGGGGCGTAGGCAACAGCATTTGCCGCCAGCTATCGTAGCGTTCACCGTCACTGAGGGCACTGTGATATACCAGCACTCGATCGCCGAAGCGGGCACGGAATCGATCAGTGAGCTGAGGAGTCAGGCCAATCTCGGGCACCAACATTAGCACTGATTGCTGGCGATCTAAGACGGGTTGAATGGCGTGAAGATAAACTTCGGTTTTACCGGAACCAGTAACTCCATGAAGCAGGACTTTCTTTGGTAGTCCCAACAAGCTGACAATGCTCTGGACAGCGTTTTGTTGAGCCGCAGTAAGCTGATAGTTTACGGTGGTTTGCCAGATACCAGAGGTGCGATCGCGGCGCATGATTTCTCGATCAATGATTTGCACATAGCCATCGCTCGCCAAGCTTTCTAGAGTCTTTTTGCTAGTCTGAGCCTGTTTCAGATATTCAGTGAGCAGCATCTCACCACCTTGCTGTTGGAGAAAAGCCAAGATTTCTTGCTGGCGTTTGGTCAACTCTCGATTGCGCGGATTACCGGTCAACACCGCTGCAAGCTGCTGCTTTGGCTTGGCCACTTTGGGCGGTTCTAAGTAAGAAACCACCAGTTGAAACTTATGGAGTTGACGCATCCCCGCACCGCCGCCGCGTACCTGCTGCATTAGGTATTGCCAGCTATAGTCTCGATCGTCAGTAGCTTTTAGCAAGGCCACAATCTGCATAGCTGTGGGCAGCAAACTCATTTGATAACGCTCTAGCTGATCGGCTGTGCCAATTAACTTCACCCGCCGCTGCGATCGGCCTAAAATTCCTGGTGGCAAAGCAATCCGAATTACCTGCATCAGCGGGGTGTAATAGTACTCGGCCACCTGTCGCAGTAAAGTCCAGTAATCTGCCGAAAAGAACCCGGCACAAACGATTTCGCCCACTTCTTTGATGCTGGCGGGGTCGAGGTTGGCCGGAATTTCGGTGCTGCCGCGCACCACAATCGCTCCTAAAATTTGATGGCCAAAGGGCACCGACACAATGTCACCCACTCCAATACTGCGATCGGCCGCGTAGGTATACAGTCCTTGGGTGCCGGGGCAATCGACCAACACTTCAACCCATTGGGTGGTGGGAATATCTGTGGTTGAAGCGGCGGGATTCATGCAGGTCAGCTAAGAGAGCGCACAAACTATGATAATACAAAGGTTCGCTTTTCGGATCAAAATGAGGGATCAAAACAGCATAAATCCTACCCAAAGCACCGCAAACTGTTAAAGTATGTAAAGATTTTGTGTTATCCCCAGACCCCCGCGTGCAGATCCACTCTACATTTGCAGCTATTGCTAAACCCACTGCCATTGCACTCGGCAACTTTGATGGTGTCCATCGCGGACACCAGCGGGCGATCGAGCTACTTTTGACCAACGCTGGCTTACACCCCACGGTGGTCACGTTCGATCCTCATCCCCAGCAGTTTTTTTCGGGTCAAACCCGCCAGTTGTTAACCACGGTGCCAGAAAAGGCCAGTTGTCTGGAGTCTCTGGGCATTGAACAACTGGTGCTGCTGACTTTTGATGAGTCTTTGGTGCATTTGACTCCTGCCGAATTTGTCACCAAGATTTTGCACCAAGAATTAGCAGCCCAGCAGATTGTCGTTGGCGCTGATTTTCGGTTTGGCTATCAGCGGACAGGCGATGCGACATTGTTGACTATGCTGGCTGCTGAATATGGCATCAAAACGCACGTTTTAGAATTGGAGTTCGATCAAGATCAAAGAATTGGTAGTTCGAGGGTGCGAGCGGCACTGCTAAACGGTGAATTGCGAGAGGTCGATCGGCTGCTAGGGCGTAGCTATAGTATTGCTGGTTTAGTCGTGCCCGGTCAGCAGCTAGGCAGGACGTTGGGTTTCCCGACGGCGAATATTGACTATCCACCGATTAAGTTTTTGCCCCGCTTAGGGGTTTACTGCGTGCGGGTGGATACTGAGCAAGAGCAGCAGCTTCAGGCCGTAATGAACATCGGCAAGCGTCCCACGGTAAATGGCCAAAGTACTTCGGTAGAAGTACATCTGCTGAATTGGTCGGGGGATTTATACGGTCAGCAACTCACTATTTATTTAGACCAGTTTTTGCGTCCAGAACAAAAATTTGCAGGTTTACCAGAACTTACTAGTCAGATTCAGGCTGACTGTGTAGCAGCCCAGAAGTTTTATGGCGCTTGCAATTAGATTGAGTCTGATGCCATCGAGCCTGTGCTATAAAAATTGTTTAAAGTTCTGGGTAAATTGACTCTGGAGCTTTAAATTGAACGGGTGAGATCGCTGGAGGATATTTCATAGATCCCAAAGTCGGGCTAGGATATAGCCCAAGCAGGAACTTTCAGCGAAGGAAATTTAGGCGTGCTAGATATCAAAAAAATCAGAGAAAACCCTACTGCCATGCAGGCGCAGCTCGATCGCCGCAAAGGTGGCTTTAGTTTGCAGCCGATCGTGGAGCTAGACATACAGCAAAAAGCGATCGAAGCTACCCGCAGCGAACTGCAAGCCCGCAGTAACGAAATTGGCAAAACCGTCGGCGAAAAAATGCAGGCCAAAGTTGCCCCTAACAGTCCAGAAATTTTGGCCTTAAAGGAACAGGGCACCCAGTTTAAACAGCAGCTCAGCGAACTAGAACCCCGAGAAAAAGAAATTCAGCAGCAGATCTATAGCCTATTGCTGCAAATCCCCAACATTCCTAGTGCCAGCGCCCCCGACGGAGCCAGCGAAGAAGAAAACGTGGAGGTGCGCCGTTGGGGCGACGAATATATTCCTGCTAACAGCGCCGAACTGCTTCCCCATTGGGAGATCGGTGAAAAAACTGGCATTTTGAACTTTGAACGCAGCGCCAAGATTGCCCAGAGTCGTTTTGTGACTTTGTTTGGGGCTGGTGCTGCTCTAGAGCGGGCACTGATTAGTTTTATGCTCGATCGGCAGACCAAGGCGGGCTATACCGAAGTCAGTCCTCCGGCTTTGGTAAACAGTGCTTCTTTGACAGCCACGGGTCAACTGCCTAAGTTTGCAGAAGAGAGCTTTCGCTGTGCCGAAGATGATCTGTGGCTGATCCCTACTGCTGAAGTGCCCGTCACCAACTTATATCGCGGCGAAATTTTAGATAGCAGTCAGCTCCCGATTTGGCACTGTGCTTATACCCCTTGTTTTCGGCGGGAAGCTGGTAGTGCTGGTCGAGACACCAGGGGGTTGATTCGGCTGCACCAGTTCAATAAAATTGAGCTAGTCAAGTTTGTGCATCCCGACACTTCTGAAGAAGAGCATCAAAAGCTAGTGAAAGATGCCGAGGCGATTTTAGAAGCTTTGCAACTGCCTTATCGCACCATGGAACTTTGTACTGGGGACTTGGGGGCGAATGCGGCTAAGTGCTATGACTTAGAAGTTTGGCTGCCGTCTGCTGGCAAGTATCGTGAGATTTCTAGCTGTTCTAATTTTTATGATTTCCAAGCTCGCCGTGCCGATTTAAGATTCCGAGAAACCGGTAAAAAAGGTACCCAGTTTATCCATACCCTAAATGGCTCTGGTTTGGCTGTGGGTCGGACTATGGCGGCGATTATCGAAAATTACCAACAGCCGGACAGCACTATTCAGATTCCTCAAGTTCTCCAGCCATATTTAGGCCGTGAAATTCTATAGATTTCATCGAGTTTTAAGAACTGAACTTCGCTTTTAGTTAGGTTGGGATTCGGCTCCATAACTTGGGCACAATATGTTCAGAACTGTACTGTGGTGAAAGACACTTAAATACAAGTTATGGATCATTTGTAATTGTTTAAGCCTGCCAAAGTATGATTTGGAGCAAATTCTTAAATAATAAATAAACTTTTGCAAATTTATGCTAACTTCTTGTAAAGTACGTCTCAAATCACAGCATTGAAATACTTCTACTGAATCATCCTGGAGGATCAACTTATTACTAGCTCAACTTCTGCTCCTGCTGTCACCAGTACCGAAACATCCGTTTTACACATTTGGGGACAACACTCCCTCTCCGGGGAAGTCAAAATTAGTGGAGCCAAAAACTCTGCTTTGGTTTTGATGGCTGGTACTGTGCTTTGTTCAGGCCACTGCCGCATCAACAATATCCCTGCTTTGGCCGATGTCGGCAAAATGTGTCAAATTGTGGAAGCTTTAGGTATTAAAGTGAACCGCAATGGCAGCTCGATCGATTTTGATGCTAGTAATGTGACCGGCCACAGCGCTCCTTATGAGCTGGTGTCCAAGCTGCGCGCTGCTTTCTTTGCCGTTGGTCCAATCTTAGCTCGTCAAGGTGAAGCTCAGGTTCCGCTGCCCGGTGGCTGCTCGATCGGCGATCGACCAGTAGAACTGCATATCCGTGGTCTCCGGGCTTTGGGTGCTACCGTAGAAATTGTGCACGGTGAAGTTCACGCCAAGGCAAATAGCGCCAATGGTCGCCTGCAAGGTGCCAAGATTCATTTAGACTACCCAAGTGTAGGTGCTACCGAGACTTTGATGATGGCCGCAACTTTGGCTGAAGGCGAAACTGTCTTAGGCAACGCTGCCAAAGAACCAGAGGTTGTGGATTTGGCTAATTTTTGTATTTCGATGGGTGCAAAAATTGCTGGCGCTGGCACTGAGCGCATTGTGATTCAGGGTGTGGATAAGTTACACGATACTGAGTACGAAGTAATTCCTGACCGAATTGAAGCTGCGACTTTCTTGGTGGCGGGTGCCATGATGCGCTCGGAAATCAGTCTATTTCCAGTGATCCCAATGCACCTGGCGGCTGCCACTGCTAAATTGGCTGAAATTGGTGTAGAAGTAGTCATCGATGGCCCTCGGATGCGGGTGTTGCCTCCTAAGGAGTTGAAGGCAGTTAATATTGAAACCCTTCCCTACCCAGCGTTCCCTACTGATATGCAGGCGCAGTTCATGGCCTTGCTGTCGATCGCTAACGGCAACAGTGTGATTACTGAAACTGTTTTTGAAAACCGCCTCCAGCATGTGGCTGAGCTGCAACGCATGGGAGCGAACATTCAAGTTAAAGGCAACAATGCAATTATCCAAGGCGTGCAAAAGCTTTCTGGGGCTAAGGTCATGGCTACTGATCTTCGGGCTTCGGCTGCTCTAGTGGTAGCTGGTCTGTTTGCTGATGGCATGACCACTGTAGAAGGTCTGCACCATTTGGATCGCGGCTACGAAAATATCGAATCTAAACTGCGCAACTTGGGTGCCAAGATCGATCGGGTGGTTGTAGACAACAACGGGGCAATAATTCGATCGGCTAATGCTTCTGTTACAGCCTAATTTTATTTCTGATGGTGAAAAAAGGGGGCTATTTAGCCCTCTTTTTTATATTATTTGAATTTTAAAACACCCTTTTGGCCGAGTTTCCAGCGATCAATAGCAACTTCTTCCACCAAAGCTGGCCGGACGAGGGTGAGTTGCTCATAGTTTTCATGGTAGCCTTCACAGGTATAAATAGATTTAATAGTTTTATGAATCAGGGAATTAATTGGGGTCTTTTTGTTGGGCACTAAATATTGATATCCGTCCCGGCGAACTACCAAGAAACTCCCTTTCTGATCGATCACAAAAATCAATTGGCTCGTATCTCCATCCCGTAGGCGATTCAGGGCATCTTGATCGATCGAGACATCGGTGGCATCTTTGCGAATAGCTTCAGAAATGCTAGCAAAACGATTATAACAATCTAACAAATCTCTTTCTGCTGGAGAAATGGGAGCTTTGATTTCGGGTGGTTGGATTTGTTCAGGAATGCTTTCAAAGACTGGGAAAGAAATCGGCTGGACTGGTTCTGACTGGATAGGTTCATTTCTCACTATTAGAGACGGCTGAGATACTGGTGGCGAAGACTGCGCTACCAGGCGCTGAATAATTTCTCGATATTGTCTTTCTAGGTTAGCTATTTTCTCAGTTGAATCCTGATTGATCTGGATAATTTCTTTGAAAAGTTCTACTTCTTTGGTTAGCTCGTCAATCTTACGGTTACAGCGATGACGTTCTTGAATATAAGAGCCATTAAAAGTGTGTAGTTCGGTGGTTAACTGTTGCACTCTGGTTTCTAGGGCACTGATATCTGTTTGAGATTGATTTTGAGATGGAGCTGGTTCGGGTTGAAAGTTGCTGACCACCTGCTGCTGTTCATACATTTTAATCAGCTTTTTATACATCATTGCTGCCCAGTTAACCACATCAGCATCAGTGCGGGGATCCCGAGTAATGGACGCAAAGCCGATCGGCCATTGGCATTTGGGGCAACGATTTCCGTCGCGAGTAAACTCATGAGAGCATACTAGGCATTTTTCCACTTTAATCTCTCCACACGGGTAGCAGCAACTTAGTTAAGCAAGAATCTCACGTTCTAAAAAAGCGGTCTGAAAATACAATGTTGCTCAGTATAGAAGAACTTTTGCGCGTCGTCGATGATTTGGATCAGATTTTGAGCCAAAATTTTGAACGTAACGCTATTTCTGATACAAATATGATTTTTTGGTTAGAATTTAGACTCCGTAAGCACTTAGTCGATCAGGATTAAGTCACACTTTAGAAGTTTGTCTCTATTTATCTATACTGATTTATACCATTTTGGCATAGAGCAGAAGGTAAAAACAGTCACAAACTGTGACTACTCCCACCGTCAAGCGAGTACGCTCTGACGGGGGCTTCTCAAGTTCACACCTGAGATTTCTTGCTTCAATGACTGGGCAACCCCTAAGTCTCCACAAGCTGCAAACGACAGTCCTGTCGTCCGTTTTAAAATA
>JANYHM010000001.1 GCA_025359065.1 Synechococcales cyanobacterium GL140_1_metabinner_5_sub | reverse complement strand
CCGACAGTTTTCACCGAAGACCTCCGCAACGGTTGATGTTTTAATTGCTACAGCAATGGATTTGATCGATTCTGAGCATCTCCGTAACTGGTTTGCTCACTGCTGTTATTGTCCCTCATAAACCTGCAAACCGCTGTATCTTTGAGACGACTCTTGCTAGAAATATGTTCCAAAATTGTCGTATGAGTTGTAATTGAAAACTGCTGTTTTTGTTTTGCTCCATGGATTTCAGCAATTCATCCAGATAACATCTATTGGCAATCGTCGTTTGTTAAGTTTTGTAAAGCACAAAATTTAACAACTTCATTGTGAATATTTCATGTCAATTTCATCAGCCTCTGTAATATGTTGCTGTCTTTACGATAACGGAGTTTATTAGAGATTGCACTGGCTTTTTGCCATTCTGCAATTGCGGCTGATCGTTTGCCCAGTTGTTTGTACGCCAACCCTCGATATTTGTGGTGATCTATGGGTTCGGCTCCCAGACGAGCTGCTTGATTAAAGTAGTTCAAGGCTGCTTGTGCCTGACGCTGCTCTAAAGCGATCGCGCCTTTGGCCATTAAACCTGTCCAACCTTTCGAGTTCAACTCTGCTAACACCGTCAAGTCTTGCAGTGCCGCTGTTCGATCACCTTCAAAATAATATAAATCGCCACGATTGTAATAAGCGATCGGGCTTTGAACATTGGCAGATATGGCCTGGTTATAATCAGCAATTGCAGCTTCTTTTTTGCCCAGCTTGTGATAGTTCAAGTTGCCGCGATTGTTGTAGGCCAACACACTGCGGGGGTTAAGGGCAATCGCCCGATCGTAATCTAAGATAGCGCCAGCTAAATCATTGAGCTTTGCATCTTTCAGATACCCGCGATTGTTATAGACCAAATAGTCTTGGTCATCTAAAGCGATCGATTTATCAAAATCGGCGATCGCTCCTTTAATATCATTAAACTTATCGGCTCTTAAACCACCGCGATTTACATAGGTTAGAGTGCTGTTGGGGCGGAGGGCGATTGCCTTATCATAGTCAGCCAAAGCCCCTGTAGAATTATTGAACTGCTGATAGCGCAAGTTGCCCCGGTTATTGTAAGCTTCAGCATACTGCGGATTTAGTTTAATGGCTTTGTCGTAGTTTGCAGCAGCCTGTTGATAGTTACCGGCTTCATAGCTTTCGCTGGCCGCCAAAAAATAGTCGTCAGCTTTGGGGGTGCGATTATTGAAAACCGGCAGTTGTTTGACAGCAATAATTTCATCGGCAAAAGGATGGCATTTTTCGATCACAATTCCCAAGTTAAAGCCCGTCTTTTGACCATCTGGTGCTCGATCGCCTTGGCCATGAATTGCTACGACTTCTCCCCGATCATTAAGGACAGGACCACCGCTCATTCCTGGTAACGTAGCGTTGTTGTAGATCAAAGAATAGCCTTGACCATTGGCTTTATTGGCATTGGCGGTAACTGCACCTTTGGTAAAATTCAAGATGCCACTGCGAATTGCGATGGTTTGTGCCGGGAAACCAGCTACATAAATTTCCATCCCTGCTGACAATAACTGAGAGCTACCTAGTTTTGCGACTTGATAGCTTTTGTTACTGCGAAACTGCACTGTGGCTAAGTCTAAACTATTGTTCGCTTGGCGGACTGAGCTGTCGATCGACTGATGAACTTGACCATCGGGAGTAGTAAACTGAAACCCTTTGCCTTTGCGTACCACGTGTGCCGCAGTCAGCACAGTATAAAGATCGCCTTGTCTGTGCAAAATCATCCCAGAACCGGTGTTTTTTGCGCCGGTAGTTTCGATATATACTGAAATATCTTTGGCGATTTTACCTACTGCGATCGCTGATTTGTTGCCAGACTTAACTGCTAGCAATGTTTTTCCTAGTGCCAGATTAGGGGAGGGAAAACCAGTGACAATTAATACTCCAGACAACAAACCAGCAATATATTTAATCATAAAACCCTAGCTCTCTACCCATACAGAAACTGAACCGCCATCACAGTAGAATTCTGCCCAGCCGTTTTCATTAGTAAAAATTGACTGGTGAAAATGACCGGTAACGTCTTTGAACTCTTTCCCTATCTTACCTACATTCATCCATTTGCTTCCGCCAGGGCCATCACTGATGATGACTGCCATGGCTCTAGGATGGTCGCTATTACCCAAGCGAGTCCAACCAATGACATCTGGGTGATTTAGGTAGTCTAACTGCTCCCCGTAGGCAAAGTCACGGCGGGCTGCCACTAGTATGTTTAAAATATACTGGTGAGAATTGATCTGAATATTATATTCTCGGCCATCTCGCCCTTTATCGACATACTGTGCTTCATAATAGTCAGGATAAAATACGCAGGGATAGCCGCCGCGCCGCAGCAGAATCAGGGCATAAGCCAAAGGCTTAAACCAATCCATTACGTCCGATTCTAGCGCCTGTAATGGCTGAGAATCATGGTTGTCAACAAATGTCACTGCTAAAGTGGGTTGGTTTTGGACTAAGGTACCATCAAAGATCTTGCTCATATCGTAGTTACCATTGCCGCGACTTGCTGCTTGCAGGTTGTAGTGCAAAGGCACATCAAACAGCGAAAGCTGACCACCAGTAGCGCTAATAAAGTGATGCAAATCATCAATATTGCTAGACCAATATTCGCCTACTGTAAACAGCTCTTTTTTGGTCTTTTTCCGCACATGGGTAAGCCATTCTGCAAAGAAACTCGCCCGTACATGTTTGACCGCATCTAGCCGAAAGCCATCAATTTTGAGGGTGTCTACGATCCATTCGCCCCAGTAGTTTAGCTCTTTAACTACTTCTGGGGAGCTGGTGTCTAGGTCACAAGCCATCAAGAAATCATAGTTACCATGACCAGTACTTACGTCGGTCTCAAAGTGCTTGGCTTTGGAACGATAAATAGTGTTGTCACCGGGCTTGAGCATGTTGTGATTTACTGAATCAAAATGTCGCCAGTTCCATTTCATGGCAGAGTATTTTAGACCCCGTCCCGGAAATTCAAATTTTGTCCAAACCTTAATGACTTCTACCGCGCCAGTATCTTGATTGCGGTTATCGATCGACACTGGAATTGCATCTACTAATTCTTCGGCATCGCCACCATTTTTGTGGTTGAACACCGTATCGAGATAAATTTGTACTCCCGCTGATTTGGCTGCTTTGATGGCTGATTCTAATTCAGCTTTGGTGCCATACTTGGTGCGCACAGAGCCTTTTTGGTCGAATTCACCCAAGTCAAATAAATCGTAGGTGCTGTAGCCCACTTCGTTAGTTCCATTGCTGCCTTTATAGACTGGCGGTAGCCACAGGGCTGTAAAACCAGCTTTGGCTAGGTCTGGCATAGATTTTTCGAGCTGCCGCCAATGACCACCATCATTGGAGTTATACCAATGAAAGTACTGCATCATTGTGCCGTTTACTGATAATGTCATAAAAACCTATTAAAATTCTGCCTTGATTTGTGCGCCATAGATGCTGTTGCCTTGAGAATCTTCCCGAATTAACGGAAACAACAGTAAGCCGCGCTTCTGTCCTAACTCCACTTCTCCTACTAAATATCCTAATGCGGCTCCAGCCGCAACATCATACCAACGATGCCGACCTTCGCTCACTCGTGCGTAACTAATTAATGCTGCACCGCCATACCAGGCTACCGCCCAGTCTGGGTGATAGTGACTCTGCATTCTGGCTACGGCAAAAGAGGTGGTGGCGTGACAGCTCGGGAAACTATCTAATTCTTTTTCATTGTCTGGACGGGGGCTTTGAATGACTGATTTGGCTCCATAGCAAATGGCAGCGCTGGTAGCTAAGGCATCGACAATTCGTAAACTGTGCTGACTACCTTTGTCTCCGTCGGTAATCAGCGGCAGCAGTGCTCCACCTCCGAGGTAAGCTGCGGTGCCTGGACCAGAAATAAATTTATCGGCCTGGGCTGAGACACTAGCTGTGTTGAAGCCAAAGGTGGTAATGAGGGTAAACAGGCTGAGCTTGAACCAAGACATGATGATTCTAATGATAGTTTGCGTGTCATCTTACTCTGGTTAAGGCTGAATCTCAAGATAACTGGTAACTTTTCGGTCGATCGACTGACGGGATGCTGCTTTAAGCTTAGCAACGTTGGGGCAGCGTAAGAATGCAGCTAATCCCTACAGAATTTTTTTGACGATTCATAGCACCGCATTTTTCGTTAGACTTAGTGAAATTAAATTTTCTGTGGAGTAATTTGCATGTCAGCCGCCATCTACGATTTTTCGACCACCAGTCTAGAAGGAAAGCCCGTTAGCTTCAAAGACTTTCAAGGCAAAGTGATGCTGATCGTCAACACTGCCAGCCAATGTGGCATGACCCCACAATATCAAGGACTGCAATCGCTCTATGACCAATACCTCGATCGGGGCCTAGTAGTATTTGGTTTTCCCTGCAATCAATTTGGTGCCCAAGAACCGGGCAGCGCCAGCGATATTCAGTCTTTTTGCCAAACCCGCTATGGCGTGACTTTTCCCATGTCTGAAAAAATCGAAGTAAACGGTGGTAACGCCCATCCACTTTATAAGTATTTAGTAGAAGCGAAGCCCGGACTGTTGGGTTTGAAAGATATCAAGTGGAATTTCACTAAGTTTTTGGTCGATAAGCAAGGCAATGTAGTAAAACGTTACGCGCCTACCGACACGCCAGAAAAGATTGCGAAAGACATTGAAGGTTTGTTAGCTTAAGTCCATAATTTTCTAGATGCCCCAGAGATTAGAGCTAAAATGTAAGGCTATGATTTTCTGAGGCATTTTTATGGAAGTATTTAGAGCGTATTTGGCGCAAGTACAGCGATCAACCAGTAATATCTGGGAGCGATCGAAGCGAGCACTAGGCAGCAGTATCCTAGCTGGCATCTTTGTTTTAGGAATGGCCATTAGTGTCCTAGCACAGTCACCTAGTTCTCAGGCACCCAGTCCTCAGCCATCTACCACACCAGCTCTCGCCACCAACAAAACTCTCAAAATTGCTACCAGAGTATTACCCCCATTCGTCACCGAAGAAAATGGCCAACTAAGTGGCTTTAGCATTGATTTATGGAATAAAATTGCCGAAGAAATGAAGGTAAAATCGGAGTTCCAAAAAACTAACAGCGTCAAAGATACTTTGGCTGCTGTTCAGTCCCAAAAAGCTGATGTGGGTGTGGGAGCTATTTCTGTTACCGCTCAACGAGAGCGAGACATGGATTTCTCTCAGCCAATTTTTGATTCTGGGTTACAGATTTTGGTGAAAAGCCAAGGTTCTAAAAACTCAATTTGGCGCTTATTAAGCCAGATTTTTACGCCAGAATTATTTCATTTGTTTGGAATTATGATGGTGATTATTTTAATTCCTGGCCATATTGTGTGGTTAGTAGAACGTAATCACAAAGGTGGTTTTTTGCAAGATAGCGCCTATTTTCCGGGAATTTTCAAAGCTTTTTGGTGGTCGGCAGCTACCCTGGCTACCCAAGCCGAAGAAATGCCCAAAAGCCCGTTAGGTCGAATTACTTCAGTGGTGTGGATGTTTATTAGCGTGGTATTTATTGCTTATTTTACGGCCACTGTAACTACTTCTCTTACTGTGGATCAATTACAAAGCACTATCAAGGGAGTTAGCGATTTACCAGGTAAAAAAATAGCTACCGTAGCTGATAGTACTTCAGCTAAATATCTTCAGCAGCAAAACATTGAGGCTAAGGCTTTCCCTAAAATTGATGATGCTTATGCTGCTTTGAATAGCGCCGATGAATTAGCTAAGGTAGATGCGATCGTCTACGATGGACCAATTTTGCTCTACTATGCCGCTCATGATGGCAAAGGCAAAGTGCAGGTCGTCGGTAATGTTTTTAGGAAAGAGAATTATGCGATCGCCATGCCCAATGGTAGCCCCTATCGTAAAGAAGTAAACAGCGCCCTATTGTCTGTCCAAGAAAAAGGCGGATACCAAGAAATTTATGATAAATGGTTTAGCAGCAAATAATATTGGTGTGTTTGATCGCTTTCGCTGGTATCGAAAGCGATCAAACACATCAATATACTGATTTTTGTAAAAATTGTTGAAAAGTTTAGGCCAGCAGCCTTTAGGAAGGTTGGTTTTCTGGTTTCTTATTCTTCGCCTCCAAAGCTTCCATGCGGCTACGGAGTTCTTGATTGGCTTTTTTGACTTCATCAAGCTCTTGGCGTAACTGCTTCAGTGCCGGATCGGTGCCAGCATTTTTTTGCACCACCTGAATTGCTTCGGAGGCCATCCGTTGCACCCGGCCATCTGGGCTACCAGTGGCCAGACCTTGGAGTACCCCGATCGCCTTAATAGTAGTCATCTGCTTCAAGGCACCAACTACCGAAACCTGGGTCAAGAAAAATGATTCTCGTGCCAGTTTTTGGAGTCGATCGAGCGCCTTATTTACATCCACCGGAGCCTGATGCACCGACACTGCTCCTAAAGCCCGAATCGCCGCTAGGCGCAATGGTTGCGGTGTCCCTGCTGCCGTATAAACCGTTACCATCCCCAGAGCTGTTGGATCATCGGTCATCTTGGCCAGACCACTGATGGCTCCACCACGCACTACTTCATTCCAGCCCGATCGCTCATTTAATACCCTTGCCAACAGATCTTGGACAGCTTGGCGCTCGTTGGGTAATGCCGAAACAAAGCCACCCAGTACGGAGCAAGCTGTAGATTCCACATAGTAACTTTCGTCACCTGTAGTTACTAAATTAGTGATGGCAGCATAGCTATTGATGGTTTTTAGTTCGCCAAGGCAAGTGACAATTGATTTACGAACAAAGGGATCTTCATCTTCAATTTCGGAGATCAGAATTTCTGTTGCCCGATCGAGCTGTACTCCAGCTAAGGCTTCTGCTGCTTCCAGTCGAACTGCCCAGAAGTCTTCTGCTGCTAAGCATTTGCCTAGTGCTTCTACTCCTGCTAGGCTGCCTTTTTCGGCGATCGCTCTAGCGGCATAAATCCGACCAATGGGATCCGGGTCATGTTCTAGTTGCGTGGTTAATTCTGCTAAGCCATAGGTCAGCTCTACAGTTTTGAGATGATAGTTACCGGTATCGAAGCTTATAAAGTTGGGCTTCTTTTCTAACGGGAAGTAAAGGACTTGCTCTTTCTCGAAGATTCTGACTTTAAAGGTTTTGAGGGTAACTTCTTCGCCTTCTACATAGCCAAAGGCGATCGGGATTTTTAGATCAAACAAGTCGTTAGCTAAAACATGTAGACCTTCCTTGGCTTGGGTTTGAGTTACTGTCACTTGAGCGGTGCTAGTGTCATCATCCCAGCTATAAGCAATTTTGTATTCGGGGTGGCCGCCGCGAAAAACAAATTGATCGAACAAAAAGGCTAAGTTGCGGCCAGTGGCTTTATCGATCGCTCTCAATACATCAATAGTTTCGACGGTTTTGTGGGCGTTGTCTTGTACGAAGGTCTGCACAAATTTATCGAATAACTCATCACCCAGTTCATAGCGAATCATATGATAAACACACGCGCCTTTTTCGTAGAGGTGGCGGTCATATAGTTCGATCGCTTCTCGGTAAATATTGGTAACTATTGGGCGGCGGTAGCGATCGCTGTCTTCGCCTAAATAGCTTTCCATTTCACCCAGCATGTAGTAAGCGGCTTCGTCAGCATCATATTCATGCTCTGTCCAAAGCACTTCGCAGTAAGAGGCCATGCCTTCTTTAATCCAGGCGTGTGACCAATGTTTGATTACTACTAGGTCTCCGAACCATTGGTGAGCGAGTTCATGAGCTACTAGGCTTTCGGTGTTCCAGTTATCGATGCTGGCACGTTCGTCTAATAGGCATCGATCGGTCAACAGCGTAGTGCCAGTGTTTTCCATGCCGCCAAAGATGAAGTCATCTACACACACCTGGTTGTATTCGGCGAAGGGATAAAGATAGCCAAATTTTTTGCTGAAGAACTCCACCATGCGGGGGGTTTTGCCCATGCTCAATCGGCCTTGATCTTCCCGGCCTTTTTCTACGTAGTAGTTGATGGGAATATCGTTCCAAGAATCTTTGATTTCAGCAAAGCGCCCAACGGCCAGGGTCATAAGGTAGGTGGGGTGAACTTGCTCTTGTTTCCAGTGGTAGAGCTTGTTTTCTATGCCGGTCTCTGTTTTTAGCAGCTTGCCATTAGAGATGGCGATAAAGTCTTGGGGTACAGAAACCCGAATTTCGGAGGTGGCTAGCTGGCCGGGATAGTCGAAGCAGGGAAACCAGAAGCGAGAATCTTCATCTTCCCCCTGTGTCCAGACTTGGGTAGGCTTATTGGGGTAGTTGGGACTGGGCAGAATGAAGTAGATGCCCCGTTGGGGTTTGCTGACGGCATAGGCGATGTCGATGTCGATCGCTTTGCCGGGAGTGAGTAATTCTGGGACTTTGATCTGGAGTTTTTCGCCATCGTAGGCAAATTCGTGGCTGACGTTGTTGATTTTGATTGATCGAATTTCTAGGTCTACGGCATCTAATATTAAATCATGAACGTCTGGGCGCACTGGATTGAGGCGAATGTGACAGTGGCCTTGCAGGTGTTGATGGGGGATATCTAGGATCAGGTCTAGGAAAATATGCTCGACTTGGCCAGGTCGATCGGGGTTGTAATGTGGTTTAGAACCAGGGAGTTGAAAGGATCTGGGGCTATCATCAAAGGCGGAGTGCAGCATAAAGTTCGGAGAAGAGTTGCATCAATCCTACCCTAACGCCTCATGGATAGATCCAAACCTAGGCAAACTTATATTAGGTGATACTATGCTTTACCAGCAATTCAGTGTTAATGTAGTGAGTTGCAAACCAAAATTGTTAAAAATTAATGCAACATACTCGGCAATATGAATTCATATTAACTCAGGATAAAGCAATCATTTTAGCTCAGGCTCTAAATGAGGTATGCAACGGACCAGACGCGATCGAAGACTTTGAATTTCATACTCGAATGGGAGCGACAAAAGATGAAGTCATTAAACTTGCCGCAGAACTGAATAAATACATTAAGTTAGAAGAAAGTAAATAGTCTCTTCCTTAAGCTCTTAGAGGCTGTCCAATGTCAAGATAATTTGATTTGGAATATTTTTCTCGTTATGATCCGGGCAGAGTGACATTGACGATGAATACCTGAGAGTTTCACCTAGTATTTCTTTCCATGACTTAGTTTCCATCTATGGTTGATCAACCGCCTACGAATTCTTCTGATAATGCTTACCACAGTGTTTTTTTACCTGTCGGTGATAATGTTGATGATGAGTCAGAAAAAGACATCTTGACTGGTTTTTTTCATGCCGAGCAATACACGTTAAACGAAGAAATTGTTGATTTGCCAGGGGATGAGGAGCAGTTGACTCGTTTCAACAACATCCGTGACGACCAAGTTGCCAGGAACCAGTATCCGATCAGCATTCTGCAAAGATTGACCGGTCAATTTAGCCTTGGTGATGAATTTGTCGGGACGAATACTGGTCAAGAGCCTGTGCCTATTAAGCTGCCCAAAAAAGCTTCGCGAAATTATCGGGTATTGCTAACCGGAGGGCTATCGATCGTGGCCAAAGGTGGTGCGGCGATCGCCAATATTGTGTCTTTGCCTTTATTAGCTCAGTATTTAGGCCAAGAGCGCTTCGGAGTATGGCTTGTAGCAAGCTCTTTTTTAACTTGGTCTAGCATTGCTGATTTGGGCTTGGCAAATACGCTCAAAAATAATTTGGCCGAAGCTGATGGACAGGGTGACGTGCAGCGAGCCATTCAGGCAATTACCAGCACGATCTTTGCGATCTGTAGTTTAACGGTTATTTTGTTGGCAGTGCTACTCGTGGCAAATCCGTTTATTCCCTGGATGCAGATTTTCAACGTGCAGCAGGGCTTTGCGGAAATCAGTGCTTTTGGATTGGTCTGTAGCTTATTATTTGTGGCCAGAATACCCTTAGCGATTCCCAATCAAGTTTATAGCGGCTATCAAGAAGGCTATTATTACCAAGTTATTAGTGGCGTAACAAATCTGGTGGCGTTGGGAATGTTGGGTTTGGTGATACAAATTGGTGGAGATTTATCTGCTTTAGCCTGGGCATTTTTTGGCACATTAGTTGCCGCTGATATCTTGGCCGGTTTGCATTTATTTGGGCGACATCGACCAGAGCTGTTTCCCCTTTGGGAGAATTTTGATTTATCTACAGCGTTTAAAATTATTCGGGATGGTCTCCAGATTTGGGTGGCTCAGATTTCTGCAATCGCAGTTTTTCAGACTGATTTAATTATTGTTACCCAGCTTTTTGGTGCATCTGAGGTAGCTATATATGGCGTAGCGCTGCGGCTATTTACAATTATTTCTTTTTTGCAAGGGGCTTTTTTGAATCCACTATGGCCTGCTTATACAGAGGCTGCTGCTGGAGGCGATCGGGCTTGGATTATTACTACTTTCCGGCGGAGTATTGTGATCGGTTTGGCCATGTCTATGACGGTAGGTGGTGTATTGGTGATCGTTCTCCCCTATTTGGTGAAGAGGTGGATTAACCAAGATGCTCATATAGAGCCACTATTGTTAGCGGGGATGTGGAGTACGGCAGTGTTAATTACAGTAAGCAGCGCGATCGCTATTTTGGCGAATGGTTTGGGGAAGATTCGTTCTCAGGCAATTTGGGCACCAGCTTTTGCGCTGTTTAATTTGGTGTTTTCGATCTTGTTGGGTAAATGGTTGGGGGTGGCCGGGGTGACTATTGCGACTTCGATCGGGGTGTTGATTTTTTCGGTTTTGCTGGTGGGTGGTAATTTGCGGGCTGGTATTCGATCGGGGGCAGTTTTTGCCAGAGCTATGCGGTGATTGCAGTGGGCTATTTGAGGATTTTGGATACACCCACCCCCTGATTGTGGCAATGAGAGGGCGGGTGAAGGGAAACTATAGGCGACCAAAACGTCTTTTTCTTTGTTGGTAAACTGCTAGGGCTTTTTGTAATTCTTGTTTATCAAAGTCTACCCAGAGGGTATCGGTAAAGTACATTTCGGTATAAGCCAGCTCCCAGAGCAAGAAGTTGCTGAGGCGCATTTCGCCGCTGGTACGGATCATTAGGTCTGGGGCTGGTTGGCCTCGGGTGCAGAGGTGCTGCTCGATCGATTCTTCGGTAATATCTTTAACTTGCATGGTGCCGCGTTGGACTGCCTGCGAGATTGCTTGGCAGGCTTTGGTGATATCGGCACGACCACCATAGTTAATCGCGACATTAAATTGAATGCCGCGATTGTGTTGGGTGAGTTCGATCGCCTGTTTAACTAATTTATTTAAGGTGACAGGGAGAGCAGTTAGATCCCCCAGAAAGTTGATTTTTACGCCTTTGATGTGCATTTCGGCGAGTTCTTGTTGCAGCATTCGCTCAAACAACATCATCAAGAAATTTACTTCATCTAGTGGGCGCTGCCAGTTTTCAGTAGAGAAAGCATAGACTGTCAGTGCGTCAATGCCCCAGTCACTACAGCAGCGCAATAAATCTTTTAAAGTTCTGGCTCCTTGGCTGTGGCCGATCGTGCGGGGCATGTTGCGCCGAGTAGCCCAGCGTCCGTTGCCATCCATAATAATAGCGACATGTTTTGGTAAAAATTGGGGGTTCAATGCCGGAATCAATTGCGGAGAGTTTTGCGGGGTGGCAGTTTGTCTGAGTGATGTTTGGGTCATGGCTTGGTTGCTGGGTAAGCTGATGTTTCTAGCTTACTTGTCAGTTCTATTTATGTCAGTCCGAGGATGTCGGGTCTTTGGGAGACTGATGTGGGGGAAAGTCGGGGAAAGTCTGGACTTTGCTAAAAGTAGTTGTCAAAATTAAATAACTAAGTTTGAATGAGGGAGTAGTGTAAAACGAGGCAGTATGAACAGCAAAAATTTTTTGATAGGATTATTGGGATGCAGTTTGCTTTTTGGCACTGGTTGCGGCATCAAAAATACCGGTGTGACTAGCTTGACTCCTTCTAATCCGGCTAATGCTGAAAATGGGGCAGAAAAGAAGAAGTATGTGTTAGGTGAATTTGTTGCTGTTGGTGGCACCGATTATCTAGCTGCGCCAGTTTATATCGATTACTCTGGCAAATGGCGCACAGAAGTAATGCTGGCGGCTAGTGATGAATATAGTGGGGCAAAGGGAGCTAAGGGTGGTGGCGCTTTGGTGAACAACTATGTTTTCGTAAACCAGAAAGATTTGTCCTCGCGGAAGCTGTTGCCCAATAATAAATCAGTGATTTTGGAAGAGCGCCAGTATGGAGAAGATCTGAGAAATCCTGAGCCTCAGCCCAAAGCAGAGGCGATCGCTAAACCCAATAATCCTAAGCCCAAGAATGTTAAATCTGTGCTCTATCGGGTAGTAACTGCGGATACTAATGACGATAAAGTTATCGATGGCAAAGATAAAAAAACGATCGCGATTGCTGATGCTGACGGCAGTAATTACAAGGAGTTGGTAGCGGGGATGGAGCGCATCCTCAAGGTTCATAACCCGAGTAAAGAGCAACAGGTGGTGTTTTATCAGACCGGCAATGATTTCTTTGCGGCCAGTATCGATATTGCTGGTCGATCGGCTCAGGTGAAAAAGTTGCAGTCGATCGCCGAATAATTGATCGCTAAATCTAAATCTGTTCTTCTCTTGCGGTAAAGTGATTCAGAGGAAAAATCTGGAGCATTAGAGTGAAACTACTCTCTCTCAGCAACGGTCACGGCGAAGATGTCATTGCCGCCAAAATACTGCAAGAACTCCAACAGCAGTGCGCAGCGGAGCTAGTGGCGCTGCCGATCGTTGGTAAAGGCCAAGCTTACCGAGATTTATCTATTCCCATTTGGGGTGATGTGAAAACCATGCCCTCTGGGGGGTTTAATCAAAACGGTCAGCAGCTTTGGCGTGATCTGCAAGGCGGATTATTGCAACTGACGATCGGTCAGTGGCGAGCCGTAAAAAGCTGGGCAAAAACCGGGGGCAAAATTTTAGCTGTGGGTGACATTGTGCCCTTACTAATGGCGCGCTATAGTGGTGCGCCTTACGGCTTTGTGGGTACGGCAAAATCTGAGTACTATTTAGTAGATAGCAACCAACAGCCTTTAGCACATCGGCAAAAGAGTCTAGAATCACGCAGTGGATCAATTTATTTTCCTTGGGAACGCTGGCTAATGCAGCATCCCAATTGTCAGGGGGTGTTTCCCCGCGATCAAATTACTGCCGAAAAGTTAAATGAGTTTCAGATTCCGGCTTGGGATCTGGGCAATCCGATGATGGATGGGTTACAAGGGGGGCGTGAGGTCGGTGGATTGGTGGATAATGAGTTAGATTTGCGGGTGACTTTGTTGCCTGGTTCGCGGCCACCAGAGGCTTATCGAAATTGGCAGATGTTGGTGGCAGGGTTAGAGAATTTGGGGGAGGCGTTGGCTGGTAGGAGCATTGAGGCGATCGCTGGCATTACGGCTTCTTTAGATGTGGCGGAGTTACAAAAAAGTCTGCAAGCTTGGCAGTTTTTGGGTTTTGGGGAGTGGGGTGGTACTTGGCAGCTCAATAATCTCAAGCTGCATTTGGCGGTAGATCAGTATGTTCATTGTTTGGCTTGGGGTGATATGGCTTTGGCCATGGCCGGAACGGCGACGGAGCAGTTTGTGGGTTTGGGTAAACCGGCCTTAGTGATACCAGGAGAGGGACCACAATTCACTCGACTGTTTGCGGAGCGCCAGTGTGATTTGTTGGGTGAATCGATAATTTTGGTGGACTCTCCGAAATCGGTGGGTTTGGTAGTCAAAAATTTAATGGGGGATGTCGCTAAATTAGCTAGTATTGTCCAGAATGGGCGACTGCGGATGGGTGAGGCTGGTGCAGCGACAAGGATAGCGACAAAGTTAGCTGAATTGTGGGAATTTAACGTCAATTGTTAATCACGGATAACAACCAGCCAGATTTATGAATACAGTTCTGACAGATATGACTCCGAAGAATGGATGTTTTCTGGCAGGGATGGAAGCTTATTCTTAGCTAAACTCCCACCGCAAAGCCATAGATCAGTATTCCTACTTAGATCTTATTAGTATCCAACAGCAGCACGGATTTTCTCGAAGCCTACCCGATCGCAGAAATCACCGAAGCTTTCAGACCCTTTTTTATCTTGCTTAAACAGAGCAAAAATCGGCTTCAAAAAAGACTCCAAATCATTAATGTGCATCTTTTCTGTATAAGGCTGTGCCAGCCGAGTTTGATTGGGTGCGCCACCCAGCCACACCTGATAAGACTCTGGGAAACTACCCACAAAAGCCAACTCCGCCAAGTATGGCCGAGCGCAACCATTGGGGCAACCAGTCATCCGTACCACCATTTGCTCATCGGGTAAGCCGACTTCTTTGAGAATTGATCGAATCCGAGCATTCACATCGGGCAACGCTCGCTCTGATTCTGTCACTGCCAAACCACAAGTCGGCATCGCTGGACAAGCCATCGACATCCGCAGAATGCTGTCGATCTTGTCGGGGTCTGTAACCACATTGGCATCGGTGAGGATTTTATCAATCGATACCTTGTCTGCTGGATCAATATCGTGAATCAGCGCATTCTGATGGGGAGTCAAACGCATTGGTAACTGATACTTTTGGATCACTTCCCGCAGAGCTGTCCGCAATTTGAGGGTAGAGGTATCGTGAACCCGACCATTCTCGATCGAAATCCCCAAAAATAACTTGCCATCGCCCTGCTCGTGCCAACCCAAAAAGTCCATGTATTTAAACTCTGGCAATGGCTTCAATGGCTCGATTTTTTTACCCAAATATGTTTCTATTTGGGCGGTAAACTTGGCCACTCCCCAATCGTTGATTAGGTACTTCATGCGGGAATGACGACGGTTTTCTCGATCGCCATAATCTCTTTGAGTCGAGACGATCGCCTTGATTAAGGTGTAGATATCTGCTTTGGCCACGTAGCCGATCGGGTCTGCGATCCGAGCAAAGGTCTCTTCCTTATTGTGGGTACGACCTAAGCCGCCGCCCGCATAGACATTGAAACCTTGAAGTTCACCCTGATCACTGGTGATTACCACCAAGCTGATATCTTGAGAGAATAAATCTACTGAATTATCTCCGGGTACTGTAATTGCAATTTTAAACTTGCGGGGCAAATACTGGGTGCCATAAATTGGCTCCTCTCCTTCATGAAAGACGGTGCCGTTGCCGTTGCTCGATCTGGCTTTAGTAACTTCTGAAGCTTCACCGCTGACTGATTTTTCGCCATCTAGCCAAATTTCGTAGTAAGCTCCAGTTTGAGGAGCCAATAAATCGGCAATTTTGTCGGCATATTCCCAGCAGTACCCATACTCTGGAAGGTTCTTGAACGGTGCTGGGGGAGTCATAATGTTGCGATTCACATCGCCACAGGCTCCTAATGTCGATCCAAGATTCTTGACCATCTTGTGAATGGTGGCTTTTAGGTTCTTTTTCAGAATGCCATGGAGCTGGAAACCCTGACGGGTGGTGATCCGCATGGTTTCATTGCCGTACTCGCTGGAGAGCTCATCCATTGCTAAATAGAGCTGGGGAGGGATGAAGCCGCCCGGGTTGCGGGTGCGGAGCATCATTTGATAGTCTTTTTCTTGGCCTTTTACCCGGTTGTCCCGATTGTCTTGCTGGTAAGAGCCATGGTATTTCAGTATCTGAATTGCGTCTTCGGTGAAGTGGGTGGTATCTTGCTGCAATTCGGTGGCCAAAGGCTCTCGCAGGTAGTTGCTACGCTGTTTGAGGGCTTCTACTTTTGCGAGTTTGACGGGAGGAGTGCTGACCATGCTTGTCGCCTGAGATGATTGTTTGGCTTTGTGGAGTTTTTATTTTAGCTTGGATACACATTTTTTGGATCTGATGCTTTGGATACTTAGCAATTCTAGGTTTGGGTAAACCCCCACGGCGGAGGCGTGCGGGCTGACGTTTTTGAATTGCTGGGCGCTAAAAATTGATCAGTTTAGTAATCCGGCGGGTAGCCAGTCGGTGGCGAAATCGATGTCTTGGAAAGAATATTTGGTGTTGAGAGAGATGCTGATAGTCAGAGTTTCTGTTGGTTCTGGTGCTTTTTCTGATTCAACCTCAGTATTAGAGTTAACTATTGCGATCGCGGCGGATGTCGTTGCAACTGTCAATGGCTTAGGGATAATCAATGAATTAATGAAGCCGGTCTGGGGAACTAAAGACACTGATTCTTCAACTGCTAAAGATTCTAGGGCAAATGAACCGTACACAATACTGTCGTCATCCACGATCGCCAGACTTGCTTGGTAATTTTTGGCTAACTGATAGCCATTGCCGATGGCTAGGCTGACTTTGACTGTTTCACCGCTTTCAGCAATTAAGTCGTTGATTGCTGTCACTGTAATTTGAGTGGCACTTTGTCCAGCTAAGAAATTTGCCGTGCCGCTTAATGGTTGGTAATCTGCGCTACTCGCCGTGCCAGCGAGACGATAGTTAAAACTAAGAGCATTACTTAGATCACCAGTGCGAGTCACCGTGAAAGATCCAGATTGACCGCTTTCCCAAGCTAGGCTTTGGCTGGTGGCGATCGATAATTGAGTCTGACTATCATCACTACGCATTTGCCAAATCTTGTTGGCCAAAGCCCATAAGTCTAAACGGCGGAAGCTTGCCCCAGTATTGATCACGTTGTCATCTTCGTTGTCGCCGTCTTTAATTTCAACGCCAGTTGACAAAGCTAATTGTTGAAACTCTGCGCCGGTCAAAGAGTGACCCAAATATTTAGTAGCTAACTGTTGGGCAATAACTGCTGCCCCAGCCACATAAGCTGCTGCTTGACTGGTTCCTTGTAACGTCAATAGATTGTTGTCGGCTGCTCCGGCACCAGTGATCGCTGCGCCCGGTGCAAATAGGGTTCGGGGAGAGCGTTGACTAAAGGGCGCAATTCGATCGACATTACTACTATAGGCAACAGCATTAGTCGAATACTCTTGTTTGCCCAAGTTGGCATTATAGACAGCTCCTACCGATATTACATTGGGATCATTGGCTGGAGAGGTGAGGCTAAATTGATCAGTTAAGTGCGAGTAATTATTACCGGCTGAGGCTACTGGGATAATTCCTCTATCGGCAAGTTCAGATAAGGTTTGGCCAAGTTGATATTGGCTATCGATGGTTTCGGTGCTCTGATTGTCACCCAGAGCCATTAATACCGTAGCAATTCGATACCGATCGGCGTTGGCCTTGACCCAATCTAAAGCTTGTTTTACATAGTGATAATCGGAATCACCACTATCATTAAATACCTTAAGACTAATGATGTTTACTTCTGGTGCTATTCCAGGCAAATTTGCATCTTGGCCGGCCACGATACTGGTGGTTTGGGAGCCATGACCATTGATATCTCGTGCATTGACATCACCATCAGCAAAATCGTACTGATAAACAATGCGATCGGCTACTCCATTACCATCTACATCTGCCCCAAAGAAACTGTGCTGGGGGTTAATGCCGGTATCGAGTACCGCTACTGTCCAGGATTGGCCTTGAATATTGGCAAACCGTGGATCGGCGTTGAGTTTGTCGATGCCAGTGATCGATCGGGCTTGTTGATTAGCTTGTAAGTTGATGGGGTTTACCAATACTGCTTGCGGTTGAAAAGCACTATATTCATAAGCCATAATTGGGGCTGACTGTAATGTTAGTCCCGGCAAAATCGGCTCGGCTGTGGCTATACCTAAAAAGTCTAGTTGCGCAGCAGCAAGCGGCGCACGCAGAAAGTTTTCGTCGTTCACGATGAGTTATTTTGGGTATTTTAAAGAGTATTTTTAAACCTGATGCTCAAATCAAAAGCACGATGCAGTCTGAAGGCTTAATGATGTCAGGGTCAAGATATTTGGTGATCGCGTCGCTGGCTTTAGTTTACTGGTTCTTCCTCGGCATCAATAGCGCCAATATGCCGATTCTTGCTGGATTCCAGTATCACCAAAAACCAGCATTAGTAAAAAAGGATGAACATTGCTAGCTCACTGGCAACCAAAATGCTAACATTTTGCCAATCTTTTAATCTTCAGTTTCTGAAGCGACGGCTATGACTTACTTACTCCTAATGATTCCTGGAATGCTCTTGATGGCTTGGGCACAATGGCATGTTAAAGGAACTTACTACAAATATGCAGAAGTTGCTTCGAGTTTAGGGATGACCGGTGCCGAAGTCGCCCAGTCGATTCTGCAAAACATGGGTGTGAATGATGTCATCGTTGAGCCTGTTCCCGGTGAACTTAGCGATCATTATGACCCTTCTGCCAGAGCCGTGCGCTTATCGGAAGGAGTCTATGGCTCTACTTCGCTTTCGGCAGCGGCGATCGCGGCTCATGAATGTGGTCATGTGCTGCAAGATGTAAATCATTACTTCCCGATGAATATTCGGGCTTCGCTAGTACCCTTTGCTAACTTTGGCTCGCAGTTTAGCACCATGATTGTGATGCTGGGCGTTGGCTTAGCTTCTTCTGGTTCGGCTTTGGGCGACACCGTTGTGAATGTAGGAATTGCCCTGTTTCTGGCGGCGGTGCTCTTTCATGTGGTCACGCTACCAGTGGAGTTTGATGCTTCCCGACGAGCGCTGAAGATCATTAATGATTTGGGGATTTTACAGGGTGATGAAAACAAGGCCGCTAAAAGAGTTTTAAGTGCAGCCGCCTTTACTTACGTGGCTACCACCATCTACTACGTTCTACAGCTCATTCAGCTTTTGATGATGCGTCGTCGCAATGCTAATTATTAAATCGGATTTCTAAATATTCATTGGTTAGAAAATGCTGAGCCGCAGATTTTGATCATCGATCGCACATCTGGGGCTAGCATCTATATCTAAATCTCAGTGCCGTTGTGGCACGTTGGAGTTCGATTCTGGAGACGCACCGGAAGCAATAATAGCAGAGATCAGGATATGAGGATGGGCAGGATTTTTTTACCGGAAACTAGCTGGGCAGCTTGATTCTGCTTCAGAAAAAAACATTTTGAAAATCAGTCAACTTCAAGTATAATTAGAAGTTTGGTCAAGACAACAGTTAAGGAAATTATATGTCCCGATATAGAGGACCCAGACTCAGGATTGTGCGGCGGTTAGGAGACTTGCCTGGGTTAACAAGGAAAAGTCCCCGCCGCGCCTACGCACCTGGGCAACATGGGCAAAACCGTAAAAAAAGCTCGGAATATGCTGTCCGCCTAGAAGAGAAGCAAAAGCTGCGTCTCAACTATGGCGTTACCGAGAAGCAAATGCTGCGCTATGTGCGCAAAGCTCGCCGCGCCAGTGGTTCTACTGGTTTGGTCTTGCTGCAACTGCTCGAAATGCGCTTAGACAACACTGTTTTCCGGATGGGTATGGCTCCGACCATTCCTGCTGCTCGCCAGTTAGTCAACCATGGCCACATCACTGTGAACGGCAAACCTGTAGACATCGCCAGTTACCAATGTCGCGCTGGTGAAGTAATCACCATCCGCGAAAAAGCTGGCACCAAGCAACTGGTGGAAAATAACCTTCAGTACCCTGGACTAGCCAACTTACCTAGCCACCTAGAGTTCGATAAAAAGACTTTAATTGGTAAGGTCAATGGCGTTGTAGAGCGAGAATGGATCGCTTTGCAAGTCAATGAATTGTTAATCGTCGAGTTTTACTCGCGTCAAGCTTAGAGTTTTACTCGCGTCAAGCTTAAAAATTCATCTTTTTCACATGGCAACATGTACAATATCCCTCGCTGGCTCAGCAAGGGATTTTTTAGATGCTCGACTTAATTTTTCAGCCTTTGCAATACCAGTTTATGCAGCGGGCGATCGAAATTGGCCTTTTAGTAGGCATCCTTTGTCCGGTTGTGGGCACTTACTTGATTGTGCAGCGCATGGCTTTGTTAGGTGATGTGATTGCCCATTGTGTGTTGCCCGGTTTATCGATCTCTTACTTTCTGCGGATCGATTTGTTGATTGGCGCTTTTGTTTCGGGGATTTTGGGATCTTTTTTGATTAGTGGCATCCGCGCTCAGACTCGAATTAAAGCTGATTCGGCAATGGCGCTGACTTTTTCGACTTTTTTTGCATTGGGCGTGACCTTAATTAGCGTGTTAAAAAACCGTCGTCTGCTGGATGAATTTTTGTTTGGTGATATTCTAAGCATTACTGATACAGATTTGTTACGCACTGGGGCTATTACTGTCGTAATTTTGCTAGCAGTATTCATTTTTTACAAAGAGCTGCTATTCTATATGTTTGATCGCACCGCCGCCCAGGCTAGCGGTTTACCTGTCAATGTCATTCAATTTGCTTTTATGGCCGCAGTGACTTTAACAATTATTGCTAGCATGAATGCAGTGGGGGTGATTTTAGCCATTGCCATGTTAATTGGGCCAGCTTTAACCGCTTATTTATTGGTAAAAGAACTGTATCAAATGATGCTGGTGGGCGCGGGGATCGGAACATTTTCTACCACTCTAGGAATTTATTTCAGCTACTATCAAAATTTGCCATCTGGTCCGGCTATTGTGTTGGTGACTTCGGCAATATTTTTGACAGTACTAATGTTCGATCCTACATCTGGTCTGGTTTTTCAGAGTATTAAAGCCAAATTTCGAGCATAAAAACCACGCTGAAAAAGTTAACTGGCTAATTTTATCTGGTAATCTGTATTCTTTTTTAATCACATATCTGGGATAGTAATCGTATATTTGTTTGCAGTGCCTTAAAAAGTCCCTTTCGATCGACAGCGCCATGACTACCACCGACACACCCCCCTCGAACGCCGATAATTCTGTTGTCCCAGAGTCACCGGCAGCCAACCAAGCTCCTGTAGCTCAATTAGAAGTGCCTGGTAACTCTCCGGCAAAAATAATAATCTCTAGTCTGAAACTAGATCCTGCTCAAATTCCTAAAAACTTTACGCCAGATTCCGATGGGAATTCGGCGAACTTGGATCCGTCTTTTGCTGCGGATACCCCAAAAGCCTCCGAAACCAGTTTTATTAGTTGGCATGTGCATCTCAAAACCGATGATGGTGTGATTAAATTGCTGCTGCCTACTTTGTCTGATACTTCTAATGACACTGGCTGGAGTGAAATTTGGGAGCAAATTCAGCAGCGTTTAGCCGGAGCCAAACGCTTTTGGCAGCCTCTGACTCCGGTGCATTTGTATGCCCAAGATCGATTGATCGATACTCGCCAGTTGCAGGTGATCGCCAACGCTTTAGAAGAAGTGCAGTTGTCTTTACAGCTAGTGCATACCAGTCGGCGACAGACTGCTGTGGCCGCTGCAACTTCTGGTTATTCGGTGCAGCAGCACAACCCACATAATTTGGCGATGAGTAAAGATGCCCTAGCCGAGCCGTTGTATTTGCAAATGACCGTGCGATCGGGCATGGAAATTCGGCATCCAGGGACAGTGGTGATTATTGGGGATGTGAATCCTGGGGGTGAAATTATCGCAGCAGGTGACATTATTGTGTGGGGCAATCTGAAAGGGATCGCTCATGCTGGTTCGCGCGGGAACGATCAATGTTTGATTATGGCCTTGCAAATGTTTCCGACCCAAATTCGGATCGCCAATTTTATTGCTCGATCGCCTGAACAACAGCC
Organism: Synechococcales cyanobacterium GL140_1_metabinner_5_sub; assembly: GCA_025359065.1. Lineage (GTDB taxonomy): Bacteria > Cyanobacteriota > Cyanobacteriia > Cyanobacteriales > Chamaesiphonaceae > JAAFHZ01. The sequence goes on along the minus strand of JANYHM010000001.1, from coordinate 10,253 downwards.
GGTAAACCTAGAACCAGAAGTTGCTCATGTGGTGGAAGGGGCGATTCGCATTACCCCTTCGATCGAATCTAAGCGTATTCCTGCACTAGTAGATCGCAGCACCCAAAATAAGAATCGTTTTTTTTAGTAACAGAAACTTGCTCATGTAAGTGATCACCTCTAAAATCTGGAACTTAATACGGGCATCTATCTAAATTGTTAAAAAACTATTTGTTATCCCATTTCTATCATCAATATGGTTAGAGTTATCGTAATTACCTCCGGCAAAGGAGGGGTGGGTAAAACCACTGTCACTGCCAATTTAGGTATGACCTTAGCCAGGTTGGGAGCTAAGGTAGCTTTGGTGGATGCCGATTTTGGGCTGAGAAATTTAGATTTGTTGTTGGGTCTAGAAAATAGAGTGGTATACACGGCAGTAGAAGTTCTGGCCGGAGAATGTCGATTAGATCAAGCTTTGGTACGAGATAAACGCCAACCCAACTTGGTATTACTGCCAGCAACTCAAAACCGCAAGGCCGAAATGATTACCCCTAACCACATGAAGTGGATGGTGGGCGAACTGTCTCATCAGTTTGACTTTGTGTTGATTGACAGTCCAGCGGGAATCGAGATGGGCTTTAAGAATGCGATCGCTGCTGCTCAAGAAGCTTTGGTGGTAACCACTCCCGAAATTTCGGCGGTGCGAGATGCCGATCGGGTGGTTGGTTTGCTCGAAGCCAACAATATTCGACCTGCCCACTTAATTGTGAATAGACTGCGGCCAGCCATGGTAGAAGCTAATGACATGATGTCAGTGGCCGATGTGGGAGAAATTTTGGCCTTGCCTTTGATCGGAATCATTCCGGAAGAAGAGCGGGTTATCACTTCCACTAACCGAGGAGAACCGCTAGTATTAGATACTACTAAAACTCTGGCTGCCGAAGCAATTAATAATATTGCTCGCCGTATTCAGGGTGAAAAAGTAGATTTTCTCAACTTAGATGTTCCTAAAGAAGGTCTATTCACTCGGTTTCGGCGCTTGATCTCTCTCAAATAAATTATTTTTTTAATGAATTCACTGCTGTAAGCTATGTTCAACTTCCTCGAACTTATCCGTGGTCGCGATCGGGCGGACTCTAGCCGCCAAAAGGTCAAACAGCGCCTGCAATTGGTGGTGGCTTATGATCGAGTAGATCTCAGCCCCAAGGCACTAGAGATGATGCAGCGTGAGATTTTGGATGTAATTTCTCGCTATGTGGAAGTTGATCCGCAAGGACTAGATTTTTCTCTGGAGAGCAATCAGCGGGCAACTGCTTTGATTGCCAATTTTCCGATTACTCGAATTCGTGAAGACGAGGAAGAAGAAGGCGAATCACAGCCAGAAAATGGTGCTAAACCATAGATCCTAAATTGGCATTAAGAATTGTTGCGCCATTTCCAGAAGCTGGCTGAGCAAAGATTGCAAAAAATGTGAGCCACGATCGGCACTAGCAAATTGCCAGTGAAGATTAATCCGCCACCCAAAAGTAGGCCGACAACGCCCGCCCACAGGGCATAAGGCCATTGCTTAACGCTGCTCATGTGCAGTAACCCAAAGCACAGCGCTGCCCCAAATAATCCTAATAGGCCATAGCCCAAGCCACCCACAATTACTCCCCGAAACAGCAGCTCTTCGCTGAGTCCTGGTAACAAGCCCAGCCAAATCAAATCTGGCCAGAGCAGTGGTGCCAAGATTTGGTCAAGGTAAAAGTCGGCGCTCTTGCGGTAGTCTGGCCAAAGTCGGTAGATCAATTGACTGCTGAGCACGATCGCAATACCCAAACCCAAGCCGATCGCCAGATCTGGCCAACTCCAGACAACTGCGGGCAAAGTCATTTGCCCCACATACAAGGTGAGTTTAGAGGCTACTAATAAAATTAAAGACGTGACTCCGATCGCGCTTAAAACTTCAAAGCGACTCATATAGCCAATTTCTGGTGACTTGTGCATGATCAATAAGGCTCAGGAAAGTTGTTGTAATGAGGTGATCTGAGGCTTAAAGCTATCTAGGCTCATGCCTGCTCGATCGACAATCACCACCCCAATGGCTTCTAAATAAGAGCTAACCGAGATTGCACTAATCCCTAGATCGGCTGGATAGACTGACATGCGGGTGTGATTTTCTGCCACTGTAATAATCTTAGTCTTGCTGGCGGCAAAGCTGAGTAGGGCACTTCCCCCGCAGGCACTGGCTGGAACGATGACAGCATCGACGCTTGCGCCCCAAATTGCCCCAGAATTTGCTTGATAATTTGTTGTAAATGTTGGCGCTTTACTTAAGCCCACCAATACGCAAGGTAAAAAAGTGTAACCTAGTTCCTCGGCGGCAGAACGCGACGAAATCTCTGGATCTAAATCTAGTGGCAATAGGGCTGGGGCGTGAGCACAGGGCACTTTAAATTCCCGGACGATCGCATGGGAAATCACTGCTTCAGCTCCCGCTAAAGGATCTACGCCCTGACCATGACGGTAAGCTTGCAGTACCTCCACACCCAGATCATCAGGAAACCTTGCTACTACGGCGATCGCGGTTGCTCCTTGGCCAATTAACCGATCGGCAGCACGCAGCAAACTATCTAACCTTTGAACTGTGCCCCAGGAGGCTCCAGAATCGGCGGTTTTTAGCTCGACACCTAAAGGTTCATCGGTAAGGATATAGCCGGTAATATCTAGACCTAGAGTAGCGCGAGCGGCATCGGCAGCCTGAATGTGTCTTTGTAATAAATCGGGTTCAATGGCTCGATCGAATACTATCCCTATTTTATTTTTGGCAGGCTGCAAGCCCCAGGTTCCTGCCGCAAAGCGATCGAGAGCATAGCCTTCTACATACAAGGTGTTTGGCAATGGCCAATACATCTGTGCCCCATTCATCACGTTGGGGTGAGTAATCAATCGATCACAGCTCGCCGCTAGAGCCTTGGCGATCGGGATGGCATCACCGGCATAGCCACCCATACTGGCACCAATACCAGTAGGGACAATAAGCGCGACAGTGTAAGGGCGTTGATTTAAAAACAATTGCAGGGTGGGCATTGCCTACCATCTAGGGTTTTATGGATGTCAAGGTTGCTTCGATGTGCAAAGAATCGTTGTCTACCCGAGTAATTGCCCAGCGCAAAGGCTCTCCCCAAGCTTGCAGGAGAGCATCGATCGCCGCAGGCACAACCTGCCCCTTGGGTAACTGACTACGAGGCAAATCAATTTCTACAAACTTAGTTTGGATGAGTGCATCTGACATAAAAATATCTAAGTTTTTTGGTAACGACCAAACTGTAGCTCGTACAGTTCATCTTCTTTTTCGGTCTCAATCTTTAAGTTTGAGCGAGGATAGGCCACGCAGAGCAATACATAGCCTTCGGCACTGAGGTCAGGACTGACTCCCATACCTTCAGCTTGATCTACTTCCCCAGAGATGATTTTGGCGGCACAGGTGGTACAAACGCCAGAATTACAAGAGGTGGGTAGCTCAATACCCGCATCAAAAGCCGCCCACAAGATCTGTTTGTCTTCTGGGACAGCAATAGTATGTACTGCTCCTTGGTGATGGAGTTCGACTTGGTAAACTTTGGTCATCGATCGATCTTAAAAATTGAACAGTCTCTTGATTCTACTTGACCGATCGACTTTTGAACTAGAAGCCGATGCTACTTATTAGAGTGGGCGCAAGGCTTTGCAAAGAGCCTTGCACTACTTGCAATACAATTACGGCCAAAATGGTAGAAAAGTCAAAACCGCCGATCGGGGGTACTAAATTGCGAAATAGGTTGAGGTAAGGGTCGGTGACAACGCTCAAAAAGGAGGCAATTTGTTGTACCCATTCAACAGTGGGGAACCAAGTCAGCAAAATGCGCACGATGATGAGCGCAATATAAATGCTAATAAATTGCAGGAGTGTTTGGACTATTAGTGCAGCAGCCATACTTGATTACCAGAAAAAATACTGTGGAATGTACATAGGCATTTTAACCGAACTTCTGCTTTCTCAACAGTCGGCAATCTCTACTAATCTACTCCGTCGTTTTATTCTGCCGTCAGGGGAGTTTCGATCGACAGTACCGGTTTGTGAGCGAGTTCAATTTCTAGGAGCGGCTCTATCTGAGCATCACTTAGAGATGATCGCACTTCGTCGATCGCGCCGTTTAAATCCGCAATTTTATCTTCCAGGCTTTGGCGAGTCGATTGAATGCTTTGGCTATCAGAATTTTTGCCTTGAGTGCGAGCTTTGACTCGGCGCAGTACTTCTGGCTCGTCGCCTTCTTGTTGCCGATTGACCAACAATACTCCGATCGTGCCACCCACTAGGCCGCCGATGATGCTGCCCAATAAGAAACCTGTGCTAAACCCATCTTTTTGACTCATTTTTATCTCCCTGCAATCGATATTGCTGATGTTATCATTCCCATCTCGTGACTGGCTAGTTTAAGTACCAAAAACTCGATCTCCTACATCTCCTAGGCCGGGGGAAATAAATCCTTGGTCATTGAGGGTTTCGTCAATCATCGCGGCGTAGATCTGGAGATCTGGGTAGGCGATCGCCAGTTTTTGCAGCGCGGGCGGGGCGGCCACAATACTAATCACCCGAATGTTACTGTGGTCGGCTCCCCTTGTGACCAGCTCATTCAGAGCAAACATCAGACTGCCACCAGTGGCTAACATTGGTTCAGCGATCAAGATTAAGGATTCTGGGGGGATGCGATCGGGCAGTTTATTTAGATAACAGCTTGGTTCTAGGGTTTCTTCGTTGCGCACCAAGCCCAAGTGATAAATGCTGGTTTCTAGGGGCAACACTGACTGGATGCCTTCTATTAAACTCAAGCCCGCCCGCAGAATGGGAATGATCGCCATTGGAGTCTGAGGATTAATAAAAGTTGCTTTGGCCGGGGCAACTGGTGTATTTACCTCGATTTCTACGGTGGGTAGCCAGTCTCGGATTGCTTCATAGGTTAACCATTTGCCTAACTCGGCCATAGTTTGGCGAAAGACTTTAGGTGGCGCAGCAGCATCACGGGCAATACCTAGCCAATGCTGAATTAAGGGATGAGGTGGAACGAAGATCCGAAGCTGTTTGGCCATGATCGATGACTGATAACAGCCCCTAATTTATCATGAGCCATCGTTTTTTGGGGATTTGCGACTAACGCCAGCGATCGCGCTCTAACTCATAAAGTACCTTCTCCCAATACCATTGCTCCGGTTCGCCCGGATTTCGTAGCTTGGCATTGTTGATCAATCGATCGACCGTAGCATGATTATTTCCCAGCGACTTGATTAACTTCTGTCGAATATGGGGCGCTACCTTACCCAGAGAGGGAGACTGCTGAGAAACCCCGATACTACGGTTAAGGCGGCCAAGAATACGATGTCTTTGCCATTTTTTAAAACCCCACCACAGCCCCCAAAGCGCAACGGCTCCAGCAATGATTGGAAAATAAGACATGGGGCTAAGAACCTAATACCGCTCGGTGATCTTTCATAATTATCTCCTGCCCTCCGAATTGTGGCAAGGTTAGGGGCTATTTCGTAAAATCGCTATCTCGAAAATCAATCTGACATTATCGATAATTTGCAAACTAACGATGTTAGAATTGCGGTTGCAAATTATCGTTGGGGTTTGTTTTGATCCAGTCTGCAACTTTGCCGCTTTCGCACAAAGCAATGCCAGCTAATAATTCAGACAGCAATCTGTGCCTGCTCTCGGGCTCTTCTAATGTTCCGCTGTCTCGTGAAATCGCTCGGTATTTGGGTATGGATCTCAGCCCCATGACTACCAAAACTTTTGCTGATGGCGAAACCTACGTCCAAATTCAAGAATCTATCCGGGGCAGAGATGTGTACATCATTCAGCCTACCTGTTTCCCAGTCAACGACCACCTGATGGAGCTGTTGGTAATGATCGATGCCTGTCGGCGAGCTTCTGCGCGCCGCATTACCGCCGTGATTCCTTACTATGGGTATGCCAGAGCCGATCGCAAAACCGCAGGGCGCGAATCGATTACTGCTAAGCTAGTGGCTAATTTAATTACCGAATCAGGAGCCGATCGAGTAATTGCCATGGATCTGCACTCGGCACAGATTCAAGGATATTTTGATATTCCTTTAGATCACATTTATGCTTCACCGGTAATTGTAGACTATATTCTCAGCAAAAACCTCAAAGATATCGTAGTTGTATCACCCGATGTTGGTGGGGTCGCCAGAGCGCGAGCCTTTGCCAAAAGATTAAATGATGCGCCTTTAGCAATTATCGACAAACGGCGACAAGCCCACAACATTGCCGAAGTGATGAATGTAATTGGGGATGTCAGCGGCAAAACTGCCATCTTAGTAGACGACATGATCGATACTGGTGGCACCATCAGCGAAGGTGCCAGAATTCTGCGGGAGCAAGGAGCTAGTCAGGTTTATGCCTGTGCAACCCACGCAGTATTTTCACCTCCAGCAATCGAACGTCTTTCTAGCGGCATATTTGAAGAAGTAATTGTCACCAATACTTTACCTATTACACCTGATCGGATGTTTCCTCAGCTCACACCTCTATCTGTAGCCAATTTAATCGGCGAAGTCATTTGGCGGGTACACGAATACACATCAGTCAGTATCGTATTCCGTTAGATTGACAGATACAAAAAATCGTAGGGGGCAGCTAAGAATTAAATGCCCCCTACGATTTTTTATTTAGCCTTCTGATTCGCCGCCGCCGAATAGTTTTTGGGCAGCGCGCGGTGCTCGGGCATCGGCAGAATTCATTACCTCTAGTTGGTCTTTAACCATTTCACCTGGTTTGTTTTCTAACACTCTGGTGGAAAGAGAGATTTTGCCAGAACCTTCGTCAAGAGCCACAATCAGTGCCTTAATTTCTTGGCCGATCGACAGCACCGCATTTACATCAGGAATAAACTCTTGGCTAATTTGCTTGATGTGCAGCAAGCCAGTAGTGCCATCAAAATCCACAAATGCTCCAAAAGGCTTGATGCTAACCACTTGTCCAGTAATTAGTTGACCGAGCTGCAACTGGCTGAAATTAGCAGTGCGACTGGCTTGGCGCTGAGAAAGCACAAATTTGTTCCGCTCTTGGTCAGCTTCGATAATTAAGGCCGTCACATTGCTGCCCTTCAGCGATTCTAGATCGCGCTCAGTAAGCTGCGACTTAGGAATAAAGCCCCGTAAGCCCTGAAAATCTACTGTTACTCCGCCTTTATTAGTACCAGTGATACGGACTGTGACCGATTCTTTGTTGGCCTGAATATCGGCAATTTTGTCCCAGGCATACTTAATTTGCAATTCTTTCCGTGACAGCGTTACCTGACCATCGGCATCTTGCTCGCGCAACACAATAAATTCAAAATCTTCACCGATCGGCAGCAGAGCATCCAAATCTACTTCATAGCCACCAGCAGCTTCTTCGATCGGCACAAAAGCCAAAGATTTACCTTTGATATCTATGTAGGCACCATTGGTATCGTGACTGAAGATTTTGCCCTTGATGATCGAACCTTTTTCAAAGCTCACCGATTCGGCGCTTAGGGCTTTCTCGAAGTCGTCCATCGAAAAAGCAGACACTGTAGATTTACTCGACATAAGATTAGGAGAGAAGTTATAGAGAAAGTTCAGCCTGCATATCTCTGGATATCTTTCAGGCAGGCTTCAGCATCCCAGAATTATACTTCAAGGCTATGGGACATAGCATAGCGACCCTAGCATTTTCAGCGGTCAAGATTTTTGCTACATGATATTATGAGGACAATTTAAGACGGGCGTTGTTTGCCAGCAAACCCAAAAATCAGCCTAAAACTTAGTCAGAGCTTGACCTCTAAATTCGTCTACGCAAACTCATGTACAAGAAAACGCCCCTTTCTAACTCTTCCACTCAGAAGTTATTAAAATTTATTGGACTTGCTGTAGCCAGTTTGGCTGCTGTAATTGGCATTTTTATTGGAGCCACTCAAATGTTTGGCAACTCTAACATCGAAACGTTGGCTCAACTGGGCGTGGGTGATTTGATCGCCGCCAACCAAAAAGTCTTGGCCAAAGTACCCTTAGAGTACGCCAACCCAGCACCTTTCCGCGCCAAAACTATCAGAGATGTGGTTCTACCAGAAGGCAAAAAAGTCATAGCTCTGACCTTTGATGATGGCCCTTGGCCTCAAACCACCGAAAATATTTTAGCCACTCTCAAAAAAGAGAACGTTAAAGCTACTTTTTTCGTGATCGGTCAACCCCTGAAGTCTTTCCCCGAAATCTCCAAAAAAACTGTAGCTGCTGGCCACGAAATGGCTAACCATACCGAACATCACTGGTATAAAGCCATGCATGGTATAGTTGCCCAACGAGAAATCGAAGATACCAATAAGATGCTCTTAGAAGGTCTTAACGTCAAAACTACCTATTTTCGTCCGCCCGGAGGAGTATTAACCAACGGCTTGGTAGATTATGCCCATCAGCGAAATGATACTGTTTTGATGTGGTCTGCCGATTCTGGTGATAGCAACCCTCGTCGTCCTTCGACAGAAAGCATTATTAAAACCGTGGTTTCTCAAGCTACTCCGGGCGGCATTGTCTTGATGCACGATGGCGGCGGTAATCACGAAAACACTGCTAAAGCTGTGCCTGAAATTATTCGGCAACTGCGCGCTCAAGGCTATACATTTGCCACCATTACGGAGCTGCTCGAAATGGGTACTCTTTCCCCTGAAGGTGTTACTTCAGCGAAGAAAGCTGCGCCCGCAAAAAAAACAGTTAAACCCATTCCCGCTGCCCCAGCAGCCAAAGCCAATAAGTTACCGGCCACAGGTACTTAGTGCAGTTTCATATTCAGCCGGACAGTGATGTTCCGGCTTCCAAACAGCTTTATGACCAACTTTTGTTTGGCATTGCGTCCCGGCAATTTTCGCCCGGTCATCGGTTGCCCAGCACCCGCCAATTGGCAATGCAAACTGGGCTGCACCGCAATACTATCAGCAAAGTCTATAACCAGTTAGAGACTACCGGAGTGGTTGATTCTATAGCTGGTTCTGGTATTTACGTAAAATCATTGGGTAACGAGAGCGGCAGCGCCGACTTATCGGTATCTGAGATTCGGCAGAACGTCCAAGAAGTATCTAGCGAAAGCCTAAATAAAATGTTGATTCATGGGGCTTCGCTGCGAGAAGCCCGGGAGCTATTTTTAGCCGAAATAGACTGGCGACTACGCTGTGGAGCCAGGGTATTTGTATCGGTGCCCCAGCATGATATTGGTGCCGGGGAGCTAATGACCGAAGAGTTACAGCAGTCTTTGGGGATTCCGGTGCAGTTGGTGCCGATCGAACAATTAGATGAAGTTTTAGCCCAAACCCATGCGGGCACGGTTGTTACCAGTCGTTATTTTATCAGTGCCGTAGAAGCAATCACCGCCAACCGCACCGTGCGAGTGCTGCCGGTAGATTTGCAAGATTATGGCAAAGAGTTAGCTGTACTTAAAACAGTCCCCAAAAACAGCCAGGTAGGGATTGTCAGCGTTAGCGATGGAATTTTGGCGATCGCCGAGGCCATTGTGTACAGTATGCGGGGCGAGGAGATTTTGATTAATACTTGCCAGGTGGCAGATAGTTACAAGCTGAAGGCGATCGTGCGCAGTGCCCATTTAATCGTGAGCGATCGATCAAGTTTGGCGCGGGTGAAAAAGGCGATCGAAGATGCTCGTGAAGATTTAATACGAATTCCTAAGGTCGTAGAGAGTGAGAGTTATGTGGGTGAGCGATCGATCAGTTTGCTTAAAAGAGAATTAGGACTTTTTTGACATACTCCTCTGCCTAAACCTGCGACAGTTTTGCCCGAATGCATTCGGGCACTTGTCTGGCAGGTCGGCGAGAGGATTCTTATTCACGGTTCACAGAGAATTACTTGCAGAAAATGATTGCTCAAGTTCAGTAGAGGTACATCTCTCCCCGTGCTTTCCCTCGTTTTCATGAGGCAGATCCCTTTTGCCCAAAGGTACTGATAAAGGCGTTTCAGGTGAGGAAACACCAAGAACCTTCAACCCCTTTTGCAAAATATTCATAGCCGCGTTGGTATCACGGCAAATTTCAATTTTGCAGTTGGGGCAGGAGTGGGTTCTAGTACTGAGAGTCTTTTGAACTCGATGACCACAGTTAGAGCAGTCTTGAGATGTATAGTTCGGCGATACAGCCAAAACTACCTTGCCCCAGATTTTCCCGTAGTACTCCAGCCATTGACTGTACTGATACCAACCAGCATCA
>JANYHM010000119.1 GCA_025359065.1 Synechococcales cyanobacterium GL140_1_metabinner_5_sub | reverse complement strand
TCCAGAATTTAACCCTATTGAGCATTGGTGGTCTCAGTTAAAGGCTTTTCTCCGACAGTTTTCACCGAAGACCTCCGCAACGGTTAATGTTTTAATTGCTACAGCAATGGATTTGATCGATTCTGAGCATCTCCGTAACTGGTTTGCTCACTGCTGTTATTGTCCCTCATAAACCTGCAAACCGCTGTAATTCATTCTGCCAGTCATCCAGCAAGTCCATAACGGCAGTTATTTCTGCGGCTGTCAAAATAATACGCGCACCAAAAATGTCATTGAGCCAGTTATTAACGGGGTATTGATCTTCACGACCTGAATAACGCTCGATTTTGTCATCGATGCTTTCGCGGGTTTTGACTCGGTAAAAGTATTTGATGTCGATGTCTGCTGTCATTAGGTAGTCGTTTATGCTCTCGTGTAAGGTTAGGCGATACTTGTAGATATGGGAGACAGGCGTATTGGCGATCGTTCTAGAAAGATTGATTTTTTCGACCCGCCCTGTTTCAAAATAATCCTTTGAGAAGTCATAATGCAAACGATTGATTTCGCTGATAAGCTGTTTTGTTTGGCTGATTTTATTCATGGGATTTCTCTATGGTGTGGGAGGGAGTTTTATCAAAGCCACCCTTTTTAAGGGGGGTTGGGGGGTAAGCCCCCTGTAAACGAAGTCCAGCCGACTAAAGCTTGGCGGATGGTTTCCATATGATCTTATCCTTGGTTTCGAGCATTGAGGTATTGCGTCAGATGCTGATGAACACCGTCAAGATGGTTCATTACTTCATCATTGGTGAACCGTAATGTGGTGATGCCCACAGAAACCATAAAATCATGCCGTATTGCATCATAGGATTGTGCATCGGCTGATTCATGACTCTTGCCATCGACCTCGATGACCAACTTTAATTCAGGGCAATAAAAATCAGCAATGTAATATCCGATACCGTGTTGTCTGCGAAATTTTACGCCCATTTGTTTGCCACGCAATATTTGCCATAGCTTTTTTTCGGGTTCGGTCATGTTATTGCGCAGTGCTTGGCGGCGTGGTTTATATTCTGTTTTGTTGAATATTTTGTCCATTGCTAGCTCCTGTTGTACTCCTTGCACTACCCCCCCTCATTCCCCCCTTGTCAGGGGGGAGGTTTGAGTTTCTTCCTTGTTGAGGGGAGTTAGAGGGGGTGGAAAACTTAGCAACAAATCACGGTAATATTCGTATTGCTTTTGGCGCAAGGCGATTTCACGGGGCAAGCCTTCGCTGATGGAGTTGGTGAGAGCGTCGAATTTGTCGAGGATGGAGACGATGCGGGCTTGTTCTGGGAGGGGTGGGAATGGTAAACGCATAGCTTCAAATGTTCCCATATTGATATTATCTTGTGCGCTACCAGTGCTTTGTGATTGCAGTTTCGTTTTGAATGAAGACAAAAGATATTCAACATAACTCGAAGTTGTTTTTTCTGGATTGGCAACAAAACCTATAATACTGTCAGGGAAGCACGAATCAAAACCAAGAATGGTAGTCTCTGCAATGTTTGCAGCTATCGTTATGCAAAGCGTTCCTTTTGGCCATAACTTACTCTGCGCCAGCCCAAAATCACTATAAGTTTGCGCGTAGGTTGTAATGACATGTGAAGCGTTTCTAATATCGCCCGTTTGAATAAATGGAGTATTTCCACCGTATAGCTTAGGGTCGTTTCTTGGTCGATGCTTTGATTTTCCGCGACCAAAATCCAGAGCAACCTCTGCCAAAGGCTTCCACTCTACTTCACCTTCTTTAAAACTCAACAACCGATCGCGGTAGTAGTTATATTGTTTCTTGCGATCGGCCAACTCAGCGACCAACTCGGCGGTCAACTCAGCAGTCAACTCGGTAAAAGCATCCAAAATCCGCACGATTTCGGCTTGAATCTCAAACGATTTTTTGGGATTGTCTGGGCATGGAATGGGGATTATAAAATCTTTGACCTTGGTATCCGAAATTGCGGGGTATGCTGAACCACTTTGATTTTCTTCAACATAGATTTTAAAATCATTTGAAGCAATGCAGTATAGAATCCATTTTGGCAACACCTCATCTTTTTTGGCTCGTAAAATACAGTAGCCAGTACTGGCTACTTCGCCAGAGTACTCGTTATTAATCAAGCAATATCGTTGTTGAGCTGGCCGAGTCGTCGCAAAAACAACATCATTTTCTTCAACAAGCTTCTGCGCTCTACTTGGTGCGTTATTGGCTGTTATTTCGGTTGTTTCAGCTATTCTTTTAGTTTCAATGCTAACAGAGGTCAAATCAATATAGCGGTAGATTCGATCTGCATTTCTCCATTTAATATTACTCGTTGGTAACACTACTTCCCCCAGAGGCTTCCATTCCACCTCAACGCCATCAAGCAGCTTTTCCAGAAAGTTCATACCGCTCATGAGTCACCTCCATCAATTCCCTGCAATTCCCGCTCGATAGCTTCGATGTTCGGTAGTTGTGCAACAGCCTGTTGCACAAAATTGATCGCCTCAGTAGACTGTTCTGATTTACTCATGCTTCTATCTCCGCCACGATCGCATCAATCTCAACACGCAGCCGATCGATCTTAGCCACAGTGGTTTTCAAATCAGCATTGAGCGCAGTAATATCGGTGATTTCGCGGGTGTCTTTAGCCTCCACATAGCTGCTGACCGACAGATTGTAATCATTAGCAGCAATCTCATCCAAGGGCACCGATCGAGCAAAGTGATCGCTATTTGCCTTACTATCAAACACCGCCATGATTGCATCAATATGCTCATCGGCAAGAGTATTGTTGTTAGTTTCTTTTTTAAACAAGCCGCTAGCATCAATAAACTGGGTAGTCGTATCCGGCTTATGCTTAGAAAGCACCAAAATAGTCACAGCGATCGTAGTGCCAAAAAACAGATTAGACGCAAGCGAAATCACAGTCTCAACATAGTTGTTATCCACCAAATACTGCCTGATTTTGGCCTCCGCCCCGCCCCGATAAAAAATACCCGGAAAACACACGATCGCCGCACGCCCCCTGCTCGATAAATAGCTCAAGCAATGCAGCACAAAAGCAAAATCCGCTTTAGACTTGGGAGCTAACACGCCCGCTGGCGCAAAGCGATCGTCATTAATCAGCGTTGGGTCATCACTACCAACCCATTTCACCGAATAGGGCGGGTTAGAAACGATCGCATCGAAGGGTTTATCACCATCAAAGTGTGGATCAGTCAGAGTGTTGCCAAGCTGGATATTAAACTTGTCGTAGTTAATGTTGTGCAAAAACATATTCATCCGCGCCAGGTTGTAGGTGGTGTGGTTGATCTCTTGCCCAAAAAAACCGTCTTCGATCAAATGTTCATCAAAATGCTTTTTGGCTTGCAGCAACAGCGAACCAGAGCCAGCGGCTGGGTCATAAATCTTGTTAACACGGCTTTGCTTGTGCATAGCGAGCAAGGCAATCAGCCGGGACACATGCTGCGGAGTAAAAAACTCACCCCCCGATTTCCCGGCATTAGCGGCATAGTTGGAGATCAGAAACTCATAGGCATCGCCAAATAAATCGATGTGGCTGCCGGCAAAGTCACCAAAATCTAGACCCGCCACGCCCTTTAATACAGCAGCCAAGCGCAGGTTTTTATCCTTAACGGTGTTACCGAGGCGGTTACTGGTGGTGTCAAAGTCAGCAAACAGACCTTTGATATCTGGCTCGGAAGGGTAGCCGTTGGCCGAGCCTTCGATCGCCGAAAAAATCCCAGCTAGGTCAGTATTCAGGCTTTCGTTGGTGTTGGCATTGGCGGCGATGGTGGCAAACAACTGACTGGGGTAGATAAAGTAGCCTTTGGTTTTAATGGCATCTTCTTTGATGTCGCTAGTAATAACCCGATCGGGCAGCTCGTCGTAATGAATACTTTCATCATCCGCCTCGATATAGCTGGCAAAGTTTTCACTGATAAAACGGTAAAACAGCGTGCCAAGCACGTATTGCTTGAAATCCCAGCCATCGACTGAGCCGCGAACATCATTGGCGATTTGCCAGATTTGGCGCTGTAGGGCGGCGCGTTGTTGGGCACTTGTCAATGTGAAAATCCTGTTGCAACTGGTTGTAAGCAACTGTCAGTGTGGCATGAGTTGGTTACTGCAACAAGTACAGGAATTGTAATCTAACCATTCGGGATATACCCAAAGCGTTCACCCGCAGCAGAATCCTTCGCATCATAACCCAATTAACTTTCGATGTTTGAATGCCTCACGCCTCAAGATTCTGGGTTGAACAGTTCCGTTGCAGTACTCACATTTATATTCGTACATACAATTAGCGCTCAAGTTCAGTAACTTCATAAACCGTGATGATCAGATAACGTCCGGTACCAGCGAAACGTCCAACCAATCCGACCGGTGTTTGTTGATATAGTACACATACAAGCACTCAGGACTTATTTCAATATTTGTAGAAAATATGGATTTCGGCAATTTACTAAGTACGCAATGAGAATTCGACGTTTTGTCATGAGGATCTGTATAATATTTTCATTAGGCAGCTTGTTTAAGTTCTTTCTTTACAACTTGCACCTTATACTACAAGCCGCTTTTCGTCAATCTCTCTTTTCCTGTCGCTATAAATCTGTCCGGAGTATTGATATGAAAAAGTTAAGAAAAATCGTAAAATTCTTTTTGTTAGGTTTGTTAGGAATCTGTTTTGTTGCCATGATTGGCGCATTTACCCCGACTAAATGGTTTTACGGTAAACAAGCTGATTGCAGTGTGCCCATTTATATCAGCAACGTCAATAATTTTCATGCCGAAATCATTTTGCCAGTGAGCAATGAAATTTTTGATTGGCGACAGCATCTAGACTTGCAGCAGGTAGGTTCAGATGCTGATAAATATCAATATTTGAGCTTTGGCTGGGGCGATCGCAATTTCTTTTTGAACTCTTCTTTTGATCCAATCACAATTTTTGATACCCTATTTATTCCAGGGCCAAGTGTCATGCACGTATGGGGACACATCGAACCAAAATTGCGGTTAGGTGCGGCCTTTGAAGTAAAGCAGATAAATCTCAGCAAACCGGCATATTTGCAGCTCACTAAGTTTATTAATAACAGCTTTCAGCGATCGACAAACAATCAAGCGTCTTATATCAGGCAAGGTCTTTACCAAAACAGCGCCTTTTACGAAGCGATCGGCAGTTATTCTTTTTTACGTACCTGCAACGCTTGGACGGCAGAAGCCCTGAGAGTTGCAGACGTAAATACTCCGCTCTGGGCTGCGTTGGCTCCAGCAGTGATGAGACAACTCGACTGTGATTGTGGCAAAGCAACAAATTAACCAAAAATCGATCGAAGCTTACTGTAGTTGATCAATCAAATGTTCTCCCACTCTGAGCGCATTAGCCATAATCGTCAAGGCTGGGCTGACACTGGCATTAGAAGGGAAGAAGCTACCGTCTACCACATAGAGATTATCCAAATCGTGAGCGCGACAATTGGGATCTAACACAGAGGTTTGGGGATCTTCACCAAAGCGACATGTGCCGCACTGATGCGCCATTACGGCTAGCGGTGCTTCGCCTTTGGGATGTAAAACACCAGGTTGGAAGCCATCAATAGATTTTTCTACTCCTTTCAAGATCTCAATCCACCGATAAATTAGTCGATCGTGTGCCTCGGTATTATTGGGAGTATAGTTAATCTGAATTTTGTTGCCGATGAGTCGCACGCGGTTATCAAGATCGGGTAAATCTGCTGTTTGCGCCCACCAACCAATTGAGTGAGTAGCTAACTGTTTAATCCCAAATCCTGGCATAAATTTGGCCAATACAGATAGCATTGGTGGAGCCTCAGTAAAAATCGGATCGGTAAGCAGCCCCCCCGTATTATAGATATGTCCCATTGGGTAAGCGAAATCTTGATCACCCCAATAAAAATCATTTACATAAATGCTGCGGGAAAATACTCCAGAGTTTTGTTTCTTGCTGAGTTGAACTACCGCAGTCATCAAACCCTTCATTAAATTTCGCCCCACCAAATCGGAGCTATTCGCTAATCCCTGGGGATGAAGATCGCTGCGAGAATTTAATAGGAGCGCGGCTGAATTTACCGCCCCGCAGGCTAAGACGATAATATTTGCCAAAAATAGATAACATTGTCCGCCGATTTCTGCTTCTACTCCTTTCACCACCCGCCCCGAAGGATTGGTGTGTAAACAAACAACTTTTGCCCCTGTCTTGAGAGTGACATTGGGATACTTTAAGGCGGGATTAATTCCGTACATTTCGGCATCTCCAGTAGGATCTTCTGCTTGGAGGTTTAGAGATAGGGGAATTGAAGCAGGATGTAAACCTTGTTTCTCGATGGCGGTGACGACATCTTGGACTTGAGCTTGATGCTCGATCGCTGGAAAGGGATATTCGCTACTGTGAGATGGTTCGGTGGGATCGCTGCTACTTTGCCCATGAACTTGGTAGAGAGCTTCGGCTTCAGTATAGTAAGGGGCGAAGTCTGCATATTTCAGACACCATGCTGGGGAGATCCCCCCTTGATGTTTTACCGCCTCAAAATCCTGTTCTCGCAGTCGTAGCAATGCGCCATTATAAATCTTCGTGTTTCCACCCACGGCATAGTTCATCTGGGGCGAGAATGGTTCTCCGGCACTGTCATACCACTGTTCTGGGGCGTGATATTGATCGCGTTTGAAGACATCTACATCACTGCGATTTTGGGCGGCGGCAGACATGAAATCACCCCGCTCTAAGATCAGAATTTTCTTCCCTGCGGCTGCGAGTTTGTGGGCGAGCGTACCGCCACCTGCACCTGTTCCAACAATAATTAGATCGTAATTTTGGTCATCAATAATCATATTTTCTCCCTTAGACTCTGTTATTTACTATTAATATTTATTAGTATCTCTATTACTGCCAAACATAGAGCAATAAAAACAAAATAATCCAGATCACATCGACAAAGTGCCAAAATAATGATGTTGCTTCAACGCCAAATTCTCCTTTGTCATAATTACCAGGGATAAACGATCGAATTAACATCAGCGATTGGAGCAGTACTCCAGTCAAAACGTGCAGTCCGTGAAAACCAGTGAGTAAGTAAAAGGTGCCGCCAAATAAACCAGATGTAAATCCAAACTTTAGCCCCTGCCATTCGATGATTTGACCATAGAGAAAGTAGCTACCCATCAACATTGTCAGCAGCCAAAAAAAGCGAAACCCCCATAGATTTTGCTGACGTAAACAGCGTTCGGCAATATAAATTACAAAACTACTCGATACCAAAATCACCGTATTAATTGCTGGCTCACGAATTTCTAATCCCGATACACCTGCGGGGAGCCAATCAACAGCATTAGTTTTATAGACATAGTAGCCAATAAAAAAGCCTAGAAAAACCACACTTTCAGATAGCAAGAAGATAATAAACCCAAACATCCGATTGTCTGATTCATCATGATGAGCTATATTTTGAGCTGCACTTTCGATCGAGTTATCAATTTCGCTTGTATTTATCATTTTGCTAATTTTTGCTCTGAATCAGGTTAAGCGGAGAGTAAACAAACCTCTTTGACTTGAATCAAGCCACTTATAGTTTATCGGCATTCGATACTAGTGGTTCATTCATTCCATAACCATAAGGCTCAGCAACAACGATCGGCAATTCCTCAAAGTTTTCATGGGGTGGTGGTGAAGCAATTAACCACTCCAAGCCAATTGCTCGCCAGGGGTTGGCTGAAACTTTTTTGCCCTGTACCCATGAACCCACGATATTAACTAAGAAAGGCAGCGTAGACATACCTAATAAGAAACCACCCAAACTCGCAATCACGTTCCAAAAAGCGAATTCTGGATCGTATGAAGCCACCCGCCGAGGCATTCCTTGTAATCCTAACGGGTGCATCGGAAAAAAGTTGAGATTGGTACCCAGAAAAGTAAGCGCAAAGTGAAGTTTACCCAAGCCTTCATTGTACATCCGCCCCGTCATTTTGGGGAACCAGTGATAGAGTGCGGCATAGATTCCCATTACCGTTGCTCCGTAGATCACATAGTGAAAATGCCCGACCACAAAGTAGGTGTTATTAACGTGAATATCAACGGGTACGGCAGCTAACATAATGCCAGTAATCCCAGAGAAAACAAACATCACCAGTCCGCCCATTGCAAATAGCATGGGAGTATCTAGGCGTAATTTACCACCCCAAATCGTCCCCACCCAGGCAAATACTTTAATCCCGGTGGGGACAGAAATCAGCATCGTCGTGAACATGAATAACATCCGCATCCAACCAGGCGTACCGCTGGCAAACATGTGATGCACCCAGACAACGGCGCTCAAACCCGTAATAATCAGGGATGAAACCGCTACCACTTTGTAGCCGAACAATGGCTTGCGGGCATATACCGGAAATAGCTCGGAGAAGATACCAAATACGGGAAGAATAATCACGTAGACAGCCGGGTGAGAATAGAACCAAAAAAAGTGTTGGAACAACACGGGATCGCCACCCTTAGCCGGATCGTAGAAGCTAGTACCCGCGACGAGATCGCAGAGTAATAGTACCGCACCGGCGGTGAGGGCGGGTAAACCAAATAATTGAATAATTTGGGCACTTAATACCGCCCACACAAATACAGGCATCCGAAACCAAGTCATGCCTGGTGCGCGCATTCGGAAGATCGTGGTGACAATATTAATTGCCCCTAGAATAGACGAGATTCCTGAGAGCACGATCGCCAGTAACCACAGAAATTGACCGTTAATTAGGTTTCCTGAGGGGTTCTGGAGACTGACAGGAGGATATGACCACCAGCCGGACTGAGCGGGGCCGCCAGGGACGAGGAAACTACCAATCAAGACGATTCCAAAGATCGGAATCATCCAGAAAGCGATCGCATTCAAGCGCGGAAAAGCCATATCCCGTGCGCCAATCATCAGCGGCACTAAGTAGTTTGCCAATCCGGCTAAGACGGGAAACGTCCACAGAAACAGCATCACGGTGCCGTGCATGGTGAACATGGCATTATAGACTGTTCGATCGACTAAATCAGATTCGGGGGTGAGCAGTTCGCCGCGAATAATCATCGCAAACACACCGCCAACCAAGAAGAAGAAAAAGGCGGTAACGATATACTGAATGCCGATCACTTTATGATCGGTGCTAAATCCAAAAAATCGCCGCCAGTCTTCTGGCTCGTGAGAACGATTAGTATCGATGTCAATTTCGGGAATAGATATATTAGTCATTAGGATTCGAGTAATTAACTATCGGTGGAGCTGCGGGGACAATCGTTTTCCAGCCTGCGCGGGTCGATTTTTGGTTGTATTCGGCAAATGCAGTATTGTGAGCGATTGCGGGCGTTGTAGCCGCCGATCGCCTTAGCCAGTTTTGATAGTCGGCGGCGGGTTCAACGACGACATTTGCCTGCATGGCGGCGAAGTAAGTGCCGCTGTATTGGGAGTCTCGCAGGCGATATTTACCGGCCAAAATCGGCGTGAACTCAAAGTTGCCAGCCTGCCCAGGGATCATATCTTGCTTGAGCCGGAAAGCTGGTATATAGAAGCCATGAATCACGTCCTGGGCTTTGAGGATCAGGTGTGCCCGTTGATTTACGGGGAGGTGTAGTTCGGTGCTGGTAACTTTTTGGGCGGGATAGCGAAATTCCCACGCCCACTGTTTAGCGATCACTTCGATCTCGTCTCCAGATCCTGACATCACCATCGCGGCACTATGGTCATGCTCCATTGGGCCGCGAATTTCCATTTGGTCATAGATCTTGTAACTGTAAAAGGCAATCCCCATCACCAATACAAACGGAATGGCTGTCCAGACAATCTCCAAAGGAATATTACCTTCGATCGGTGGACCATCTCCAGACTCGTATTTACCAGCCTGTTGAAATAAGACAGCATAAATTAATGCTCCCACTACTCCCAAAAAAACAAAGCTGCCGATCGTGACTAAGACGCTAAATAGTCGATCGATTAAAATCGATTCGGCTGAGGCTTGGGGTGGAAACCAGGTATAGGATTCCTGTCCCACCCACCAACTAATTGCTGCTATGCCGATCGCGGCGATTGCTAAAGTTAATATTGTTTGTTTTTTCATCGTAAACTCACGTTGGGATCTTGCCCTAATCGCAATAGATGATCGGCGGTATTATGTACCCCGAATTCACCCGCTAAATGTGCGCCAAGGGTGCCGTGAACAAACATCAGTCCAAAGATAAACAGCCCTACAAACACATAACTCCACTGTACCTGTCGCGATAAATCCTTGCGCCAAACAAATCGCTGGTAGCCTCTCCAGATCGTCATCCCTACGATTGCCCCTAGCAGCACCACACCACCCACACCATGCCATAGCATCGTCTCAAAAGCTTCCAAGCCCCAAGCACTTTTGACACCCGCTGGTGAGTCAGCCAGCATCACCTCATAAAATCCGGCGGCAACTGTAAAGAAGGTAATGCCCGCAGCGGCGGCCATATTATACCAGCCAACATCAAAGAAATTCGATCGGGTCGCCGGAATTGCTAACAGCTTAAATACGGGCTTTTCGAGCGGAAATAACGCCCCAACAATATCAAAACCGATCGCCACAATAAATAATCCCAGCGTTAGATGGACTAAATTAGGGTGAATGGGAATTGTGTAGGGTAAACCATTCGCCCCCATTTGCGCTGACACTCGACCTAGTAATTCTGGATTCATTTACAACACTCCCTGTCGAATTGCCTCAACAACTTGGACAGTGTGCAGTCCATACACCCATACCAACTTGTCGCCCAAATAAGTTTGATAGAATACCAGCCCAGTTAGTAAAACTCCTACTGCTAAATAGGGCACAGGAATATATTTGGGGTCGCGAGATCGCAGTATGTACCGCCAACTGGTGATCCCAGCTAGTATCCCTGATAACGACCAACCAAGAATCGTGTGCAGGCTTAGAGTTGATTCTACCGCGCTGTAAGGTTCTGCTAAACCAGCTTCGACTTGTCCGAAAATTACAGCGATAAAAATAGAAACCGTCGCGAAAAACATATTCCACCAGCTAACCTCATACATACGCGGGTTGCGGGTAAAATAACCGATCAAATCGCAGCCCGCCGCAAATAACACCATCGCAATCACAAAGTGAACCACGATCGGGTGCATGGTATCGGGATAAGGCAAATTATGCTCGTTTAAAGGCGGTAGATATTCCAGCATGGCATTCCTCTATACATATAGCCTGGGTCAAAGTTCACTCTTAATCACTATAACAACTTTGGCTAGACACCGAAGATCGATATTCAGCTCATCTGACTTCAACTTTAGAATGAGTCCATCTGACCAAAGGCCGACACTGCGAAGAAACGTAGCTTGATTATTTTCAACAAAGAAATAGCTCTCCCACAGCAGATTACAGCAGGATGAATCATGCAATACTTATTCCAGAGTACCGTGTAGATAGCGCTGGTTTTTGTTAATCGATCGGGGTCATCATGATGGATTTTAGCTCCATTATGGGTACCCTAGTCGGGTAAGCTAGCTGTTGGTCATGACCATGTGGTATAAAAAAGTCCCCTTTTTTAAAAAATTTGTACCCAAACCAGATAGCAATAAATTTCTCACTTCCCCACTGCACCATACCTTATGCTGGTTACAAGCCGGCACACTATTAGACATTATCAGTAAGTATCAGAACCCTAATGTCAACTTTTCCAACAGGCAAGTTAGAAATAATCTCAAGGCTGGTCAACCCGCAGCAATAGTAGCCAAAGACTTCAGTCAGTCCTCCCAAACTTGTCCTGGAGAGAAGTGGACTGCCAAGGCTGCCGATGGCAAAGTTACAGTTGCCTTCAGTCATTCTTTGGACTGGACAGCCTCGGGTGTTGACCCGAAATATGTCGATCCCATGACTTATGAGATTAAGCTGGCCGATTTTCGACCCACTAGGTAGGAGCATGGGTAGCGCTGGGTTTTGTTGACTGCGATTAATGGGCAGGGGCGAATGGGGCAAAGACTAGGATGTAGCTCAACTTTACTGGCAAACTTAAGCAACAGCAAACACTTTTGAATAAATGCAATTATTTTTACTAAATCCAATCTTTCACTATAGCAAATTCACTTCGAGTGAAGTACATCTAATAGTGCTGAAAGTAGCTTCAGACAAAGATTTTTGTGTACTTCACTCAAGATGAAACCGCTATAATGTTATTTTTACAAAAAATGTGTGAACAATTACAGTATGAATGTTGCACCATTTTGCTCACGCATCAAGCTGTTCATCGACATGAGTACTCAGTAAATTTACAAGTTGCAGTTATTGACATGCCCAAAGCTTCCCTACCCGTCAATGAGTCCGATCGCTTAGCAACATTGATGCAATGTAAAATTTTAGATACTCAGCCCGAGGAAAGATTTGATAGTATTACTCGGGCGGCTGCTAAAACATGCCAAGTTCCAATTGCCTTGGTGAGTTTAGTCGATCGAAATCGGCAGTGGTTTAAATCTAGCGTGGGGTTAGACTTCACAGAAGCTCCGTGTGACTCAGCATTTTGCGCCCATAGCATTTTGTGCTCTGAGCCACTAATTATCCCCGATGCCCTTGCTGATGAGCGGTTTAAAAACAATTCATTAGTAATTAATAAACCCTATGTAAGATTTTATGCTGGTTTTCCCTTAATTACTAGTAATGGATATGCCATAGGTACTTTATGCATAATTGACCAAAGACCTCGTCAGCTCAATGCCGAACAAATTACTGCAATGGAGGTTCTAGCAAAACAAGTTGTACAGCAAATCGATAAACATTCACCGATTAGCCCTCCACAACTAGCAGTAATCCCAAAAAAAAGTCAAGTCAACTCGGGTCGTAAGATCGCTTTGGGGTTTGGGATATTATTTTTGATTATGAACGGAATCGCTGTTCACTCACTGTATGAAGCAGTAAAAATAGAACAAATACTGCCACAATTTTTCACTCCAGCTTTGGAGACTGGTCAAAGAGCAAAACCTCAGTCCAATAACAGAAATGCTGAATTTATTCGTCAGACTAGAGCCTCTTTACAACTCTCCATATTATTAACTTTAACTGAGATTTGTATTGGTATTTTGGTTTTAGGGCTGACGTTTTATATGATGTGGCGGGAGTTAGCTCAACGGAAAGCTAACGAAGAACTTCAGTCTCAAGAGCGAGATTTTATGGCGGCTGTTTTGGATACATCTGATGCTTTAGTCATTGTCCTCGATCAGCAAGGGAGAATTGTTCGTTTCAATCGTCGATGTGAGAACATTAGTGGCTACAGCTTTTCAGAAATTCAGCACAAAATTTTTTGGGAAGCTTTACTATGTCCAGAAGAAACTGTGCGAGTGAAAGAGTTACTGTTAGACATGTTGCATAATAAGAAGCCTTCCTGTAATCATGAAAGCTATTGGGTGACTAGTACTGGAGAACGACACTTGATTTCTTGTTTCAATACAATTTTACTTTCCCCGGATAAATCAATAGAATATATTTTAAGCACTGGTATAGATATTACTGAAAGTCGTCAAACAGAAATAAGTTTAAAAGAACAGCAACAATACTATAAATCAATTATTGATAATGCTCGTGAGGTTATTTATCAAACTGATTTTGACGGGATATTAACTTTTTTAAGTCCGTCTTGGCAAGATGTAACTGGCTTTAAAATTTCGGACAGTCTCGGGAAAAATTTATTAGATTTTGTGCAACTCAGTGAAGAACAATATGAATTAGACAGCCAGAACAGCAGTATTACAAACATTCAGACGGAAAACAGAAACCATCGAATCATGCGTTACTTCACCCAAAAGGGAGATTTTCGCTGGATGGAAGTTACCAGTTATGAAATTATTAACTCTGACAATCAAGTAATTGGTACTTCTGGGTTATTAAATGATGTTACCGATCAAAAAAGAATAGATAGATATCGTACTGCTCAATATGCTGTAACTCACATATTGGCAGAAGCAGATACATTAGCAAATGCCGCTGCTGGAGTCCTGCGATCGCTTTGTAAAATTTTAGAATGGGATGCAGGGCATTTATGGTCTGTAGATACAGAAGCGGATAAACTACAATTTCTGGCTGCTTGGCATCAACCAACTGTGCAGGCGGAAAAAATGAATGAAGTTGCTAAATCCTTAGACGTTTATGCTGGAAAAAGCTTGGCTGGCAAAATATGGCAGCAGAGCAAGCCAATTTGGGTCAAAGGGCTAGAAATTGACTCTAATTGTTTATTAGCAAAGGCTGCTAGTGAAGCTGGCCTGACGCAAGCTATGGGGTTTCCAATTTTAAATGATCAGCAAGTATTAGGGGTTGTGACTATTTTTAATAGGGCGGTACAAATACCTGATGACAACTTAGTACATTTATTGACAGCGATTGGGTTTCAACTTAATCAGTTCATCGAATGCAAAAAAATTGAACTAGAAATTCAACGGCATAATTCTCATAACCAACTTCTAACTGCAATCACATTGCGGATACGTCAATCTCTAGACTTAGAAGATATTCTCAACACCACAGTTGCTGAAGTGCGAAAATTCTTGGAAGTTGACCGGGTAGTAATCTACCAGTTTCATTCTGACTGGTCTGGCTCAGTGGTAGTTGAATCTGTGCTGCCCCAGTGGACTGCCACTTTAGGTGAAAATATTCAAGATACTTGTTTTATGGAAGGACAGTGGAAAAAGTATCAGAAAGGCAGTATTCAAGTAATTAATGATATAGAGTTAAGCGATCTGACAAATTGCCACAAAGAGTTATTACGTAGGTATCAGGTTAAAGCTAATTTAGTAGTACCACTGCTGCAAAATAACCAGTTATGGGGTTTGCTCATTGCCCATCATTGTGTCGCACCTCGTCGTTGGCAAGCATTTGAACTTGACCTATTATATCCGCTAGCTGATCAAGTAGAAATCGCTCTAGCTCAATCTGATTTATTAACCCAAACTACAAAGCAAAGTTACAAATTGACCCAACAAAACCGTGCTCTTGATCAGTCTCGCAAAGCAGCAGAGATAGCCAAGAGAGAAGCTGAGAAAGCGGCATCTTTAAAGACAGTTTTTTTAGCTACTATGAGCCACGAAATTCGGACACCCATGAATGCTGTAATCGGGATGACTGGACTGTTGTTAGAAACCAAACTAAGTACTCAACAACGAGATTTTGTAGAAACAGTTCGTAGTAGTGGTGATGCTTTACTCACTTTAATTAACGAAATATTAGATTTCTCCAAATTAGAAGCTGGAGAAGTTGAAATAGAAATATTAGATTTTGATTTAGTTAGTTGCACCGAAGATGTGGTTGGAATGCTTGCTCCATCAGCTAATACTAAAGGTTTGGAGATTGCGGTACTGAGACCACCTAATGTGCCTACTCGCTTACGAGGAGACGTTACTAGGCTGCGGCAAATTTTAATCAATTTAGTAGGTAATGGCATTAAATTTACAAGTGCGGGTGAAGTGGTTATTCGCATTTCATTAATGTCTGAAACCGATTCTACAGCAGATATTTTGTTTTCAATTGACGATACCGGTATTGGAATTCCGACAGATGCCCAGGAAAAATTATTTACTCCCTTTGTACAGGTGGATTCTTCTACCACACGCAAATATGGCGGTACTGGTTTAGGTCTATCGATCTGTAAGCAATTAGTTGAATTGATGGGAGGACAGATTGGGATTGATAGTACCGCTGGAAAGGGTTCGCAATTCTGGTTCACAATTACTTTTGATAAACAACTTCAGCCTGTCAACAGTTCACTCCAACAAAATTTACGGGTTGATTTAGATGGTATTAGGTTGTTGGTAGTAGATGACAACGAAACCAATCGCCAGATTGTGCGCTACCAAACAGCGAACTGGGGTGTGGTTGTTGATGAAGCAGCTTCTGGCGAAGAAGCCTTGATTTTTTTGCGCCAAGCAATAACAGAAGGTACTCCTTACAAAATTGCTATTTTAGATATGCAAATGCCTGCTATGGATGGGGAGATGCTTGGTAATCAAATTAAATCCGATCCAATTTTGGCAGAAACTATTTTAGTTATGCTCACATCATTGGCCAGAACCAGAACTCAGCAACAGATTCGCCAGATGGGCTTTGCAGCCTATTTAACCAAGCCAGTTAAACAATCACGGTTATTAGATTGCTTAATGGAAGTAATTAATTGGGATAGTTCAACTTGGGATGGCCTGGATACTTTTGCCCTGTCTACATCACCTACAGACAGCACCTTCGGATCTTTAAGTGACCAACTAAGCCAAATTAAAATCTTGTTAACCGAGGACAGTGCTGCTAATCAGAAAGTAGCCTTGTATCAATTAAAGAATCTAAACTATGAAGCTGACATAGCAGCTAATGGTCAAGAGGCGCTAGATTTGATGCTTCAAATAGATTACGATCTAATTTTGATGGATTGTCAGATGCCAGTTATGGATGGCTATATGGCTACTCGTGCTATTCGTCAGTCTAAAAGCATCAAAAAACAACCGGTAATTATTGCCATGACTGCCAACGCTATGGCGGAAGATCGCCAGCGCTGTTTTGATGCTGGAATGGATGATTACTTAAGTAAGCCAGTACGCAAAGAAGATTTAGCTGAAAAACTTTCCCACTGGCACAGAATACTGATGACGGCTTCTTGCTCTGTACCAACAGATATTACAAGTGCAATAACAGGGTTAGATGCTACCAAGGAAAACCTGTCGGTGATCTCTATTTCCACAGATTTATTGCCAAATGAGTCTGTATCAGATGAATTAGTTGATGAAAAATATTTACAACAGTTGTTTGGTAATGACGAGTCCAGCAAACTAGAAGTTATCCAAATTTTGCTTGATACATTACCGGAACGCCTACAGAACTTACGTATTGCTATTACTGCCGGAGACTGTTGTAAAGTAGAACGAGAGGCTCATTACATCAAAGGCTCAAGTGCAGGAGTAGGTGTGATTGGTTTATCGCAACCAGCCAATCAAATTGAGCAAGCTGCTCGCATTCAAGAGTTAGTTGGGGTAGAAGAAAATCTTTGGGAGGCTGAGCAAAAATTCCATCAGCTTCAAGTTTGGCTTCAAGCTAGGCTAAGTCGGGTCAAAGTGCTTGACCAGTAATAAACAATTGTGCTGATCAGCTGATCGGGAATAACTGAAATCGTCGCAGAGACGTTGAATGAGGTATAAACCACGCCCTCCAATTTGATTTTGGTCAATGAAATCTGCTGTAGTTGCTAGTTGCTGTGTCAAGTCGAAAGCTGGTCCATGATCCCAAATCCGGATCTCTAAGGTACCAGTGAATACTGATACTTCAATTAAAATAGGAGTATTAGTATCTAGATCTCTGTGGGCATGACGAATCGTATTGGTCAAGCCTTCTGCCAAAGCTGTTTGACATTTGATCCAAATATTCTCTGGTATCGGTGCTGGATGGTTTGCATTGAACCAGGTGAGGACTGATGGCAAAACGTTTAAGTCTGTTTTAACCTGTAGAGAAAATTGATTGTCCACGTTGTTACTAAGTAATTAATTATGCACTAGTGATATGGTTTTATCTCAGAACTTTCCAAAGTTTATACCATATTGACTTAAATTAAGCCTATTTTAGCTAAATGATGGGTAGTCTTCTCTCTTACAGGGTAAACTGGGGTAAAAATTCTTTGAGTAAATGACATGGCTCCTATTCTTATTATTGACGACGATCCCGTAATTCGGATCGTTTTAAAGCGGACACTTCAAGAGCAAAATTATGAAGTAATCACTGCTCACAGTGGTGAAGAGGGGTTAATTACGGCAAAGAGTATTCACCCCTCTTTAATTATTTGTGATTGGTTGATGGATGGCATGGATGGCTTAGAGGTCTGTCGGCAGATTAAGGCTACCGTAGAATTATCAACTACTTTTTTTATATTACTGACCTCCCGCTCCGAAATCAAAGATAGAGTAGAAGGTTTGGATGCTGGAGCTGATGACTTTTTAACTAAGCCGATCGATGTTGCAGAGTTAAAAGCTAGGGTGAGAGCTGGATTACGTTTATATCAATCGGCTGAGGATATGAAAAAGTTGGCTGCTGATTTGCAAACCCAAAAGCAGCAAATGGAAGCAGAATTGCTAGAAGCAGCAGAATATGTACGATCGCTACTACCCATGCCCATCACAGGTGACATTAGCATCGACAGCCAGTTTATCCCATCCCGTCAGTTGGGTGGAGACTGTTTCGACTATTTCTGGTTAGACACTGACCACTTAGTAGTTTACTTATTAGATGTGTCTGGGCATGGTTTAGGCGCTGCATTACCCTCAGCGATCATTCAAAATGCACTACGTTCTCAATCTTTACCCGATCTCGATTTTCACCGACCAATTAATGTTTTACGAGTTTTGAATGAAGCCTTTCAAATGAATGAGCATAATTCTCGTTACTTCACAATGTGGTATGGGGTCTATCATCGTCGGACAAAAATTTTGACCTATGCTAGTGCTGGACATCCAGCAGCACTGCTAATTACTAATGAGGAAACTTTACCTATAAAATCTTTAAAAACACGAGGTTCTCCAATCGGGGTGTTTGCTGAATCAATTTTCACTGAAGGCACTCATCTTGTTCAAACTGGTAGTACCTTATATATTTTTAGTGATGGTATTTATGAATTTATTACAGCTAGCGGTCAAATGGGAGATATGCAAGGATTCAGCAAAAATATTGCTATCTTGAATAAATCTACTAATATTAATGTTAAAGAAATATTAGATTCTATCTGTAAAACTAGTGCGTCGGGGCATTTTGACGATGATTGTTCACTGGTACAAGTTAAATTTAGTGTTTAGCAGATAATGCAAAGATTGTAAAAGCCGCAAGATATACATCCCCAAAATTTATCTTGCGGCTTTTCGTAAATAGAGTTTGAATTAACAATTAATCGTTAATTCAAAGTAAAAATGCTTTGGCTGAACTCTTCAATGCTATCATAAACCTTGAAAATGTTGTCCATGGCTGTCAATTCTAATAAAAGCCTTACTTGACCGTTAATCTTGCTAAGAGCTAAATCCCCTCCACTAGCACGTACATTTTTTAAGGTCATGATTAAGCAACTCAAACCAGAGCTATCCATGAACTCGACTTCTTGACAATCAACTAAAATATTGACTTGCTTAGACTCTAGTAAATCTCCAACGTCTCGACGGAGTTGATTGCCGCAAATACTGTCTAAAATACCTAGAGGTCTTACCACTTTAATATCTGAACTCATTTTATCACCTGAAATATGTAATTATTGATTGGTTATCATTAGGTTTTCTCTAAATCAAGACTTTTTAGATCTAGAGAGTTTAGTCTGTTAATTATAAGTTCTCCAAATAAAATATTGGTTCGTTTTTCCAGTTAGTTGTTTTAATCACTACTAGGCTTTCAGCATTCATCTTAAATGAATCTTCCAAAGCAGCAACTTCTAAAAGAAGTCGAATTTGACTATTAGTATTGGTGAGTGCAAGGCTACCTCCGGCTATACGCACTTTTTTTAAGGACATAATGAGACAGCTCAAACCCATACTATCCATAAACTCAATGCCCGCACAGTCAATTAGAATATTCACCTGCTTCGCCTGTATAAAATCACCAATCATTTCACGAAGCTTATTGGCACAAGTTGCATTCAAGATACCAACTGGTCGTAATACTTTTACCTCAGAACTCACTTCTCATACCTCGACATAAATAGAGCTAATTACTTACAAAGGGTAGATTCAACTTAGAATGCCCGATTACAGAGAAAAAGAAACACATAGCAAGCCTCAAACAATAAAAGTAGAAATATTACTTAGTTGATTCAGGCTTCCATGTGGCTGCACCAATTACAGACCAGAGCAATGACAGGTTATAAATTGACCAGCTAGCATTAACTAGGTAAACAAACGGATCAGTTAGTTGACCAAGGATAAATAATCCTAAACTCCAAGACATCCCCAGAATAGTAAAGCCAAAAATAATCAGTTGAGGCTTGATTAAGTTAAAATACACACCGGACTGACGCTCTTTAGGAGTGACTTTAAAATGAATTGAGCGCTTGCTGATGACACTCCACACCGCCTGAATAAACAGCGGGAATAAAGAGAGAGCATATTGCTCTGACCGCCATAACTCTCGTGCAGGTATCCCCCAACCAATAATCAAAAAAGTCACTCTGTTAAAAATGAAGGCGGGCAAGAAATGCCGTACAAAGTCATTTCCATAAGCTGTCACTGGCACAGTGCCAGTAAAAAAGAAGATGATTGGACAAATTAGAAAAACTACCATTGCAAAGCCGGAAAAGTAGCTATACATTGTCTGGAAATACTGAAGTCGCTGCCAAAAAGACAATCCTGGTTTGGTTAATGGATTTTCTTGAGTCATTACCTGAATAGTTCCTTGTGCCCAACGTAAACGCTGCTGCAAGGTTGAACTGAGGTCGTCTGGAGCGAGGCCGATCGCCAGTAGCTCATTATGGTAAATGGATTGCCAACCTGCGGCATGTAAACGCATCGCTGTATTCATATCCTCAGTAATACTGCTGCTGGAAACCCCACCTATTAAGTCAAATTCATCTAGACTTTTCTCGTCTTGAGCATAAGCTTGGGCAAAGTATTTCAAACCAGTATTGACGATCGCCTCTCGCCGCAATACTGCATTGGTACCAGTATAAAATGCCGAATTCAAGCCATCCTTACCCTGTTGAATTGGACCATAGAATAGATGAGCTTGATGTCCATATGGGTCACCTGGTGGCAGGTTAGAAAAGTCTTGAGGGGTCTGTACTAGAGCAATCCGATTACTTTCGTACTTACCATTCCAAGAATTGTAGGTCACAAAATAGGGCAAGACATGTTTCAGAAACTGTGGTTTGGGAATGTGATCGGCATCTAAAGTTATAATGAATTCACCAGTAGTCTCGCCAGCAAAGATTGCATGGTTAATATTACCTGCCTTGGCATGATGCGGCTTTCCGGCTGGTTTAGGTCTAGCAATATAACGACAACGAGCCAATCCACTCAGTTCTATTTGTTTGTGGAGGATAGCTTGTTTTAGTCGCTCTTGTTCAGCTTGCACCTGAGCTTCCACAGTTGCATATTTTTGCTCTTTTAGTAATAATAACTGATGAAAATTTTGCAAAAACCGGGTACTCAAAGATTCTGTTTGGTTGTGGGAAATGGCTGTGGCCAAGAACTTTTCAGCAGCATACGTATCAGGCATGAGCTGTTGTAACATATCTAGACGATCGATTAGTTCTTGCCGTTCTGTTTGGATCTGTTCAGCGGCAGCTCGTAACAGTGGAGACTGCAGATCTTCTATACAAAGCCGTTGAGCCATCTCGCGCATTTGTTGAGAGTTTCCATCATCTAGAATATAGACAATGAGCTTAGTAACTGGATAATCTATCGCCAGAGCAGCTCGAGCGGTAGTCTCGACCATTGTGGCCGATTCATTATAGCAAGTGATAAAAGCATCCAAGGTCGGCCAGTCAGTAGCTGGTAAAGCTGGAGACATTTCTTCTAAAGGCTTAGTTTGTCGTTCGATCGGTCGCCACATGCCCAAGGTAAATAAGACTCCACCAATGTAGCTGTAAATTTCGGCTAACAGCAAAGGTACTGCTAACCACAAAGCATCATAATTAAGAGAATTGCAGACCCGCCATTGCAAATACCAAAACCCCAATAGTAAGTTAATTTCAGCAAAATAACGGAATAACATTGTGCGTCGTTTTAAAAATGATCGCGAATTCCCCGGAAAGACAGACAGCTTTCTATTTGAGGTATCAAGGCTAGGTGGTTTAGAGGTTAAAGTTATCATGATAGTTAGTGCAAAAAATTAATCGATTAGAGGGGTGTTTCCTTTTGCTGCATATAAGAGACTCTCTAAAATGACGGCATTAGTATTTGCATCCATAACTGTGTTATTCCCCAATTTGGACTTTTCATAACGCCCAGCATAGAATCCCCGTTCAGGAACCGCTAAATTTTGGATGGCTGACCTTAATTTGTTAGTATAATCATTATCTGGCAGCAAAACTGACCAACCAAAAGCTGCTTTGGTGCTAATGAAATGCAGATCTGGATAGGCTTTTCCACTAGGGGTAATCGCTGTCCATTCTTGGCCATTAGCGTAGACGCTATAGTACAAAAAGTAAGGTGGCTGGTTAATCGAGCCTTCATTTACAGCGGTCAGTATACCAGTGCGTTTAAACCGCTTTTCTTGGACATCTAACAGAGCTTGAACTTGAGGTTTAACGTGATCTGGCCAACCCATCTCCAGACCCCAAAGCAGATAGGGTTCGTTAGTTAGGTAATTGCCCGCTCCAGAGTTTTTTTGATCTCGCTGATCAACTTCCAACGAGACACCTTCAATTTTCACACGTCGAATGGGGGTTTTGTGGAGAGCGTTAAAAGCTTCTATCCCCCAAAGCTTTAATCCTTGAGCAGCATATTGCTCATAGCCTAAACGCCCTTCTTGGGTAGAATAAGGTTTACCTTTGGAAAAAATTACCCCAGCCAACCATTCTTCTTTCACCAGGCTTTTGATTTCCCAGCGAGCCACAATTTTTTGAACGAGATCGCGGTATTGCAGATGATGTTTTTTAATAATATGCAGAGCAGTCATTAAACGAGCTGTATCCAAAGCTGATGTGCCACTTTGACCTTGAGGGTCTGGGCTATTATTCAACTTGCGCATTTCTGCTGTTTGGGTACTATATGCCTTGTTTGGAAGTTTGGTAGATGGTAATGGTACTTTGGCTAAAGTATTTAAAATGGTGTCCATCCATGACTTAAATTGCTCTGGCGATAAAATCCCCAATTGTCGAGCAGAATGTATTGCCATCAATACACTGCCTTGATCCCATAAAGTTGTCCAGGGGTAGTCACTAACAGCGCTTACTAAACCAGTTTGAGCATTACGGTTACGCACAAAGTACTGCCAAGCTGTGTGGGCTATTTGTCGATCTTCTGCACTTATAAGTGGTAAATCGGAGCTTTTAGCCAATAGCAGAACTGGCTGAGTTATCGGTGTAGCAACAGGTGTTGGTACTACTGCTGGAATAATCGGCGTAGCAACAGGTGTTGGTATTACTGCCTGAGTACTTGGAATTGTTAATGGCACAGTGGCAATATCATTAGCTGCGGCCCAATAGGAGCTAGCTTGGTCTGTTACAAACTTCACGGTGGGTTGAGCTATGCGGGGCAAACCTTTGCCCGAATCTCCCACTCTCACGGCCTGCCACCAAGCTGAGTTAAAGGTTGTTTGAGGGCGGACTAAAGGTTCTTGCCCGGTCACTTTATACAAAAGAGATTCTAAAATCAAAGCATTGGTAGTACCACTAGAAGATAATGTAGGCTTACCAGTTTTTTCATAGAAGCCTTCATAGAAGCCAGTAAATCTGCTGTAAATATCTAGAACAGTTTCTCGGAGTTCTTTGGCATAAGCATTACTGGGAAAAAGTGCAGACCAACCAAAAGCGGTAGCCGTACTGACAATTCGGGAATCGGGCAGACTTTGACCCGTATCGCTGAGAGTTGCCCAAGCTTCACCCTTGCCTACTAAAGTACTATGTACAACATAAGGTGATTCTTCGATCAACATGGTGGCCGAGGCAGTTAAAAGATTGGTGCGCTGATAGCGATTGGCCTCAGCTTTCAGCATTGGTGTTACCAATGATCGCATTTTGGGATCGAAACCATACTCCAAACCATAGAGCAGAAAAGGTGTACTCACGGTATAAAGTAATGCTTTCTCTTTGATTTCTGGACGATTACGCTGAGTGGGAATCGCTTCACCTTCTACATTCACTGTGGTATAAGTGCCACCTACCGCAGCCTGACGCATATCGAAGCCCCATAGTTGGAAAGCTCTGGCCGCATATTCTTCATAGCCTAAACGGGTTTCTGGTTCAATTCGAGGCACCATGCGCCCACGGGTATCTCTAACCATATTGGCTTTGTTCAGTAAGCCATTATTGGCTATACGCAAATAAGACCAATCTAAGGCTATTTTGTCGATCGCCTCGGTATAGCCGGGATAGCAGTTTTTGATGGTGTGTAAAGCTGTCATCATTCGGCCAATGTCTAGCCCCGACCAGCCAGTGCCATCGGGTGTGGGGTTATTACCATAATCTACGGGTTGGAGAGACCAGGTATTGTAACCTCTATGAGGCAGTTCATTCATCGATAAGGGTAATTGAGCGACTGTGCCCAAGAGGTTGCGCACGCGGACATCAAAATCCTTGTTATCAATCACACCAAGAGTGCGAGCGCTGTGTAAAGCCATCAGGTAATTGCCCAGACCCCATAAAGTAGCTCCTTTAATATTTGTGCGATCGTTAGCTAGCCCAGAGGTTTCAGTATTGGCAGAAAAATAAGACCAAGCGGCTTGGGCATAACGTTTATCAATCACTCCCAGGGGTTTAGCCAGGGCTGGGCAACTAGATGGTGTTGGCTCTCGATAAGGGGAATTCTCGCGGGGGGAATTGTTGACTGGCGACTCGATTGGGGCAATTGGGGTAGCTATTATGACAGGTAAATTATTACTGATGGGTGCGATATATTTATTGACTAGGGGCTGATTGCCCAAAGCCTTGAAGTGCAAAATTTCTAGAATTAATCCATTAGTATTGGCCGTTAGGCTTTTATTAGGTTGTTTAGTCTTTTCATATTGTCCAGCAAAGAAACCATCGTTTTTAGGGCTACGTAGATCTTTAACCACATCAAACACTTGTTTAGCATAAGTATTTGTAGGGAATAAATAACGCCAGCCAAAAGCAGCCTTGGTGCTGATAGTACGCAAATCGTCATAAAGCTCATTCTTTTCATTAATCGCTGCCCAAGCGACTCCATTAGAGTAAACAGTGTTGTAAATAAAATAGGGTGCTTTATCGATATTATCTTCGGTGACAGCCGTTAGTTGACCAGTTGATCGATAGCGTCTTTCTTGAACTTGCAACAATCTGGCAGCGTAGTCTGCTATTTCACCTTTGAGGCCAAATTCAATCCCATCCAAAATATATGATTCACTCACCACATAGTTATTGGCATTGGTTGTTTGATAATCACGTACATCTACCGGAATTTTTACTCCATAGATATCTACAAACTTTAATGGCTGTAAAGAGGCAGCTTTGGGAGCTTTAAAACCCCATAGTTCATAACCCCGAGTAGCATATTCTTCATAACCCAAGCGCCCTTCTTGTACTAGCAATGTTTTTTTGTCTGGCAGAACGGTTGCACCATAGAGCATCCCATCTTGGATGCTGCGAGCAACCTGCCATCTATCTACAATGCCCTTTAGCCAAGGTGCGTATTGAGGCTGGCAAGAGCGAATAACGTGGAAAGCCGCGAGCATTCTGCCTATATCCAAAGCTGACCAGCCAATCCCTTTTTCAACGGGCTTATTACCATAATCCACCATTTGGGCGTTGCCAGCATGATAAACCTTATTCGGCAAAGAGTCTTCAAATAGTTGTACTTTACCGAAGGTGGTCAAAAATTTATTGAGTTTTTCGTCAAATTCTTTTTGCTCGATTAAATTCAGTGATCGCGCCGAATTTAAAGCCATCAGATAATTGCCCATATCCCATAGTGAACCTGAAGGATAACCGCCAGCCGAATTCATAAAACCAGTTTTTTGCTGGTAGTTTTTGACAAAATATTGCCAAGCATCTTCAGCATAAATTTGCTCTTCTGCAGTGAGCGGCGCAATGATACGGGTACAAGCATTGGCACTATCAGGCTGGGCTACTGTGGGTTGACGGCGCAATGTGGGGACAAAGACTGGTTTCGGAGGCGTATCTGGCGGTGGTGGCGGTGGAGCGACCTGTGTATTTAGACGCGGTGGAGCAACTTCGGGCTTGGGTTTTGGCGGTGGAGCAACCGCTGGCTTTTTTGGTATTTTTGCAGATGCTGGGCGCTTCTGGCCGAGTGTTTGTTTGACTAATGGCTGATTACCAATTGCCTTGTAATACAAGATTTCGAGAATTAAACCATTCGTGTTCCCTGTCAAGCTTTTATTAGGCTGTTTAGTTACTTCATATTGTCCTGCCACAAAACCGTCACCATTAGGACTTTTTAGCTCTTTAACTGCCTCAAATACTTTGTGAGTATAAGGATTTTCGGGGTAGAGATAACGCCAGCCAAAAGCAGCCTTAGTGCTGATAGTACGTAGATCAGGATAAGGTTCATTTTTCTCGTTGATCGTGGCCCAAGCAACCCCATTGGAGTAAATGGTATTGTACAAAAAGTAGGGTGGTCGATCAATATTATCTTCGGTAACAGCAGTTAGTTGACCAGTTTTTTTGTATCGCAATTCCTGAATTTTTAATACTTTTTTTGCATAGTCAGCTAGTTTTTCATCCAAGCCAAATTCAATGCCATCTAAAATAAAAGATTCGCTAACTACATAATTATTGGCATTGGTAGACTGATAATCCCGTTCATCAACTGGAATCTTGATTCCATAGATGTCTACTTCTTTAGATGGTTGCCAAGATGCAGCTTTAGGAGCTTTAAATCCCCATAGCTCATAGCCTCGGGCAGCATACTCTTCATAGCCTAAGCGTCCTTCTTGCACCAGCAGTGTTTTTTTGTCAGGAAGGACAGTTGCACCATAAAGCATCCCATCTTTGATCGATCTGGCAATTTGCCAGCGAGCTAAAGTGCCCTTGATCCAGTCATTATATTGAGGATGACAGACTCGAACTACATGTAAAGCTGCCAATATCCGGCCAATATCCAACGCCGACCAGCCAATTCCTTTTTCAACTGGTTTGTTGCCGTAATCCACCATCTGTCCGGTAGCTGCGTGATAAACTTTATTGGGTAATGAGTTCTCAAATAATTCTATTTTCCCCATACTAGTCAAAAACTTGTTTAACTTCTCATCAAATTCTTTCTGCTCAATCAAGTTCAACCATCGTGCCGAATTCAAGGCCATTAAATAATTGCCAATATCCCATAAAGAGCCAGATGGATAGCCCCCTGCCGAATTAGTAAAACCAGTTTCAGGCTGATAATTCTTAGCAAAATAAGCCCAGGCCAAGCGAGCCTGAGCTTCCTCTTCAGGAGTTAGAGGATTGGTAATATTATCACAAGGGGTCTGGGGTACTTGCTCAGCCAGACTCATTTGGGGCATCATTGCGGGTAACCAGAGCTGAACCCAAGCCCCAATTAAAAATAACGCTGTATAGCGCACCCAACGAGGATAATCATTTCTAATTCCTCGTTGAATGCGGTATTTCCACCAATATTGTAGAATTCTCCGAATTTTAAACACTATTTTTGCGCCCATAGTAATAGTGGTTTACCCACTTTTTTATAGAGAAGACTTTCTAGGATTACACCATTATTATTAGCTGTAAGTGCTTTATTTGGTTTGTTAGATGACTCATAAAAACCGTTATACCAACCCACATCTGCTTTAAGATTGGACTCGGTAAAAACAGATAATTTGTGGGTATAGGGTGTGTTATATAGTACATGCCAACCGATCGATGCTTTGGCGCTCAAAAAGCGCAAATCATTGTGCTGTGAGTTTTTATCAGCAACAGTGCTCCAAGGTTTTCCATTCACAAACAAGGTGTTGTAAACAAAGTACGGTGCTTGGTCAAGATTATCTTCAGTAACAGCAGTTAAATAATTGGTAGCTTCGTAACGAGCTTCTTGGGCAGCCAATAGCCGATCAGCGTAAACTTTGGGCAAAGACTGAAAACCTGTTTCAATACCATCTAAAATGTATGGCTCACTCAAGACATAATTGTTAGCGCCAGAAGTCTTAAAATCACGATTATCATAGGGCACGCCTTGACCATAGAGATCTACAAACTTCACATGAGATTTCACATCCAACGCCTTGTTAACATTTAGCCCCCAAAGCTGAAGGCCGTAAGCTGCATAGCTTTCATAACCAAGCCTCCCTTCCTGATTATAAGTTTCTTGACCCTGCTTAGCACTAGTACCAAACATTTGACCATCTTTAACTAAACGCTTCACCTGCCATTTCTGCCAAATTGCGGCGGTTTGTTCTTGATATTCAGGATAGCGATCACCAATAATTTTCAACCAAATAGCCATGCGGCCTAAGTCGATCGCTGACCAACCAACTTCTTCTTTTTGATCAAGTTTGCCATAACCTACTGGCAGCAACGTTTTGGCGTTATAAACTTTATTGGGCAACTCATTGCGATAGAGAGGCAAGGTAAGCAATGTTTGCAAAGTCTGAGTCATCTTGCTTTCAAATTCTTGCTTAGTTACAATGCCTAATTCATAAGCACTAACCAAAGCTGCCATTCCGGCAGCTTGATCCCACATGGTTACAGAAGCAAAATTATCGGCGGAGTTGACTAGGCCAGTTTCATTATTCCAGTTGCGGTCAAAATATGCCCATGCTTGTCTAGCAAACGCCAGCTCTGCTAGAGTAATATAACCAGTATGATCTCCAACTTTGGATACTTTAGTTAGTTGGTCTTCCTTAACTGACTGGCCGTTAAAATTTACCGACTGAGTATCAAGCTTGGCAACTTTCTCAGACAACGGCTGTAACATCTCTAAACCAAAAATTAAAGAAAAAGCAGTCACGACGCCACCAACACTTGCCAGCATCGTCCAACGTTTACGGGGCGGCTCAAAATCGGTGTTCATCGAAACCCTAATATCTTTAGTTTACAGCTTTATTATTCCCAATCAGATCTGCATAGTACCGTTTCAGATTAGAGTTATTTATGTTCCATTCAGATCGCAGTCCTGAATTTCATGAGGCAGCAACGATTGTTTTCCAAACTCCCACTAGCTAAATCATTTCGGGTAGTTTGTGCTTTTATATTTATTGCTAGCTTAATGATTGCACCGGCTGTAAATTTGTCAGTACAGGCTTTTCAACTGACTAACACCATCAATAAAGTATCAAATGTTACAATTCCTCAAAATCTAAGTTTGGCAGGTGAGTGGAAGTTTGCTCCCGGAGATTTACAACCTGCAAATGCTTATGGCTTAGAGGTCAATGATCGAAATTGGCAGTCGATCGCTGTCCCCGGCAACTGGTTTTTACAAGGAAAAGATCTATCGGGAGTCGCTTGGTATCGTCACCATTTCCAGACAGATAAACGGTTACGAGATAAAACAGTACAACTAGTATTTGACGGGGTAGATTATACCGCTGATGTATGGCTCAATGGGCAGTATTTAGGGTTTCATGAAGGTTCTTTTCAGCCGTTTCAGTTTGATGTATCAAAATATTTGAAATACGGATCTGAAAACGTTTTGGCTGTCAAGGTCAACAGTCCTTTTGAAGAACCGAATCGAGTTTGGTCTTTGCATAAACGTCTGATTAAAGGAGTGTTCAGCCATCATGATACCCGTCCAGGCGGAGCCTGGGATATACGTGGACAAGAACAAAACACCGGAGGAATTTGGGCACCAGTACATTTACAAGTCTCTCAGCAAATTGCTATTACTCGGCAACAAGTCACACCCCAGTTAGATTCCCGTCGGCACGAAGCAATCGCCAAAGTAGATCTAACTATTCTGAATCCTAGTAATCGATCTCAGTCAGTCCAATTATCTTTCCAGCTTACACCCCAGAATTTCAGTGGATCTGCGGACTTGCCAATCAAACAAGAGCAACGCTTAAAGCCAGGAATTAACCATGTGAGGGTTGATGTACCAACTATTGATCCCCATTTATGGTGGACTTGGGAACATGGCCACCCAGATCTATACATACTCAAAACTCAGATCTCATCGGCTAAGCAATTATTAGATCAGATAGATACTTCCTTTGGTTTTCGGACAGTTCTCCGCAATCCTCAATCCCAAACTTGGGAACTCAATGGGCGACGAACTTTTTTGCGTGGTACTAACTATATTTCTTCTCAATGGCTGAGTGAGATGACTCCAGCCAAATACCAGCAAGATCTAAAGCTGATGCAAGCAGCTAATATCAACGCGATTCGGGTACATGCCCATATTGAAAGCCAGGAATTTTACCGGTTGTGTGATGAGCTAGGTATCTTAATTTGGCAAGACTTTCCCTTGCAATGGGGCTACAGTGACACTGCCGAGTTTATCGCTGAGGCTACCAGTCAGGCTAATGATATGGTGACAATGCTTTACAATCATCCATCAATATTTGCTTGGTGCATTCATAATGAGCCACCTTGGGATGCCTCTTGGATGAAAGAGCGTTATCTAGACTATGATCCCAAACAGAATAAGTTTTTAGATGAAACAATCTATAGCAGTTTAATTACACGCGATCAAACCCGTCATGTACATATGATATCTGCAACCAGTGAGCATCCTTGGTGGGGGTGGTACTCAGGTCAGTGGCAAGATTACGGTAAACCAACTAAAAATCCTTTAATTACCGAATTCGGGGCGCAGGCTTTACCTAATCTCAATTCACTGCAAAGACTTTTCTCTGCTTCTGAGTTATTCCCTGATACCCCAGCTAAATTGGCTAAGTGGAAGTATCACAATTTTCAACCTCATGAAACTTTTAATATTGCCAAGGTAGCAATGGGTAAAACCACGCAGGAGTTAATTGATAATACTCAAAAGTACCAATCTCAGCTAGTCCAATTTGCAGCCGAGGCTTATCGCAGGCAACGTTACCAACCAGTTAGTGCTATCTTCCAGTTTATGTTTGTAGAAGATTGGCCGTCAATCAATTGGGGAATTATTGATTACTGGCGACAGCCCAAACCCGGATATGAAATGTTGAAGCGAGCTTACCAACCAGTATTGCCCAGTATTGCTGGGACTCAGCAACAAAGTTGGAAGCTGGGAGAAACGGTACCATTAGAACTATGGCTAATTAATGACTTGCAGCGATCATTTCCAAATGCCCAATTGGTCTACAAGCTCAAACAAGCTCAAAAAGTTGTGATGCAAGAGTCTTTGCCTGTGGCCATTACTCCAGATAGCGGCGAACTCGTAAAGAAACTTACTTTCTCTAGTTTAGCAATCGGCTCTTATCAATTGTCTGTAAATATTACTGACCAACAAGGCCATCCCTTGGGCGAAAATTATTTTCAATTTGCAGTGACCAAATCATGACCAACCGAATTCAGCATCTATTAGTTATTTTAGTGAGTTCTTTGTTAGTAATTTTAGCTAGCAGCAATTTACTCTCAACTCATGCAGTTCTCTCCACTCCCACAAAAATCGTGGTAAATCAGGTAGGCTACTTACCCGATCAGGCCAAGATAGCTTTGTTGGTAAACGGTAACGTTTCCTCCAAACAGATTGAGTTGGTTAATAGTGCTAATCAGAAGGTAGTGCGGGTTATTAAACCCAGCGCATCTCAGCAAGATGACGAAAGCAAAGATCTATTGCAAACTATTGATTTTAGTCAGATCAAACAATCAGGCAACTATTTTTTGCGCTCTGATACGGTGCAGTCCCAGCCTTTTTCCATTAATCCCCATGTCTATCAAGAGCCGATCAACAAGCTGCTGAGATCTTATTATTTACAGCGCTGTGGGGTGGCTATCAATGACGCTGTTACTGGGATTCGCCATGCTCCTTGTCATATTAGTGACGGGACAATTGCCCATCTAGATAGCAGTAACCCTGCCGGAAAAGTGGTTCCGAGCATTGGCGGCTGGCATGATGCTGGGGACTATGGCAAATATGTTTCTACCACAGCAGTCACAGTTGGTCGTCTTTTGAGTCTGTATGAGTTAAACCCATCAGACTTTCCCGATCAACAGTTATCAATTCCTGAAAGTGGGAACGGCATCTCTGATTTGCTAGATGAAATGCGGGTGGGTTTAGATTGGATGCTGCCAATGCAGCGGGCAGATGGCGCAGTATATCGCAAGC
Source organism: Synechococcales cyanobacterium GL140_1_metabinner_5_sub (assembly GCA_025359065.1). Classification (GTDB taxonomy): domain Bacteria; phylum Cyanobacteriota; class Cyanobacteriia; order Cyanobacteriales; family Chamaesiphonaceae; genus JAAFHZ01. The sequence goes on along the minus strand of JANYHM010000119.1, from coordinate 27,238 downwards.
TTTCTGGCAAAAAGTGGCCACCGATCGTGGCTCCGAATGAAGATACCCAGCCGCGTTTTTTGTATGGCGTTTCTACTCCAGAAACTGCCAAATATGCCGCAGCTATGGCGATCGCTGCCCGAGTTTATGCCCCTAGGCAGCCTGCTCAAGCTAAAATCTACTTATCAGCAGCACAACGAGCCTGGGAATATTTACAGCTTCAATCTACAATGCAGGTAGATTGGGTAGACGGTGATGATAGTGGTTCTGGGAAGTACTTATCATCAGAAGTTGACACCGAACCCAGTCTAAAAATTGACCGAGATGATCGACTATGGGCAGCAGCAGAACTGTTTGTAACTACTCGCCAGCCCCAATACCAAAAATATTTTGTGCAACAATTGCCCAGTCTACCTTATTCCATATTTGAATGGAAAGATCCGTCATCTTTGGGAATGGTGAACTATTTAAAGTCTGTGAGTAACAATCTAAAGCGATCTGCACCGGTTAACCCAATCACCTTGCAAATTACGAATAAAATTCAAGATCGGGCTGATGCTGTTCTGCAACAAGTGAAAAAAAGTGGCTACCATTTAGCTAATCATCAGTTTATTTGGGGATCGAATAAAATGACGGCTGAAGAGGGTATCACACTCTTCTTAGCTTATCAAATAACCAAAAATTCCTTGTATTTACAGGGAGCAATCGATCAAATCGATTATTTACTGGGGCGCAATCCTTTCAATCAAACTTTTGTGACTGGGGTGGGCACAAAATCGGTACAACATGTACATCATATTTTCGCTCGTGCCAACAAAATTAATATTCCTGGCTTATTAGTGGGCGGTGCTAACTCCGGTGCTCAAGATAATATCGCGCCCAAAAGCCTAGGTATTTTGAGTTATCTAGATGATGAAAGATCGTATGCTACCAATGAATATGCGATCGATTATAATGCCTCCTTGATTACCTTAATGAGTATGGTAGCAAATGTGAAGTAAGGCTAAAATTTATATGTTAATCCTCCAGTTATGGTGTTAGTGTTTCCGGTTTCTTGAGAACTAAAATCTTTGCGAGAGTTGCCAAACCCATAACCAAAGTTAGCTTCTAATGAAGAAGAAAGCTTTGTTTTACAAAGACCTTGAAAAGCTTGTCCAATAGTCGTTACACCACTAGCTTGCTGATTTCCTAGCTGGGCAGAGAGGCGGCAGGTCAAAGAGTCAAATAGAACACTCCCTTCTACACCGATTTCGCCACTATAAGCCAGGAAATCTGATGGTGAAAAATACCCACTAGCCGACCCAATATTTTTACCATACCCCCAAGAAAATAAGTTAGCAGCAACCCAAAACTGTCCAGACTTATGTTCTAACCGACTAAATAGTTGATTTTCGGTATTGCCATCACTGTAATTGCCAAATTTATAAATAGCCAAAAAGCTAGTGTCTTGATCGATTTGCCAGGAGATCCCTGGCCCATATCTGACAGCAGATATCTGATTTTGGATAGTTTCGGTATTAAATGTGTAGGCTCCAGATTCTACAGCTCCAGATAAAGTTAAACCCGAGGCAATTGGTATGACCACTTTTAATCCGTAAGTGGGGCTACTAGTAAGCCGATCAAAAAGATTTACTCCGATCAATGGCTCAATTTTCACTGAGTCGATTTTAGTTTCCCAGCTAAGATTGATCGGCACGTTATTGACAGTAGCAAATCCTGGTTTGATGAAAGTGTTATATCCGGTAACTAATTTAATCCGATCGCCATTCTCCAACAGAAAACTGGCTGTTGTTTCTGCTATCTGATTGATCTGTCCCGACTCGTTGCGAGTATTCTGAACATTTGGTACCAATGATTCCAAAATCAGGATTGCCCCTTTAGCCAAAATTGGTTGGGCTGCATTCGATGCCGGTTTAGCTTGCTCTCGCTTTGATTGTTCAGGTTTGACCGGTGGGAAATTTGCTGCTGGTTTAGCCTGTTCTGCCTGTTGCCGACTTCCACCTAGTCGAGAACGGCCAGGTGTTTGTATGTCGGACTGAATCACTACTGGGTTTGGTTTGCCCTGCACTTGACCAGATAATACTTGCTCTGGAGATGGATTTACGGGCTTTAATTGTGGTGCTTTTGGTGGTGGCACTGGTAACTCTGTCTTGGGAGGGGGCAGTATTAGCCCAGGGTTAAAATTATTGGAATCAGAAGAAACTTCTACTATTTGGCGGACAGGTGTGGTGTTTGATAGTGGTGGATTTGCTAGATTGGCCGGTGGAGGTAATGGTGCTGAATTTGATCGAGTTTGGGGTTTTGTATTCAAGTCTTCTGTCTTAGCTGGTGGTAATTGCAAACCAGGATTAAATGTATCTGAGCTAAAATTTGCAGTTTCTGCTTCTGCCAACAGTAATTTGTGTGAATAGATACTTATTGTCTCTGATGGCTCAACAGTAGCTGAGCGTTGGCTAATTGGTGTCGCAGTGGTTATTTGGGCAAATGCTGTGGAGCTAAACATCTCCATAAATAGTAAAAAAAATAATGCACCTACTTTGGTAGGGCAAATTATTTTTTGCTCTAAGTAGAAATAGCTTCTGATAGAGTGCTGAATAAATAATTGATTTAGGATTTTCACTGCAATCTCTATTTATGCTGAATTGATGGATTTTTCTATATTGAGTATTCCCAAAACTTGATGTCAAAGAAACTACAATAAAAATATGTTTGCTGTCTGGTCAGTGTAAATATTGAAAATCAAAAATGTGGGTCAACTCAAAAGAAGGTAGCAAAAACTTTACTACCTTCTTTTGACTAAATGGTACTCCAGTTAATTGGTGGCGCGAATTGCGATCGCCTGTGGCATATTCTGTCCCAGAGTAGGAGTCATATCAGATACAGCAAAATGACCAGCGGTAAGTGAAGTTACTGGTAATCCTCCGATACAATCAGCATCTGACCACACAGCCAACCGATCACCTTCTAGTACCCACCAATTAGGTACCATAACTTGGGCAGTTCCTTTATTTACTGTTAACATCGGTGTTCGATAGATCAACTCATAATTACCCTGACCATTGGGCCTGACTATAGATAACTGTGCCTGACCACTACCTACCCATTGAACTTCAAGAGCTTTTAACCTCCCAAAAGTCAGTGGCCTCAATTGATCAATCATCAGGGTCTGACTAGGCAACGATTGTAACTCGCCAATAAGCTGATTACCCCCTTGGGCACAGGGAGGAGCCGTTGCTAATCCAAGATCGATCATTTTGTTGGCTAAGAAAGAAGCAAATGTGGCATGGCCAAGGTCGTTTAAATGTAAACCGTCAGCAGCATAAGCTGGTAAATCGGTAATCGGAAAGGCTTTTTGGCCATCAATAAAGTAACTACCTACTTTTTGGGTTGTTGCCAATAGACTCGCATCGTAAGGAGCACGCTGATCGGCTGTTGCTTGATTAGGCTGAGAACTGATACTAACCAGTTGATCAGGACGAAATTCCTTCGCCATCTCGGTAAGCATTTTATTTAGATCGCCGTTATAAGTACCTGGCTGATCAGCTTGACCAAGGGCAATTTTACGGTAAGCATCATTTACACCATAGAGCATCACCACCAGATCGGGGTGACGAGATAAAACATTGCTCTGCCAGCGTTCCACGCCAGCCTCCAAATACTTAGGCTTACCTGGCCAATTTCCTGTAGAGATAGTGGAACCAGACAGTCCTTCATTAATTTCTTGCCAGCCCAAATACTTAGATAACAAGGTTGTCCAACGTCGATCGCCTCGGGTAGTACCAAAACCAACCGTAGTACTAGAACCAAAAAAAACTACCTTGGGTGCTTTTTTTGGTGCCAGATGTTGAGTTGTAGCAATCTGAGGTACTGGCAACGGAGCAGGCAGCGATTGCTGAGAACTAATTATCAGTATACTAAATACCATTAAGCTCATGAATACACTTATCAAAAACTTAGGGAGCCTTACCATATGCCCAGTCCTCCAATGATTGACCAATTTTACTGTAAAGAACCGCCTGTAGAATTTGACCATTGGTATTTAACGAAAGTGCTCGGTTGATTTGTTGAGTTTCTTCATACACACCTCCAAAAACCCCCTGGGCAGGATCAGCTAGCCAACTGAGAGCTTTATAATTCTTTTCGGTATAGGGATTGCGAAACAACATGTGCCAGGACACTGCTGTTTTGGTACTACTGACTCTTAATTGATGATAATCTTTGCCTTGTGGACTAATGACTTTCCAGGGTTGGCCATCTACAAAAACATTGTTATATAAAAAATACGGTTTCTGATCGATATTATCTTCTGACCAGGCTGTAAACTCACCTGTAGTCAACGTCCGCCGGGTTTGGGCTTGCAATAAACGGCCAGCAGATTCTGCGGACAGAGCTTTAAAACCCGTTTCTAAACCATCTAAGACATAAGGCTCACTAGTAACATAGTTGTGATAAGTAGTTCGAGTATCTGCTGAGATTTTCACTCCGTTGACATCTACTAGCTGTTCATGGACTGTGGGGTTCAAGGCATTTTTGGCCACTACTCCAATTTTAGTTAGTCCATAAGCAGCATACTGCTCATAACCTAACCGACCTTCTTGTACCCATTGTTCTTGATCCTTTTCAATATGAGTACCCATTAAATTTCCCTGCGATTCTAAACGGCTGAGTTGCCAACGAGCCGTGACAGCTTTGGCAGCAGCAGCATGTTGAGGATAGCGATGAGCAACAATATCTAGCCATAGTGCCAGCCGTCCTAGATCGATCGCAGAAAAGCCAATTTCTTGATACTTATCTAGCTGGCCATAATTCACTGGTTGAAGGGTGCGAGCATTATAGGCTTTGTTAGGCAATTCACCTTTATATAGTGGCAACTTGGCTAAAGATGCTAATGTCTGCGCCATCCATTGATCGAACTCTGTTGGTGGCAGCAAATCTAATTCGCGGGCAGCGGTCATCCCCGCCAATTGACTGGCCACATCCCACATTGTAGTAGCCGGAAACTTAGCTGCCGAAGATACCAGGCCAGTTTCCTTGAGCCGATTACTTTGGAAGTAAGTCCAAGCCTTTTGTGCTAGAACTTTGTCGCGCCATTCTAGAGGCATTGCCCGCTTGATTGGTATCGGTAAAGTATTGCTTTGTCGCCAAGTTAAACCTTGATGTATGGCCCAGCCTGTCAGGCCGATCGCCAGACAGATCAAAGCTTGATGGCGAATATTGAAAGTTGGAGCAGTAGTTTTCATAAAAATTTTGGGGATCGATATCAGTAAAATGTCTATTTTTTAGCTAATTAACGTGGAATAATCTTGAACAAAAATTCTCGCTTCACCAAAAACCAACAGAGGCCAATGACAGCCATCTGAGCCAGACTAACTAAAACAATATGACCCTGAGTTAAGCCCGGAATCGTAAACCAAATTGCAGTGAAGAAAACATGAAGAATATAGACATATAACGAGTTTTGCCCAAGGGGAATCAACAACTTACCCAAACTTTTATATAAAGGCTGCCAAAAAGCGTCAACCAACAAAAATATCAGCGAAAACAGACCAAGCAAAGTCACCAGCCGTACAATGCCGTTAGTACTTCGATCAGTAATCTGCAACCATAGGGCACGATCTTGTACTTTTGTTGGCCAAGTGCCTAACTGCAAATCATAGTGAGCTGTCACTAATGCTCCTATAACAATCACTACCATTCCCACTAAGAAAGGAGCTTTAGATAGTTTTCGCCAAAATTTGGCCAACTGGTCTTTATAATATCCTGCGGTCACTCCATGAACATATAAAATTTGCCAAGTACAAAAAACAAAATATGGATGAGCGCGATCGAGTGGCTGAAAGCTAAATGAATAGGGATGAAGTTGCTGGATCCCCCACAAAGTCCAGGAAACGGTTAACAATGGTGCCCAAAGCCCTCTACGGAGTAGCCAAAAAATGCCTGGAGAGGCTAATAAACACACCACATATAACTGCAAAATGTCAATTGTGGCTGGTGCTAGATGAAATGTCCCTGCTGCCATGATAATTTGCCACCAAGCTCCCGGTGCTTGATCGAAACTTGGTCTCGTCATCCAGGGTGCCATAATGCTCAGTAACCCGAAGCCGGCCATCAAGACAAAACTAGTTACATAGAGTACTCTAGCTCTTTCTAGTAGTTTCAGCATAGCGGGCTTTAGGCCAATTTTATCAATGCGTTGTAACGTAACAAATCCTAGTACAAATCCTGATAAAAAAACAAACCCTTCTGCAGAACTAGCATAAATATGTCCTTGAGTAATATTATTGAAAACCGATTTACATTCTAAATGATTCACAACCATTGAGACAATTGCCAAACCTCGCAGAAAATCTATCCGTAGATCACGTTTACCTTCAGTGATCGGGTTATAGCACCAAGTATTTTCGCGTACTTTGCTGTTAATAGTAGTAGTATTTGATGGTGTGTCTATAAGCTTAATCATTTTTGATAAATATTCAAATTTGCTGAAGAGAGCTAGAGTATTTAGGGACTCTTGAAGCTCTTGATAGCTAGTATACCCACTGCATATTCAGTAAATGATATTTGAATTTCATTCGATTTCTTACGTACTACTACTGAGATCAAATATCTGAGTTAGGCTTTTCAAAACTTATATGTGAAAGAACAGTTATTTGTAAATGTTGAAAGAGTTATGAGGTTAATAAGTGGTAAGGCTCAGTTAAATATAAGATTGATCGATCGACCTAAAACCTTTACTCAGCCTAAAAGCATCTTAAGTTTAATAAAGCACACCTACTTGTTTAATTTCATCAAATTCACCTTAATGATGATTTTGGAAGAATTCAGGGAATTTTGGATATATGAAAGTCCCATTTAGCAAATTTTGCAGAAGTTTATGAAAGCTATGATTTTGGCGGCAGGGAAAGGGACTCGAGTGCGGCCCATCACTTACACGATTCCTAAGCCACTCATTCCTATCATCCAGAAGCCCGTAATGGAGTTTTTGATTGATTTACTACGTGAGAACGGATTCGATGAAATCATGGTCAATGTCAGCCATCTAGCCCAAGAGATAGAAAGTTACTTTCACGATGGTCAGCGCTTTGGAGTACAAATTGGCTATTCTTTTGAAGGTTCTATTGGTACAAATGGAGAGCTAGTTGGTCAAGCAGTTGGTTCCGCTGGGGGCATGAAGCGCATTCAAGAATTTGCTCCATTTTTTGATGATACTTTTGTGGTACTTTGTGGCGATGCCTTGATTGATTTAGACTTAAAAGCTGCGGTAAAATGGCATCGAGCAAAGGGGTCTATAGCCACCGTAATTATGAAATCAGTACCTAAGGAAGAAGTTTCTAGTTATGGGGTGGTGGTCACGGATAAAGACGGTCGGATTAAAGCCTTTCAAGAAAAGCCTTCGATTAAAGCAGCACTAAGTAATGATATCAACACTGGAATTTACATTTTCGAGCCAGAAATTTTCAATTATATTCCGGCCAATGAGGAATATGATATCGGTGGAGATCTTTTTCCAAAATTAGTAGAAATGGGCGCGCCGTTTTATGGAGTTTCCATGGACTTTCAATGGGTGGACATTGGCAGAGTGCCAGATTATTGGCAGGCTATATGTAGTGTTTTACTTGGAGAGGTTAAAAATGTACCAATACCAGGTAAACAAGTAAAACCTGGTATTTATGCTGGCATTAATGTCGCAGCTAACTGGGACAAGATCAATATTCAAGGTCCGGTGTATGTTGGTGCTATGACTAAAATTGAAGACGGTGCTACTATAATTGGCCCTACGATGATTGGTCGAAATTGTTACATCTGCAAAAATTCAACTATCGACAACAGTGTAATATTTGAGTACTCGCATATTGGTGTCCAAGCTTATCTTCATGAAAAACTAGTATTTGGCCGTTATTGTGTCGATAAGACTGGCGAAACTCTTGACCTACAAGCAGCCGCACTAGATTGGTTGATCACTGATACTCGTCAGTCTCAAGGTAACTGCTCAATATCCGCGGGTAAGACAAGGGGATTGCCAAAAGTGTTCAATGTCAATTAGGCTGGGCTTTTCTAGGCTTTTGGTGATCCAGCAACAATGCTAGAAAAGAATACTGTTTTAAATCTTTTACTAAGCAAGTATAAAGCGTTTGCGGAGTAATTCGAGTCCTGCTCGTCCATACATCTGATGCTTCACCATTGTCATTTGATGTCCGCTTTTATCTTTCAGTCTAATAAGACCTTGGCTGACTATTTTTGAGAATCCACTTTTAGAAAAGTGTTTCTCTACTTAAATTATGCTTGTTGACCTCTGTGGATATGCCTTTGAACGCTCAACATTTTCGAGTGTTCATTTATTCTTATCTCCCTAGGTTAGCCTAAATATACCGGCAGAGTAAAATGAAAGCTATTACCTCGCGGTGAAGATTCCACCCAAATTTGGCCAAAATGAGCACGAATAATACTTTTGCACAAAGGCAGCCCCAAGCCATAGCCATCCTCCGATTCATCTCGTTCCATCCGATAATACTTCTGAAAAATCAAATCGTAATCACTAGCTGGAATTGCTAAGCCATTGTCAATCACACTAATTTGCAGCTTTTGACTAGTGCGATGTAACGCTACCACCTGAATTTTTCCACCACTGGGAGTATATTTGCTGGCATTATCTAACAAATTGATGAGCACTTGGCGAATCCGATCGATATCAGCATACACTGGCGGCAGATCTTGGGGAATATCGGTCAGAATTTGCTGCTTTTTGCGGTGGAACGGTTCAGTCAATTGTTGAATCACCGCATTCAACAAATCATCAATATTAAAACGGTGGGGAATAATCGGAATATCCACAACAGCGCCCTGGGATAAATGTAAAATATCTGAGATTAATCGATCAACAATCATCACCTGTTCTTTGGCGCGGCTGACTAGCTTCTGCATTAGCTCGGGCTGTAGATGAGCCACCCGTAAATCATTGGGATCTCTGGCGATCGCCAACGTATCGAGAGCCAAATTAGCTGCTGTGAGAGGATTTCGCAGATCGTGAGCCAAAATGCTAACGGCCTGCTCTTTAAAACGTAACTGTTCTTTTAAATCTTGCTGCTGCCGTCGTAGCCGAAACACCTCATCAGCTAACCGCACCATTTCTTGGATTTGGGTAATATCTGACACATTCTCTAGAGTACTTTCAGAGCTAAGATCTTCTTGAAGGTTATTTTCAGCTTCTTCTATCCAGGACGGTAGCCAATTTTCTAACTCAGAAATAATGTGATAGCCCGTAAACACTTGTCGTGGGGCTGGTGATAACTTAATCAAAGTCGGTGTGGCTACCAGTTTAAAGTGCTCAGCTAAACCGGGCTGTTCACTTACATCAATTATTTTCAAGCCAGACTTAAGATCATTTTTATCTAAATGGTTCAATATTTTATAGTACTCGGGTGTACTACAATACCGATCATCTACAAACAGCAGGAGTTGTAAAACGGTAGATAAATTCGATTTGTCGGATAGTACCGCCATTACAGAACCGGGATTAGCGAGATGCCTTGTAAATCAAAGTTTTCAGGTCTAGCGGAAGATCCACAGAAATCAGCTTTGATTTTGGGGTGAAGTATCACAAAGTATAATATTTAATTAGACATTCTGAAAAGCCTAGCTGCCAGAAAACTGCCCTTGAACTGTCACACAGTATAATTACCTTCTTCTCCTTGAGATGCCTGCCAACTGCGTGCATCATAGTACAAGTCTGCTAAAGAGATACTATTTACTGCTGCCTGCATCTTAGCTTGTAGCCTTTGCCACAGAGATATCATGACCCAATCAGCAGCTAGTGCTGGTTCTCCTATCTCTAATTCTTTGGGAGAGAAGTTGGTGTTGCTAATCGAATCTACCGAACGAGAGTGCACTGCTTTAATCGCTTCAGTAATTGCAGCATTAGAATCTTCGGTGATAGACTCCCCCACCGCCGCCAAAATATCGCCCACAAAAATCTGTCCTGGCTTTTTGGCTAATCGATAGCCGCCTTGTGCCCCCCGCACTGATACCACCAATCCAGCTTGGCGCATCGCAATCAATAACTTTTCTAAGTAGGGAGCAGGTAAAGCCTGCCGGAGGGCGATCGACTGAACCGAGGTAGGGCCATAACCGGGCTGCAAACTCAAGTCTAGCAGGGCTTTGACACTGTAACGACCGCGCGTTGTTAATTTCACAAATATCTAAATTGAGAATAAAAGCCTCATAATAATATATCCGCTAAAGTCGATTATTATTCACAAACAGCTTCTGTATATTAATATCACTTTGATACAATTTTTAGGGCAAAGGGTTTGAATTAAGCCATAAAAATGCCTCCAAAAAATTTTTTACCAAAATTGCAGACAGAAAATTGTGATACTTTAGTGTAATATGGCTTTGTTGACTAGCAGTCGCAATCTAGAGTTTGAAATTTGTCTGACGGAATCATCTGAGTGCATGTCAGCAAACTCTTACTAGAGATGATTGAAATCGCTAACCAAGTAAACCTTACCCTCAACTTGTATTCAATGAGTAAAAAGAAAGCTGCCGGTGCTGTAACCGCTATCCCCGTTCTCACAGGCGAAGAGCTATTACAAAAAGTCCGGGAATTGGGCACTATCAGTACTAAAGAGAAAGCTCGTCAATGTGGCTACTCTACCGAAACCAAGAAAGGTGTTGAACGCGCTAATTTGATGAAATTCTACAACGCGTTGATCGATGCTGAAGGTATCCAGTTAGATGGCAAACAAAATCCAAATGGTCGTGGTGGTCGCGCGCCAAGTAACAAAGTTACTGTACAGTCTAACGGCAACATGTTAATTGGTGCTGCTTACACCAAGCGTATGGGCTTAAAAGAAGGTGATGCTTTTGAAATCACCTTAGGACGCAAACATATTCGGCTGAGTCAAGTAGGTGGCGAAGATGGAGACGAAGATTAATCCAAAGATTAGTCGCTAATTAATCGGCTTTTCGCCCAATTTGATGTTTATCCAAATGCATTCGAGTAATGGCTAAGCTGCAAGCCATACTGATATTCTCCCGATCAAGTACACCCACAACTTCTGTGGGTGTTTCTTTTGCCACTACGGGTAGTTGATGCAAACCACGGCCAGCCATTTTCGCCAAAGCAGTAGCCACAATTTCTTCGGGGTGAGCATAAATAATTGGCTGGCTGCAAACATCACTCAACAATCTATTTTGGGGCAAAAGTTCAGGAGCAGATTCTGGAGAATTACTCAGTGCTCGATTAATATCTTCGATCGTCACGATTCCGATCGCTAACTGTTCCTCATTCATTACTAGGGCACTGCGCACATTTTTGGCCAAAAATATTTGAGCTGTTGCCAATAAACTTGTTTTAGCGGGTAAACTAAACCAAGTTTGAGTCATCACCTCTGATACCTGTAATTGATCGATCAGCAAATTTTGGGGCTGTACACCTAAATCCATTTGTTCTAAATTAAGCTTAGAATCCACCTTAGAATTTACGGCGGTTGAGTTTTTAACTGGCAGCGGAAATCGATCGACCAACCACATACTCAAACTCACACAAGCCATCAATGGCAACACAATCCGATAATCGCGAGTCAGCTCAAACATCAGCAAAATAGCAGTGAGTGGTGCCCGAGCAGTAGTAGCTAACATCGCGGCCATCCCCACCATGGCATAGGCTGGAGGAGCGGCGATCGCATCATCTAGTAACGGGAAAATCAAGACCAAAGATTTGGCATAAAAGGTGCCCATGCAGGCTCCCAAAAACATTGAGGGCGCAAATAGTCCGCCCACCAAGCCGCTACCCAAGCTCACGGCTGTCATTACTAATTTGGCTAATACCAAAGACCCTAACAACACCAAAGAAAACCCTACATCTTGGAGCATCGCCTCTACTGTTTCGTAACCAATCCCTAAAATCTGCGGAAACTTCAATGCCACCAGCCCGACCAATAAACCGCCGATTGCTGGTGTTACACCGATCGGCACATTAGCCATTGGCGACCAATACTGTCCCCGAAAGAAATCCCGCGACCACTGGATCACCATCCTTAAGCTATAAGAGAGCAGACTAATACCAATTCCCAAGCCCAAATACAAAGGCAACTCCCAAGCCGATCGCACTTCATAGACTGGCAATTTAAAAGCAGGCTGGGCACCAACCCCTATTTGTTCAATCAAAGAAGAACTCACTGCTGCCAACACCACCACACTCACGGCAGAAGTTTCTAGAGTATTGACCAGCACTACTTCTAAGGCAAAGAATACTCCAGCGATCGGTGAATTAAATCCGGCTGCTACCCCGGCTGCTGCCCCAGCAGCTAATAGCAAACGCCGCCGTTCTTGGGATACGCGCATGAGCTGCCCTAGCCACACCCCAAAATTCGCCCCAATTTCTACACTTGGCCCCTCTGGCCCTAAAGAAGCCCCTGTTCCTAACGAAATTGCCGCCGCCAGCATTTTTATGATCCCTCGACCGGGCTGCATTTGCTCACCGGTTTGGGTCGCTGTCAACATTCCTGCCAAGTTTTTTCCCAAATCTTTCCAGTACCAGCGCAACAAGCCTACGGCGACCCCACCCCCAATGGGGATCGCTAAAACCCACAGTTCACGACTGCCTCCCAGCCAATCATCTAAGCTTTCAAAGGCCAGATCATGAATGCGCTCAATCAACAGCCGAAAAACTACTACAGTAGCTCCTGTAAAACTGCCGATCGCCAATGCCAACAGCAGTGACAGCGTATTTCCTGAGCCAGGCAAACGATCACCCCAACTTTTTTGGAACCAAGAATTTAGCCATTGCTGCCAAAAAGAATCGGGACGGTTTGCGAACATGGAAAGGTCGGAACTAACAATCCTTACATCTTAATGTGGTTGTGGTTTAATGTGGTCTAGGGGCAAATGCGGACTTGACCAGCACAATGCAGCTCCCCCTCTTCCAAGACCAGTTCTCGTAAATTCACTTCATCTCCCAAATTGATTGAATAAGATTCCACCGGTTTATCTACTAAATCACAGTCGATCACTAAGGGAGCTAAATAAATAATTCTGCCCTCCTGCAAAGCGATCCCCGTGCAAATGTTGATGGGTATTGAACGATCACCTGCTTGGATTTGTCCTTGGAGAGTCAATTTACCTGTCTCGATCTTGACCTTCTGCCAAAGTAACAATTGATCTGCGTCGGGTAAAGCAATTACCTGGGAAATCAACTGGTTCACTGCCCCAGACAATAGGGGCGCAGTCAAAGAAGACAGCAAATCAGCATCAGCAATAGTGGCATCGATCTCTACTTCGATCGGCTGTAATACGCGCAGTGGTTTGCCCCGCATCACCTGACTCAGATTGACTTCAATTTGATCGGCCAAGAGTTTAATTTTTTGTAGAGAGATACCCCGATAAACAGTATTGGTGGCTAGAATAGAAACAGAGGGAATTGTTCCTGACAAAATCTGCCGGTCTTTGGCTCCAATTTGGACATCTAGGCTTGCGACTTCGCTAACTTGGGTGCGTAGCCAAGCAGCACAGGCCGGTGCTAGTAAAGAGCTAATAATACCTTGGGGTTTAGAGCTTAAAGGCTGAGGATTCAAATTTCTACCTCTACATTGGGAGAGAACCGACCTCTCATAGTAGCTGTTTTCCGGTAGTATCTTGGGAACTATAGTGACAGGTCGATCTGCCATGGCAGCTAGACTGCAAAAGATTTTATCTCAGTGGGGAGTCGCCTCCCGCCGCCGAGCCGAGGAGTTAATTCGCGCAGGACGAGTGACAGTCAACGATCGGGTTGCCACCTTGGGTGACAGCGCCGATCCCGAAGTCGATCGAGTAGCGATCGATGGAGAGATACTACAAGCTCGCCCGCAACGCCATTACTTCTTGCTCAATAAGCCCGCTGGAGTTGTCTCTACCTGCGATGATCCCCAAGGTCGATCGACGGTATTAGACTTGCTCCCAGACGATTTGCGCCAAGGCATTCATCCGGTAGGTCGGCTGGATACCGACTCTACTGGAGCGCTGCTGCTGACTAACGACGGTCAATTCACCTGCTTGTTGACCCACCCCCGCCACCAGATTTCTAAAATATACGAAGTTTGGGTAGCTGGCCATCCAAGCGATCAAGCATTGGATCTGTGGGCAACGGGCGTAGATCTAGATGGCAAGGTAACTCTACCAGCTCAAGTCAAAGTACTGAGCGAAGATCAGCATAATACTCGATTGCAAATCCTATTGCGAGAAGGTAGAAATAGACAGATACGTAGGGTTGCTGAATTACTTGGTCATCCTGTGTTGAAACTAGATCGAACGGCGATCGGCGAGATTCCTCTGCATCTGCCCACAGCCAAATTACTACGCGGTCAGTATCGAACTCTACTGAAAGCAGAAATAAGTTGGTTATCTACGATACTGAATTACCAAATAATCATTCACTAAATGAGAAAATCAAAATTTCTCGTTCAAAGTTGTGGTTCACCCTCTAAGATGTTGTCTTAGTCAGTTGCATTAACCAACTTCAATACTCAATTTTTTCGCCCCGTCCCTTTTACTGCCAGACATTCACTGGAAATACCCAGCACATGACAGACCATCGCCCTACCGCAGAAAAAATTGCCACCCTCCAAAATATTGGCTGTAGTCTCCGCCAACTGCGCCAAGAGCATTCGCTCTCGATCGAAGAGATTGCCGAAAGAACCAGAATTCAGCCCCGTCTGTTACGTGCCCTTGAGGAGGGGCAACTAGATATTTTACCAGAGCCAGTTTACATCCAAGGCATGATTAAGAAGTATGGCGAGAGTCTGGGAGTTAACGCCCTAGAACTGGCTAAAAGTGTTCCTGCCGATCAAATGCAAATTGTGTCTCTTAAGAGCAACCGTTGGGATGGCTTTAACCGTCCCCAAATTCGTCCGGTGCATCTTTACCTTTCATACATTTTCATGCTGCTGGCGGCCATTAGTGCCCTGTCTCACTCTTTAAATAATTCGATCCAGAGTCTCGAAGCTGCCAATAAGCCTGTTGCTGCCGATACGAAGTTGGCCGCAGTTAAAAGTACTGAGACAATGGCAGAACAGCCTACGGTCAATGCTGCTGTCAATGAACCTTTAGAGCTAGAAATTAGCGCCAAGAGTACATCATGGGTAAAAGTTGTGGTAGATGGCCAACCTGCTTTTGAAGGCCGCTTGAAGGCTGGTAATGCCAAAACTTGGACAGCTAAGCGCGAACTTATTTTAACTACCGGTAATGCAGGCGGCCTAGTTGTGACCAAAAATAATACCCAGCTTCCAGAGCTAGGTGCTCCCGGTGAAAAGCGTGAAGTGAAATTTCAGCCAGAAAGGTCTTAAATCCTAAAATTTGTTTTCCGCGCCAAAAACTTTTACAATTTGTAAAGAAGATGGAAACAAATACTTTAGAGACACACATGAGGATTGCGATCGTTGGCGCTGGCTTAGCCGGTTTATCCACAGCAGTAGAGCTGGCAGATGCTGGACACCAAATAGAAATTTTTGAGTCGCGTCCGTTTGTTGGTGGCAAGGTGGCAAGCTGGGTCGATCCCGATGGCAATCACATCGAAATGGGGCTGCACGTCTTTTTTAACAACTATTCTAATCTCTTTGCCCTGATGAAAAAAATCGGGGCTTTTGAGCATCTATTACCCAAAGAACACGTTCATAATTTTGTGAATAAGGGTGGCAAAGTTGACCAGCTAGATTTTCGATTTTTGCTAGGGGCACCGTTTCATGGCCTGAAAGCTTTTTTCACTACTGGTCAGCTTACCTTTTTAGACAAATTGCAGAATGCTCTAGCTCTAGGTACTAGCCCGATCGTGGTGGGCTTACTGAATTACGAAAGCGGCATGAAAATGATCCGCGCCCTAGATAACATTAGCTTCGCTGACTGGTTCCGCAAGCATGGTGGTAACAATCACAGTCTGCGCCGCATGTGGGATCCGATCGCCCTGGCTTTAGGATTCATTGACACCGAAAACATTTCGGCACGCTGTATGCTGACCATCTTTATGATGTTCGCTGCTAAAACAGAAGCCTCTAAGCTAAATATGTTAGCTGGTTCACCTCAAGAATATTTGCATGAGCCAATTTTGAAATACCTGACTGATCGGGGCGTAAAAATTCATACCCGTCGCCAGCTACGAGAAATTAAGTACACTAATGATCAGATCAATAGCCTGATCATTGCTGACGGCGATCGGTTAGAAACCATTACTGCCGATGCCTATGTGTGTGCTTTAGATGTCCCCGGCATTCAGCGCGCGATCCCCACGGCTTGGCGGGAGCAAAAGTTCTTTGATAATATCTTTGAGCTAGATGCAGTCCCGGTTGCCACCGTGCAGATGCGCTTCGATGGCTGGGTGACAGAAATTAAGGATGCTCAGCAGCGTCAACAGCTTGATCAAGCTGCTGGTTTAGATAACTTGTTGTATAGCGCTGACGCAGATTTTTCTTGCTTTGCTGACTTGGCTTTAACTAGCCCCTATGACTATTACAAAGAAGGCGAGGGATCACTGATGCAGGTAGTACTGACTCCTGGTGATAAGTTTATCCCCATGAGTAACGAAGAAATCGTGCAGCACGCTCTCAATCAGGTTTTAGGACTTTTCCCATCTGCTCGGGAGTTGAAGATGACTTGGTCGAGCGTGGTGAAGCTAGCCCAGTCTTTGTACCGAGAAAAGCCAGGAATGGATCCGTTTCGCCCAACTCAAGCTACGCCAATTCAGAATTTCTTTTTGGCAGGTAGCTATACGGCACAAGATTATATCGATAGTATGGAGGGAGCAACTCTTTCGGGTAAGCAGGCAGCAGCGGCAATTTTGGCCGCAGCCGATCGATTGCAGCCCGTGACTGCCTTAGTCTAGACCCAGTTTAATTTTCAGATCTTAATTGGCATAAAAAAATGGCTGAATGGCTAGAGCATAGCGTCCAAGTTGAAGTAAATATCCCGATCGAGACCGCTTGGGATATGTGGTCTAATTTGGAGCTAATGCCCACTTGGATGAAGTGGATTGATTCGGTGAAAATTTCTGAGGAAAATCCAGATATTTCACGCTGGCGATTGGCTACTGGGGGCTTTGAGTTTACTTGGCAAGCCAAGATCGTGAAAAAGACTATGCTCCAAATTATTCAATGGGAATCAGTAGATGGTTTACCTAATCGGGGCGGAATTCGGTTCTATGATCGGGGTGCTAGCAGCATCGTAAAACTCACTGTTAGCTATTCTGTTCCTGGCTTCTTGGCACTTTTAATGAACAATGACTTCATCCGCAAAGCTGTAGAGGGTACTCTGCAAGCCGATATGGAAAGATTCAAGGAATATGCTCAACGTCCCCAATAAAACTAGATTTACATCATTCCTTTGAATAAACCTTGAGGCCGAAATAGTAAAGTTAGTACCATTACCAATAAAGCTACGGCTAACTTAAAATCGGCACCAACGATCGGGAACGATAGCTCCTGCACCAGACCAATCACAAAAGCTCCGGCGATCGCTCCATAAGGATTTCCAATTCCCCCTAAAATTACTGCTGCAAACATCGGTAAGGTCAAATACCAGCCCATATTCAAACGCACTGCTTCTAGGCCATACAAGCCACCAGCTAAGGCTGTCAATGCGCCCGTAATCACCCAAGTCCAAAGAACTACCTGCTGCACATTAATTCCAGTGACCTTGGCAAGGTCGGGGTCATCAGCTACTGCCCGCATTGCTTTGCCAATTTTGGTTTTTTGGAGCAAAAAATGCAGCGCCACCATCGCTAACGTCGAAAGTACTAGGGTGATAACAGTAGATGTTTTAATATTCAAACCAGCCAGTTGGATGGGTAGATCCAATGGCAGGTCATACTTCTGAGGTTTAGTACTCCAAATAAAGGCAATACCATTACGAATAAATAGTCCTAGGCCGATCGAAGCAATCATAATGGTGGTGGTATTTGCTCGCTTCTTACGCATCGGCTGCCAGAGCAGCTTATCGGAGAGCAGCATCGCCAAAATTGTGCCCACCATCCCAATGGCGATCGATATCCACACATTTACACCCGTGCTATTTACTACCCAGGCCAGATAAGCACCCAAAGTCATAAAATCGCCGTGGGCAAAATTAGAAAGGCGTAAAATACCGTAGGTGAGGGTCAAGCCCACTGCTGCTGGGGCGATGATGCTGCCCAGGGCAATGCCGTTGATCAGGAGCTGTGGATCCATGTGTTTGCCGATCGAAGTAGTAAATTATTGCGACTGAAGAAATTTAACCATAAAGCGCGCCTCGAAAAGCTATTCCATAGATCTGAAGTATTGCCAAAGTATTAGCCAGCGATCGTGCAATAATTTAAGGCTCCCAGAAATCATCAAGTTCACATGCTGCTGCTCAAAAATCTCAGCTATCATCCCCCCGCCGCCGTGGCACCTATTTTGGGTGACGTGAACTTGGAGCTAGCGCCGCAACAGCTTGGTTTAGTAATTGGTTCTAGTGGTTCGGGTAAGAGTACTTTGCTAGAACTGCTTTCTGGTTTGGCCAAGCCTACTAGCGGCAGCATTATGTGGCGCAATCAAAATCTGGATTTAGAAAGTTTGCAGCAAATGGCTGGTCTGGTTTTTCAATTCCCAGAGCGGCATTTTTGTACCAATACTGTTTTAGAAGAGCTGCGGCTGGGTCATCCTTCGATCAATAGCCCAGAAATTGGTCAGGCACTGATGGATGTGGGATTGGAGTCTTTGGCTTGGGATAAGTCGCCAAATAATTTGAGTGGTGGTCAGCAGCGACGGTTGGCTTTAGCAGTGCAGTTAATTCGTCAGCCGCAGATTTTGTTGTTGGATGAACCGACGGCGGGGTTAGACTGGTCAATGCGTCTTCAGGTGGTGAATTTGTTGGGAGAACTGAAGAAAAAATGGACTTTGTTGGTGGTGACGCATGATGCCAGTGATTTACAGGGCATTGCAGACTGCTGTTGGTCGATCGAGCATGGCAAGGTGTCGGTGGTGCAGAATTGATGGATTTTATGGAATTTGGGGATTTTTATGGATACTGATTTAATTGCGACTCAACTGCCTTTGATGTTAGAAAAATGGCAGTCTACAACTGGTTGGCAGCCCGGTGCTACACAGTTGTTACAGTTTCAGAATTTCTTTGATTTAGTGTGTTTGGCTAACAAGAGTTTGAATTTGACACGGATTTTGGAGCCGGTAGATTTTTGGGAGAAGCATTTGTGGGATTCTTTGCAGCCCGTATTGACTAAACCACAGTTGATCAAACCACAGTTAAATAAGTCGGAGTTGCCGGAGGCATTTCAGATAATTGATTTGGGGACTGGAGGAGGCTTTCCGGGGTTGCCGATCGCCATTGCTTATCCCGATTGGGCGGTGACGGTGATGGATTCTACGGCTAAGAAAATTAGCTTTATTGAATCGGGGCTGGCTACTTTGGAATTGACCAATGTAAAAACTGTGGTTGATCGCACGGAATCCTTAGCCAGAAATCCCCTCCATCGGGAGGTCTATCAGCTAGCTACGATTAGGGCGGTGGCGGAAGCAGCCGTATGTGCAGAGTATGCAGTGCCTTTTTTGGCGATCGGTGGCACGGCGATTTTATATCGGGGTCGTTGGAGCGAAGCAGAAACAGTGAGTTTAACCATTGCCGTTGAACAACTAGGGGCAAAGATTACCGAGATTTCAGCCTATACAACTCCTTTGAGCCAAGGTGAGCGCCACTGCATTTACATCCAAAAAGAGCTGCATACTTCCAGCCAATTTCCTCGGGCAGTTGGCACCCCTAGCCAAAAACCTCTTAGTCAGCGCGCAACGGCAACTGAAGCACCTATTTTGCAAGGGTAATACTGGTGAATAGATACAATTGTTGATATTACCAGCCGATCCTAGGCAATTACAGATAAGATAGAAACGGTTCATCTACCTCAGGCTCTAACCCAGACATGTCTAGCCAATCATCTACTCGTTACCTATGGGCTGCCGATCCTCAGGCAGCCTGGATTCCTGCCGATAAACTAGTAGAGAATCGCTATCATGTCATGTCTCCCCAGCTTTGGCTGGATACCAAAAGCACCGAGCGTCCCGAAGCCTTGTGGCCATTGCCCGATCGAGCGCGCCCCTATGCTCACCTCAGTCGCTATCGCCTGCATTTGCCTCAGCTTTATGGTTTCTGTTCTTTAGGCAGAGCGGGCAACTCGGTAGAAATTCCGCTGTTAGATAACGTGCCGATCGATATCAATGGTGCTTTGTTACCGGCATTAAGCGAAGTTTGGCCAGCAGGTACAGCGCTGCAACAAATCCACTGGCTTTGGCAGATTGCAAATCTGTGGCAGCCCTTGGTAGATACTGGCGTGGGTTATAGCCTGCTGGATGGCAAAAATATTCGGGTACAAGATTGGAGAATTCGGCTCTGTGAACTGTTGCCTGATGCTGCTAATCCAGCGGGACGCAGTAATGTGGTTGGTTTGGCTGGTCTGTGGCAAACGCTGGTTCCTCAAGCTCAACCAGCAGTGATTGAGGCGATCAAGCCGTTAATGGAGCAAATGCAGGTGGGCAAAATTGCTGTGGCTGATTTGGCTTTGGCGATTAATGATTGCTTGTTGTCTCAGGCAGCCGCCTTACCTTTGACCGTCACGATTGCTGGCGGCACTGATCCAGGCCACGATCGGCACAACGAAGACAGTTATTATCCCACCATCGAAGAGTTGAGTCAGCCGCTTAGTAAGCACTTGGGCATTATTTGTGATGGGGTAGCCGGTCACGAGGGCGGCGAAGTTGCCAGCCAGATGGCGGTGCAGTCATTGCAGCTCCAGATGCAGGTGTTATTGCAAGATATTGGTCAAGAAACCGAAATATTGAATCCTAGTCAGGCAATCGAACATATCCAGGCCGTCTTGCGGGTAGTAAATAACTTTATTTCTCACCAAAACGACGAGCAAAATCGTCAAAGTCGGCGCAGAATGGCTACGACCTTGGTAATGGCCATGCAGTTGCCCCAACAAGTTCGGTACGAACATGGCATTGGCAATTCCCACGAAATCTACATTGCCCATGTGGGTGACAGCCGAGCCTATTGGATTACTCGTAATTCTTGCCAATTATTAACTGTGGATGATGATGTAGCTCAACGAGAAGTGCAGCGCGGTAAAAGTATGCCCTGGCAGGCCGCTGGCCGCATCGATGCCGGGTCTTTGACTCAAGCCTTGGGCATGAAGGATAGCGCCGACTTACAACCGATGGTGCAGCGGCTGATGGCGATCGAAGATGGAGTCTTATTACTCTGCTCTGATGGTTTGAGCGATCGGCGGTTAGTAGAAAGATCTTGGTCAGACTATGTGCCTTTGATTTTGGATGGCGAGTTGCCTTTAGATATGGCAGCAGCCGAATGGATCGAGCAAGCCCGAATTGATAATGGTCATGACAATACTTCCTTGGTATTAATGCACTATAATGTCACGCCGCCCAAAGTAGCAGAAGAACAGCCGATCAAGCCAGAGATAGTCAATAAACCCTGGTGGCTGCAAAAAATTATCCAAAACTTCTTACTGATCGAAGTCATCGCTGGAGTTTTGGTGCTGTTAGTTATAGGTGGTTACTTCCTCCAAAACAAT
Source organism: Synechococcales cyanobacterium GL140_1_metabinner_5_sub (assembly GCA_025359065.1). GTDB lineage: Bacteria > Cyanobacteriota > Cyanobacteriia > Cyanobacteriales > Chamaesiphonaceae > JAAFHZ01. The sequence goes on along the minus strand of JANYHM010000119.1, from coordinate 5,679 downwards.
CCCCTAAAGAAACGCTCTCAAATAGCTCCAACTACCGTTAATAGTCCGGCCAGTCCCGTTACCAATCCATCTGTTAACCCCGCGAATCCTGTTACCATTCCCAACCCCTAAACATGCGCCAATCGACCCTCCATCAGCTCAAGGTTTTTGAAACCGTCGCTCGACTAAGCAGCATCACCAGAGCAGCGGAAGAGCTATCTCTCACTCAGCCTACAGTTTCGATGCAGGTCAAACAGTTGGCCAAAAACATTGGCACTCCACTGTTTGAGCAGGTAGGCAAAAAGCTTTATCTCACCGCTGCTGGCCAAGAGTTATCCACCACCTGTCAAGAGATTTTTGAACAGCTCTCTCAGTTTGAGATGAAAGTCGCCGATTTACAGGGGATGAAGCGAGGAAGACTGCGTTTAGCGACTATTACCACCACCAAGTATTTTATTCCTCGGGCTTTGGCTCCCTTTTGTAAGCTGTATCCCGGCATTGATGTAGCGCTACAAATTACCAATCATGAGCGGATTATCAGCCGCATGGGTGAAAATCTAGACGATCTATACATTCTTAGCCAGGTGCCAGAAGGACAGGATGTCACTTCTAGTATCTTTTTGGTGAATCCATTAATGGTCATGGCTTCCAAGAATCATCCCCTGGCTGGACAAAAAAATATTCCGATCACTGCGCTGCATGGAGAAGCTTTTATTATGCGAGAAGCTGGCTCTGGCACCAGAAAAGCAGTAGAGAATTTATTTGAGAAGCATGAGGTTTCTGTGCGGGTGCGATTAGAGTTGGGTAGCAACGAAGCCATCAAACAAGCGATCGCCTGTGGACTGGGTTTATCGGTGCTTTCTCGCCATACTTTTGGTCCCGAATCGATCGCCCTGGGTTTGACTATTTTGGATGTGCAGCATTTTCCCATTGATCGCCACTGGTATATTGTTTACCCCAATGGCAAGCAGCTCTCGATCGTGGCTGATACGTTTCGGCAGTTTCTACAGGATGAAAGTAACAAATTAGTTGGCAGTATTTTTGACCTACCTACTTCTGGACTTCTATCAGGGGAAATCTCGGAATAATGGTGCTAGGAGAATTTACGCTAGCTGGAGGCTTCCAGGCTGATGGCTTGATTGGTAGTTTAACTGGTGGAACTGGGATGGAATTAGAAACATTGGTACTTTTATCTAAGTACTCTAAAATCCCTTGGGCAATGGCATCAGCCATCCGCTCTTGGTATTTTTCGCTATTTAATTTAATTGATTCGGTGGGACTAGTTAAATAACCAACTTCTACCAAAATAGCCGGAATATCTGATTTTCGCAGCACCAAAAAGCGCGCGCTGCGTACTCCCCGATCAAGCAATGGCTCATCACGATCCTCGCCCAAAACCCCGATGATGTTGCTATGGACAATGTTGGCTAATTCCAAGCCGCGATGATAGTGGTAGGTCTCTAAACCATTTACATCTGGCCGGTTGTCAATCGAGTTGGCATGAATGCTGACAAAAATACTGGCTCCGGCTTTCCGGGACATCACCACCCGCTCATCTAGACCCACAAAATAATCGCTGTCACGGGTTAGCTGGGTGGCAACACCTTTTTCTTGCAAAATTTTGGATACGCGCAAAGAAATTGGCAGAATCACATCTACTTCTCGCAATCCGTCCAAGCCGATCGCGCCAGGGTCTTTGCCTCCATGGCCTGGATCAATGGTTACTAAAATCTTGTCAGACTTTTGGCCTACTAGCTTGATGCTAGCTTCTGGGGTGGCTTTTTCGGCATTGCTGGGCTGTAACAGTGCGGTGGCTGGTGTCGCTAAAGGAAAAAGAATTGCCGCCAGACTGCAAAACAAGACCCAGGATTTGGGCAGTGAGTGAACCATTAAATTTAGTAATGAAGGACAGTTGTTGCCCGCACTTGAAGGATGTTAGTCAAACCTAACCAAATCTCGTGCCGGTAGATTGCCAAATAATGCCTTACAGATTTTACACACTTATCTGATGTTTTGATTTACTCAGAGCAAAGTTAGTTCCCCGTTAGTAAGAATAAATTGGCGAATCGCCTGTAATTCTTCCAAAACGATCGTGTGCCCCATGTCTATCTCCTGATATTCTACCCTTGCTCCCCATGTTACTAACGCACTACGTGTTCGCCAAGCTTGCTCAATGGGGACTACCTCGTCTTGACGGCCATGCAAGATTGCGATCGGTGGACAAACCTGGGGGGCAGAGATTTCTGGATGCAGATAGCCGCTCATTACAATCAGACCAGCCAAGGGTAAATTTAGACCCACTTCTAGGGTCATGGCTCCTCCTTGAGAAAAGCCCAATAGCCAAGTTTTTGCCAAGGGCACACCGGTTTGGTTGGGCAGATCTTGAATCCAAGTCAGTAATGCTTCTCGACTAATGGCTAATTCTTTGCGGCTAGTATCGGTTAATTCACCGGCACCGGTAAATGAATACCACATCTTGCCAGCAGGCGTAAGCTGATGATCAAAAAGTCCGTTGGGTAATAAAAATTGGTGAGTAGGCAGCCGGAAGTATGGTATCAGTGGCTCTAGATCTTGCTGATTTGCACCCCAGCCATGGAGTAATACAATGTTGCCCAAGGGCTGTTCTGGATCGAGAGCAGGCACTGTAATAAGGTCTAAAGCCATGAGGTTAGGATAATAGATTGAATTTAAAGAAACTTAATGGAAGCCATCAACAATCCATCATAAGCTGAGATCATGCTGGGATTATCCCTGCTGCATTATTATTCAAAATATTTTTATCATGACCTCTAATTTATCAACCAAGCTGAAAGAAGGTACCAAGAAATCTCATAGCATGGCTGAGGGCACAGGCTTTATTGCTTGTTTTCTGAAGGGCACCGTGGAAAAGAATTCTTACCGCAAACTGGTCGCTAATTTGTACTTTGTGTACACAGCAATGGAAGAAGAAATGCTGAAGCACCAAAACCATCCGGCACTTTCTAAACTGTTTTTTCCTGAGCTAGATCGTAAAATCAGCCTAGAGCAAGACCTGGCATATTATTTCGGGTCTAGCTGGAAAGACCAAGTAGCGCCATCAGCAGCAACTAAAGAATACGTTGCCCGGATTCATCAAATTGCTGATCAAGACCCTGAGCTATTAATTGCTCACCTTTACACCCGCTACATGGGTGACTTATCTGGCGGCCAGATCTTGAAAAAGATTGCTCAAAACGCGATGAACTTAAGCGATGGCCAAGGCACTTCGTTCTATGAGTTCGATCGAATTCCTGACGAAAAGGTCTTTAAGGCCAACTACCGTCAAGCAATGAATAGTCTGCCGATCGATGAAGCTAAGGCTGAATTGATCGTAGATGAAGCTAACGATGCTTTTGGTAAGAACATGATTATGTTCAAAGAGCTAGAAGGCAATCTGGTCAAGGCGATCGGTGTGCAGCTTTTCAACATGCTCACTCGCAAGCGCAGCAAAGACAGCACGCTGGCTACTGCCGAATAGTAAAGCATGGTTAAGCATATCCAGCGCGTCGATCGACGCGCTTTTTTCTTCAGTATTTGGTGAACTTATGATGATCAAAAAATGGTGGACTTTTGTTTTTACGGCTCTGAGCTTGCTGCTGGTGTTGGTTCTGAACGCCTGCTTTTCTTTAGGAGATGCCAAAACTACTAATGCACCATCTTTATCGGCCAAAGCTACTGTGGCTTCTCCAGCCTTTGGTTTGCCGATCGATTGCAAGCTAGGCAAAGATTGTTATGTGATGCACTACGTCGATCGAGATCCTAGTAAGGAAGTGATTGATTTTGGCTGTGGTCGCCAAACCTATGATGGTCATAATGGCACCGATTTTGGGATTGCTAATTTACAACGGATGAATGCCGGCGTGCCGGTGATTGCGGTCGCCGATGGCCAGGTTTTACGGGGACGCGATGGGGTAGAAGATGTTTTGATTGCTAATCAGGCCGAGAAAGCCGCGGTGCAGGGCACAGAATGCGGCAATGGGTTAGTGGTAGATCATGGCAATGGTTGGACTGCTCAGTATTGCCATTTGCGCAAAGGTAGTGTGGTAGTTAAATCGGGCACTCCAGTTAAAAAAGGAATGATTTTGGGTCTGGTGGGTTCTTCGGGGCTGGCTTCTTTTCCCCATGTGCATTTGACCGTGCGCTATCAAGATAAAGTGGTGGATCCTTTTGTGGGAGTAGATGATAGCAAAAGTTGCTCAATCGCTCGTAATCCTCTCTGGTCGATGCCCGTTGGCTATGTGCCTACTGGTTTGATAAGTGCGGGGTTTACTGCTAATCCGCCAACTCCATTAGAGATCTGGCAGGGTAAACACGAAAATAAAAGTATTTCGGTAAGTGCCCCATCTATACTTTTTTGGGTGCATAGCTATGGGCTTTTAGCCGGTGATCAAGAGAGATTGCAGTTATTTAACCCACAAAAAGAAATGGTTGTAGATAATAAAAAAGTGATTAATGCTCCGGCTCGTAGCTATATTAGCTATGGTGGTAAGCGCAAGTTTATGACGGGTGAATGGCAAGGAAAATATCAGGTAATCCGAAATAATAAAGTAGTTGTACAGGCCGATCGAGAAATCTTGGTGCAATAAATGATTTCACTGCCCAACTTATGGCTAGGCGTTGGTTGCCAACAAGCAGTCAGTTGCGGGTCGATCGAATCTGCTATCCTCCAAACCCTAGCTCTCCAAGATCTCCAGATTACCGATGTAATTGGGTTGGCTTCGATCGATCGCAAAGCTCAAGAGCCTGGAATCTTGGCAGTCTGTACCAAGTACCATTGGCCACTCCAAACCTACAGCGACGTTGAGTTAGATAATGTCCAGACCCAACAATTATCCAGCACCGTAGCTCAACTAATGGGAACAAACAGTGTTTCTGAAGCTGCTGCCATGTTAGCAAGCGGCCAAGACCTATTGGTGCGAAAACAGATATATTTGATCGATAGTAAGTTTATTACGGTGGCGATCGCTTCCAAAAAACCAATAAAAGGTGTTCATTGAACGAAGCTAAGATGAATTAATGGTGGTTGATTGCTGGATTATGCCAAGTTTAGGTGCAATAGTCCGGACAGATTTCAGGAAAAGTCAAGCCCTAAGAGTACCGTGATGTATGAGTTTTCGGTAGTTTGGGTGTAATTTAATTAAAGTTGGGTTTAAACCAAACTGCTCCATAAATAACTCGAATAAGTGCTCATTCAACGCTCTTCGTTTGAAAGATGCAATAGAAAATGAAACCACATCAGGTGTTGGTTCATCAGGCATAGCGGTTCCGGCTCGAATGTGGTGTGAGTGATTGTTGCCTAGCAAGGCTTAGAGCTACTTGAATTTATTTCATCCGAGGTAGAACCGCTATAAAGCCAATTCTTTTCGCAACGTCACTTTTGCTAGATTCAATACTGTTGAACTGGCATTTAAATGGGTGTCGAGGGCAGAACTGTTGCGAGACTGGCTATCAATCATGCCTGTATGCTGGCGAGCATCCCGAAACAAAAATTCTATCTGACCATCGGTTTGCTGGGCGGAAAGAGCATAGGCGGTATTCTGCTGTAAATCTACGACTGCGATAACAGATCACTCTAGTCCTTTTTCTACTTGTTGAGTCTTACCGTTGTAAAACCAGTCCAAGTCTGGGGTACAGCGTCCGCTTTTCTCGTTAAAGGTCGCATCTACAGCTAGAATTTGAACT
>JANYHM010000106.1 GCA_025359065.1 Synechococcales cyanobacterium GL140_1_metabinner_5_sub | reverse complement strand
CCCCACCATTCAGCTCATCAGAATTCCTGCTTCTACACTGGAACCATTGACCGAGAGTCCATCGTCTTTGGTGCCAGCTACCACGCAGTCGTCAAACGAAATCTGGGAACAGTTCCTGCGGGTGCAGCTTAAGTCCACGACCCAGACAACTTACCGCAGAGCCATTCTGCGATTTTGTGAAGATAATTCGGATGGGCGTTCGCGTAGCGTCTCCGTAGGAGAATCGCCATCCGAATTCCTAACAGAATTTTTAGCCCTGCCCCAGAGAGCAGCGATCCAAATGGTACTGGAGTGGCGGCAAAGCCAAATAAATGACGGGTTGGCTTCTGCGACCATCAATCAACGGCTCGCTGCTCTCAAATCTTTGGTTGATTTCGCTGCCAAGGCGGAACTTTGTAGCTTCTCTTTGAGTGCTGTGAAGTCCCTTAGAAACCAGAGCTACCGAAATACTCGCGGTATTTCTGTAGAAAATTTTAAAGCTATTATTGGCCTGGTCGATCGATCCACCGACCTGGGCGTTAGGAACTATGCCATTCTGCGCATTTTATGGGATTTGGCGCTGCGCCGTGCCGGGGTTTGTGCCTTGGATTTGGAGCATTATTTACCCACAGCAGGACAGTTAATGATTCTAAATAAGGGTGAATTTGACCTCACGCCGATGGATATTGGCACTGGACTGCGGGAAGCTCTTGATCACTGGGTAGCTGTTCGTAGCGGTCTTTACTTTCAACCTAAAAGTGGTGCTCAAGACTCTGCGCTATTCTTGAGCTGCAACGGTCGGCGATTGGACGGTGTGGCCATCTGGCGAATTGTTGCTGGCTATGCTGAGGCTGCTGGCCTTAAGTTGTTTCCCCACGGGATTAGGCACAGCTCTATTACTGCTTTCTTGGATGCTAGCGGTGGCGATGTTCGATCTGCTCAATCCCTATCGAGGCACAAAGACCCTCGGACGCTGATGATCTATGATGACAATCGGCAGGGTCTACAGGGCAAGGCTTCTCAGGCTTTGGGGGACTTGTTGGAGTGCGAGGAGTAAGGAGGACTTTGATACTTCCTCAAACCCTTATCAGAGCAGGATTTGAGGAAGTATTTTTGAGCCTTAACCCGGTTTTCTGTTCGATTGCTACTCGACTCTTAAAAGCATGACTAGCAAGAGTTTGAAATGTAAATGTACAAATTTGGCGCGTTGGGCTGCTTTAGCCAAGATCTCTAGGATAAGATGTGTTGACAATCTACTGCCGGGATATATGACCAGTGACCGTGACGATTATGATAATCCTTGGAAAAAGGTACTAGAGAAGTACTTTCAAGAGTTTATGCTGTTTTTCTTCCGGGACATTTATGATGATATTGACTGGGAGAAAGGCTATGAGTTTATGGATCAGGAGTTTCAGCAAATCGTTCGAGACGCTGAATCGACCAAGATGTATGTGGATAAACTGGTAAAGGTTCGGAGGAAAAGCGGTGAAGAGAACGTTGTATTTGTTCATGTTGAGGTGCAAAGCCAAGAAGAGAGTGCTTTTAGTCAGAGGGTATTCACCTATAACTATCGGATACGAGATTGTTACAGCGGAAAAATTGTGAGTTTGGCAGTTTTGGGCGATGACCGCTTAAACTGGCGACCAAAGCCGTATGAGGACGAACTATGGGGATGTAAGGTCAAATTTGAATTCCCGATGGTTAAGCTGCTGGACTATGAGTCGCGCTGGGCAGAATTGGAAGCTAGCATGAATCCCTTTGCGATCGTGGTGATGGCGCATCTCAAGACTAAATCAACGAAGCAGGACTTGAGATCTCGCAAGGAATGGAAGTTTCAGCTTACTCGGCGGTTGTTTGAAGAAGGCTTTGAACGTCAGGATATAATGGAACTGTTCTTGTTCTTGGATTGGCTCATGGAGCTGCCCAGTAAACTCAAGCGAGAATTCAGAGATGAACTTGATCTGTATCAACAGGAGAAAAAAATGCCTTACATCAGTTCGATAGAAGAAGTGGCTATGGAGAAAGTCGCGCTGAGCTTGTTAAAAGAGGGAGTCAATATAGACATTATTTCCCGCTCTACTGGCCTTTCGATTAGACAAATTCAAGAGCTTCAAGCTGACCAAAAATAAAATTTATCGCTTGAAAACTCCTCTTTCTGATACTGCCGCCGGAGCTAGAAGAAGCTTTTAAACAAGATTTGATCACCTATGAGGATAAAAAAAACATGCCATATATCAGCAATTTTGAAAGGGAAAGTGAAGCCAGGGGTATGGCGATATGTGAAGCTAGAGGCCGGGAAGCTGGCACGTTTGGATTGGTTGTCAAACTTTTGAATCGTCGGGTTGGTAAGATTTATGAGGAGACTTTGGTGACAGTTAGGGCGCTGTCGATAGCTTCGCTTGCGCCAAAGGCGATCAAGCAATTGGAGCAGCTTGGTGAAGATTTGATGGGCTTTACTGGTAGTAGTGACCTGACTGAATGGCTCAAGCGTTTTAATGTCTCCTAGTTTGATACCAGAGCAAAATTAATCACCCGAGAACTTCTCCTTCTGACCTCTCTAACTGGCTAGAGGTGATCGAGCCAGTTAGAGAGGTCAGTGATCGAAGAGAATCGGAGGAAAGAGTTTGCCATTACTTGAAGTTGCTCAAGATTGAGTGCCTCAACCCGAGTTTTCAAACTAGGAGGAAGGGGATTGGCTAAAATAGCCCCACAGGTCTGGCAATGCGTAAATGTAAGCGAACACTCTACTCGATAATTCCGGCGCGTAGCGCCAACACCGCTGCATGGGTGCGATCATCGACGCAGAGCTTGCTCAGAATATGTCTAACATGAGTCTTAATGGTACCAACAGTGACGAATAGCGTGTCGGCGATCTCAGCATTACTGTAGCCCTGCACAATTAGCTGCAAAATCCCAATCTCCCGAGCAGTGAGGCCAGCTTGACCGACGATTTCTTCGTACTCAGGGTCGATGGCCTTAATCGTAATGGTTTTTGCGATTGTGCTTTTATTGGCGGCAGCATTGCTACTGCGGACTTGCTGCAAAATAATGTCAGCGATTTGGGGATCAATCCAAGGATTACCAGCATGGGTTGCTCTGATTGCTTCCTCTAGGCGATCCATGCTGATATCTTTCGTACAGTAAGAATCCGCTCCCGCAGCGAATGCGGCCAGCACGGAATCTTGAGCTTTGTACATGGTCAGCATGATTACCTTGGTTTGGCCTTGATTGGCGGCAGTTTGACGGTGATTGAAGCGTTTGACTAGTTCGATGCCATCAATATCCGGCAATCCAATATCAACTACAGCTACATCCGGCTGTTCGGCTTCGAGCAAGCGGAGTCCCTGCATCCCGCTGCCAGTGTCGCCAACCACAACGATCCCCTCCCGACGTTGGAGCGAGGCTTCTAATCCGGCACGGGTCAGATCATGATCTTCAATAATTACGACGCGGATGTCTGGCATGGTATCGGTTCTTAGGTTAATTGACCGATCGAGCAGCGAGGTTTCACCCCAAACCAGTCTCTCATAATCTAAGCTATATTAACGTCAGTTCGGGATATAGTAATTGCTAACGAAACGGTATTGAAGTTCAGTAAAAAGTACATTGAAGCCTCAACAATTGCGATCGTATGTCTGACGGTGATCCCAAAATGAGCCAACAGCCTTTATCACAGCCTGCAATTGCGCCGATATCCCTATTGTCGGCGCAGTTGCTTGATAGAATTCCCCAAGCCATTTGGCTCGCAAATGCTGAGGGTAACTTAATTCGGCTGAATGCGATCGGGCAGCGGTACATGGGTGCTGCATTGGGTGAGCGGTTTTGGCGATCGTTTCACAGCGATGATTGTGTCATGCTTGAAGCTGTTTGGCACGACGGCGTGAAGCGGCAACAAAGCTGGCGGGCAAAGTCACGGCTGTGCATGGCCGACGGTTCCTATGAGTGGTTTGAGGTGACGGTGGAGCCGCTGCTGACTGATGCAGCTTTGCCGGATACTCATGGCGATCAGGGCGGTGAAGCCGCTTGGTTTGGGACACTTAGCCGGTTGGCTAGCACTACTTGCGATCCCCATTTGTTAGCGGGGCAAGAATTTTTAGAGGCGCTGTTTGAAAATGTTTCGGAAGGCTTGGTGGCTTGCAACTCAGCGGGGCAAATCGTGCTATTTAATCGTGCGGCTCAAGAGTTTCACGGGTTGCCGCCACAGCCAATTAGCCCTGATCGCTGGTCGCAGTACTACGACCTATATGATGGTACTGGGACGCAGCCTTTGGCTATGGGGGACGTGCCCTTGATGCGGGCGCTCTCCGGCGAGAAAGTGCGATCGGCCGCGATGATGATTAAGCCCAAGGACGGCAAAGCGCGATCGCTTGTGGCCAATGCTGATCCGATCATTGATGCGACCGGGCAACGGCTGGGTGCAGTGGTGCTGATGCGCGATGTCACCGATCAAAAGCAGATGGAGGCCGAACTGCGGGCAGCGAAGTCGGAACTGGAAGTGCGAGTTGCAGCGCGCACCGCTGAACTAGAGGAGCGCGAGATGCAATTCCGCACGACCTTTGAGCAAGCCGCGATCGGTTGTGCCCATGTGAGCCTCGATGGTCGCTGGCTACGGGTGAACCAAAAGCTCTGCGCGATTGTCGGCCATACCGAGGAAAAACTCTTGCAAAAAACTTTTCAGGACATTACCTATCCGGAAGACTTGGCAGAGGACTTGACCTACTTAGAGCAGTTGCTGACCGGAGTGGTTCCCCATTATTCGATGGAGAAACGCTACGTTTGTGGTGATGCGACGCTGGTTTGGGTGCGGATTACGGTGTCGCTACGGCGACGCTTGTCGGAATTTTGTAATCCGCTAGGTGAACCGATGTATTTCATCGTGATGGTTGAAAATATTAGCGATCGCAAGCGATTGGAATTTCAGAATGCGGCCGACCGTCAAGTGCTAGAGCAGGCCAAGCAATCCTTGGAAAATCGGAATCGAGAACTAGACCAGTTTGTCTATACGGTTTCCCATGACTTGAAGGCACCATTGCGGGGCATTGCTAATTTATCTGAATGGTTGGAGGAAGACATGGGTGGTCAACTGTCACCGGATAATCAAGAGCAGTTGACATTGATCCGGACGCGTGTCAAACGCATGGATGATTTGATTAATGGTCTGCTGCAATATTCGCGAGTCGGGCGGGAAGATCTCGAAACTAGCGAAGTAAATACGCACAAACTACTAATAGAAATTATCGATTCGCTCGACCCGCCGCCCAGTTTTCAAATTCAATTGCCAGACACCCTGCCAACTCTGCAAACTCAGCGACTTTTGTTGAGCCAAGTGTTTGCTAATCTCATCAGCAACGCCATCAAGCACCACGATCGGGATGAAGGGAGAATTGTTGTGGGTTGGGCAGAACAAGACCAATACTATCAATTTACCGTAACGGACGATGGGCCAGGAGTTCCACCCGATCAGCAGGAGCGGGTTTTCGGCATCTTCCAAACACTGGGAAGCAGTGAGGCTATGAGTAACACAGGAATTGGGTTGGCACTGGTGAAGAAGCTAGTTGAGGGTGGGGGTGGCTCCGTTCGATTAGTGCCAAATGTTGATCCTGGTCACGCTGATCGGGGTAGCTGCTTTGAATTTACCTGGCCAAAATCGATCTGAAAATATGGTGATGCAACTAGGCCGCAAATTCCGAGAAAATCTGAGTCAAGTTTGGCAGCGGCGGACGATCGGTAAAATTGGCGCGATATTACTCGCCATTCCCGCCGCTTTTTTGGCCTTGGTGTTGCTAGGTGTGACGGATGTGCGGCAGCGAGAGCAGCAAATTGAG
>JANYHM010000101.1 GCA_025359065.1 Synechococcales cyanobacterium GL140_1_metabinner_5_sub | reverse complement strand
CCCATAATTTTGCAAATCTTCTAGCGAAATATTGACTGAAGATACCAGTTGATAGTGCTTTTCTTCCGCCACCTTAATTTCATCGTCTTGTAAGAGCAGCTCAAACATAGCAATGCGATCGCCGTCCATAAATTGAGCTGAAAAACTGCGTGGCTATCGGCTAGAAAATCAGCAGTATGTAAGCATCATGAATAACACTAGCCTAGCATTGGGTTTAGAGTTCCGAGTAGATGATGCTCTCATTGCTTTCTATCGCTTAGACAATGGGCAGAAGCTACTGTTACCAAGGGAACTCCAGGAACAAGCACAATTAGATAGAGAGCGTGCGATGACTGCTGAAGAACTAGCTAGGTTGGATAGGAAACGTGCGGTGACTGCCGAAGAAAGTACTCGATCGGCTCAACAAAACGCCGTAGAACTCGCTGCTAAACTAGCAGCCTATGAAGCCCGCTTTGGCAAGATGGAAGATCAATAAACCACAATCACCAGCTCTGCAAGTCGTAGAATTTGTTGGTCGTTGGTGTTGACCATTGGTGCTAAGTTGTACATGAGTATTTTAGGCTCCCAACTTGTCAAACCCTACGTTCGGGAGGAATAGCCAATGAAAAAAAAGCAACCAGAGCAATCAAAATTACCACCTTTGGAAATTCCCAGCCGCCTCACGTATCTGTCTGTGTATCGGATTAAAATACCATCCAGCGACAAATTTAGGGATTTAGGGTTAGATGAAGTTCTAGCACTTGTAGAGCCTGTGGTATTGGCAGATATTGACAGGATTTGGAGTGATAGAAATCAAATCGATGTTGATCGAGCGTTAGAATTTAATGATCTTTCTCTCCTTCAGGTATTGCGCTGGTATCTGCGGGGAATGGACGTTGATCTAGCAATTCGCAAGGTGAGGACAGGTATTATTCATACACGTCATTTGTATTTGGACAGAAAAAGAAAAGCTCATGTCCCAGTCATCGAAGGTTTTAAGGCTGGGGATCGAGTTACGTTAATTAGTGATGACCTCAAATACGAAAAGAAGAAAGGGTGGGAAGGTTCAGTGTACAAAGTTCTGCCGAATGAGTGCTTGGTTGTGTTAGATCTTGACCCAACAACGAGCGAAAAGTACCTCAAAGCTTACGACGTGCCTTATGCGGCACTTAATAAAAGTATTAGAGAAATAGAAAGGCCGGTAGTTAAGCAGAAAATAAATGCGATCGAACCAGAGAAAACCGAAACATTACCAGTAGTAGCAGAGGCTGTAATCCCCAAGAAAAAGAGGGCTAGCAGTAAATCTTCAGCATCAAAGGAATCATCGGTTGCACCAGAAACTGGCGAGCCAAAGAAGACGAAGGAGAAGGTGAAAAGCAGTCGATCGAAAAAGCAAATGAACCTTGCTGCTGATCACGAAGTGTCTGTGAAACAGAATCGGTTATTTCTAGGGAAGCAGTTGCAATCTGGGAAGTAGGTGGAAAATCAAAGGCGGCGATAGCAAAGTCCCCACAATTCTAACTGTCTATATCTACTATGGTTTCCAAACAAACCCAACTGTACAGCCACTGGCTTTTTTCGCATTGCCGGTGGCGGCAAACGATGTTCTACGATTAGTGTGAGCACCCCTTGACCCTCCACGATCGATCCTCGCTTTTGGTGCATACCCAGATGGCAGACGGTACAGAGAGCCACCAAGTTTTTTGGGTGATTATTGGCGGGGTCAGGTTGGGTCGATGGAAGTTATTAAACTCCGCACCTCCCAGTTAGCTCCGTGCGTACCCATTTCTGTGTACACGGCTCCCGATATTCTTAGATTGCTCTTTTGCTCATGTGGATATAATCGTGGCAGGATTCATGAATTACTTCAAGATTGTTCTGCTTCCAATTATCATGATTTCCATCTGCATGGTGCAGATGTATTCTTTCTTCTCCTGTGAATTTAAGTCCGCAGGATGCACATGAATGGTGTTGCCTTTTTAGGGCTTGAGAGGTGTGTCCGTTGTAGAGTTTACTTTTTCGTTCGCTCCAGTAGGATATGTCTCCGTCGTAGGGGGATTTATTCCTCTTGACATTGATATGTTTATTTTCGGAGTAGGGAACTGATGGGAATGCCTTTTTTAGTAAAAATTTACTGGTATAGCGATTCTGTTTCTTTTCCCTGTTGAACACCCTATAAGTCCGTTTCCGAATAGCTTGCAAAGAGTTCTTCGAGCCATCCATCTTGCAGAATCTATGGTAGTTCCTCCATCCTCTTACCACTGGGGCTAATTTCTCAGCCTTAGTTGTAGCACCATAATTCGAGTTGTTGACGATATGTTTTACTTTCTTGCGGAAGGCTTTGTAATTGTCCTCTGAGGGAAAACTACGAAACTTGCCGTTTTTCTGGACTTTGAAGTGCCA
>JANYHM010000100.1 GCA_025359065.1 Synechococcales cyanobacterium GL140_1_metabinner_5_sub | reverse complement strand
GTTGTCGTCTTGCATCAAGGTAAGTGTGATCAAACTCAGGGAATTTTTCAAACACTGGATTGAAAAGAGTAGCTGGGTGATCAAGAAGTGCAGGGTCACTGAGTATCTTTTTACCAATCTGGTTAAGGTATTTTTGCAAATCAGTCGAACCTTGCTGATTTGATAAGGCGACAAGAAAAGCTTTGATTGTTTCGTAATTGATAGCATCACGATTGGTCATATTTGTTCTCCAAAATTTTAATTGACATAATTGGTAATTACCTTAAGAGCTGCGACAGCATCCCTAATAGCTATCAGCAGTATCTTGGCATGATAAATATCTCGATACTCACCATACTCTGTAATGATTAATAGTTCTTTGTCGATCCAGCTAGTCTGATGCTTTTTACAAATCGTACTTAAAATTTCATAGAGTGCTAAATTGCCATCTTTTTCGATTTGTTGGCCGATCGAATAAGTTACGCCCCTTTCTGTCGGAGACTGAAAATTGTACCCCTCGACAGCATCGATCGGTATCAACATCGACGATCTTACTGAGGTAAGGTTGCTGGGAATACGTCTAGCGGTATTTGCTCGATTAAGTGCTTCTACTCGGGATAGCGCCATAAGATAACCAACTTAACTAAACTATGCCAATGCTAGTTTGCCTCATCTTTGCCAAAATTGTCAACGAAATTGACAGTTACGTTACAGGCACTGCTAAAATAACCTAACCCACACCTACCAAAAGCTACAAAATTATGAGTAGACCGATCGGAATTGACTTGTTTGCTGGAGCTGGAGGAATGTCTCTGGGATTTGAACAAGCAGGCTTTGATATTGCGGCTGCGGTAGAGATTGACCCCATTCACTGCGCCACCCACGAATATAACTTCCCCCACACTGCCACCATCTGCGCCAGCGTCGTTGATTTAACTGGCCAGGAAATCCGTCGTCGATCAGAGATAGGTGATAAAGACATTGACGTGGTATTTGGTGGTGCGCCCTGCCAGGGGTTTTCTCTCATGGGCAAGAGAGCTTTTGATGATCCCAGAAATCAGTTGGTGTTTCACTATGTCCGTATCGTTAAGGAGTTAAGTCCAAAGTACTGTGTCTTTGAAAATGTTAAAGGTCTAACTCTGGGCGAACATGCTCAGTTTCTAGAAGAACTGATTACGGCTCTAGATGATGCTGGCTATGATGTATTAACCCCTTATCAAGTATTGAATGCTGCCGATTATGGCGTACCGCAAGATCGTCGCCGCTTGTTTTTAATCGGAACGCGCAAGGGATTGCAAGCCCCCCAGTATCCCAAGGTGAATACCAATAGAACCACCGTTGAGGACGCGATTGGCGATTTACCCAACGCTGACAAATTTGCTGCGCTTGGCCACACAGATGCAGTGCCCACAAAATGGGACACCGAAAGCTCTTATGCTAGAAAATTACGTGGTTTTGAAAGCGACCCCCACAATTACGGCTACCAACGTCAATTCAACCCAAACTTGCTCACATGCAGTCCCCAAACTGAGCACACACAATTATCTCAAGATCGCTTCGCTGCTACTTTACCGGGTAAAACAGAACCAGTCAGCCGCTTCCGAAAACTAGAATTCAGCGGACTGTGCAATACACTGCGGGCAGGAACAGACAGCGCCAGAGGAGCACATACATCACCACGACCGATACATCCTGTTTTCCCCCGCGTAATCACGGTCAGAGAAGCTGCGAGGTTGCATTCTTATCCTGATTGGTTCCGTCTTCATGCCACAAAATGGCATGGCTGCCGCCAAATTGGAAACAGTGTTCCGCCATTATTAGCAAGAGCTGTCGCCAGTGAGATTATCAAGGCTGAAGGAATCAAGCCTACTAAACCTAAAAATATGATCATTCCTGGCGAAGAAAGCCTTTTGTCTCTTGATATGGGTAAAGCATCACAATACTTTAAGGTGCCACGAGATACGATCGCTCAGAGGCTGCGTAAAACTCCAGAATTAACCACCGAGGAAAAGGTTTATGCCTAAGCAGCGAGAACCTAATCGCTATCAAGCAATTATCCTTCGCCTGTTTGAAGACCATTACAGTGAAGGTCTGACCGAATTTGAATTTACCAGGGAAGAAGTTGATAGCATCTCTACTTCACTAAACATTAAAGTGCCTAAAAATATTGGCGATATATTTTACAGTTTTCGTTATCGTCATGAATTACCCCAAGCCATTAAGGATAAAGCCGCAGAAGGATTTGAGTGGATCATCAAAGGTGCTGGCCGCGCTAATTATCGCTTTATTCAGGTAAAGTTAAACCGGATAATTCCCCGAGATGAATTAATCACTATCAAAATTCCTGATGCAACACCAGAAATTATTGTGGCCTATGCCTTGAGCGATGAACAAGCTCTATTGGCAAAAGTCAGGTACAACCGGCTGATTGATATATTTCTGGGTATTACGGCCTTTTCGCTGCAAAATCATTTACGAACAACGGTGGTAAACATCGGCCAAATTGAAATTGATGAAATGTATGTGGGGGTCGATCGACATGGGAGACAGTTCATTGTGCCCGTCCAAGCCAAAGGCGGAAATGATCGACATGCTACGGTGCAAACCCAGCAGGATATAGCCTACTGCACTACCAAATTTCCAAACCTTATTTGCCGAGCGGTATCAGCTCAATTTATGGACGGCGATCGCATTGCTATGTTTGAGCTGCTCTTACAAGACGATGAAATTAAGGTGGCGGAAGAAAAGCACTATCAACTGGTATCTTCAGTCAATATTTCGCTAGAAGATTTGCAAAATTATGGG
>JANYHM010000029.1 GCA_025359065.1 Synechococcales cyanobacterium GL140_1_metabinner_5_sub | reverse complement strand
TCTGGGAATGATGTACTTACTATCGATTACTCTGTAGGCGATACCACGACTGCAGGCATGATACTTTCTGGTTCCACTGCTTTTCGGGGTTCTACAGACAGAATTGATTTTGCAAATATTGAGCAATTCAACGTAATTGGTACTGCTAATGCTGATGATATTACTACTGGCTCTGGAGATGACACCATCAATTCTGGTGCTGGCAATGATAATGTTAACGGTGGTTTGGGCAATGACATTATTAATGCTGGTGATGGCAATGATACTATCAATGGTGGTGGTGGTTATGATACGTTGGATGGAGGAGCTGGAAATGATACCTATATTATACAAAACAGTACTGGAGGTGGTACTGTTATTGAAGATTTTAGTGGTGTTAATTCATTACAACTATCGACATCTATCAACATCATCAATGGTTTGAGCAGGATTGGAACCAGTCTTGTAATTGATCTCAACGGTGATCAGCAATTCAACTCTGCTAATGACCTGACAATTAATAACTTTTTCAGCACATCAGGTACTGCTGGTAGCGGTTTTATTTCGACCCTCCAGAACCTTTCTGGCAACTCAGTACTAAATCAGTTTAAACCAACCCGCAACGACTTCGGCAACGACCAAAAATCTGATATCCTCTGGCGTAATGATAATGGTGCAGTTGCTTTATGGCAAATGAATGGATTCAATATTTCTGCTGCAAACATTATTACCAGTGTTGATAACACTTGGAAAATCACTGGAACTGGTGATTTCAATGCTGACAATAAGGCTGATATTCTCTGGCGTAATGATAATGGTGCCATAGCATTATGGCAAATGAATGGATCCAATATTTCTGCTGCAAACATTATTACCAGTGCTGACAATACTTGGAAAATTGCTGGAACTGGTGATTTCAATGCTGACAATAAGGCTGATATTCTCTGGCGTAATGATAATGGTGCCGTAGCATTATGGCAAATGGATGGTACAAACATCGTCTCTACCTCATTGATCACCAGTGTTGATAGCACCTGGAAAATTGCTGGAACCGGTGACTTTAATGCTGATAACAAAGCCGATATTCTTTGGCGCAATAACAATGGGGCCGTTGCTATCTGGCAAATGGATGGCGCTAATATTGCATCTGCATCAGTAGTTGTTAATGTCACCAACGACTGGAAAATTGAAGGCATAGATGACTTTGGCAATGATGGCAAAGCAGATATACTGTGGCGTAATGATAATGGAGCAGTTGCTATATGGCAAATGAACGGTACAAATCTTGCATCGGCATCAGTAATTGCCAATGTTACCAACGACTGGAAAATTGCCGGAAGTGGTGACTTCAATAGCGATCACACGGCAGATATTCTCTGGCGTAATGATAACGGTGCAAATGCAGTTTGGTTGATGAATAGTGGCAACCCTTTTTCGACCAGCCTCATTGCAAATGCTGATTCCAGTTGGAAAATTTCTGCTCCAATTACCTAAATTACACTAAGGGCACTTTATTCATGAATACTTACTATCAAAAAGCCTTAACTCAAGTTAATGATTGGCTAAGAGATTTTTCAAATAGCCCAGATTTTTGGGGTAAATTCGAGATATCATTTGGTCAATTATATGACTTAGATATTGCTTTGAGCATTAAGAACAGTTTTGCTAACAATCTTTTTCCACCTGATCAAATCCAAGTTGTAAGCGATGATATATTAGGTAATGCTCTAGGTGCATTTGACGTTAGTACTGGTGATATATACATCAAAGAAAGTTTAGTTTTGTCCGGCAACATACAACTTACCAGTTCAGTGATTTTAGAAGAAATCGGGCATTGGATTGATCGACAAGTCAATATTCGAGATAGTGCAGGGGATGAGGGACAAATATTCTCTAACCTTGTTCGTGGAAATCAACTAAATTCAGTACAGCTAAATGATTTGCGCGCAGAAAATGATATGGCCATTATTCAAATTGATGGTCAAAATATTTCGATCGAGCAAGCAGCCAATAACTTTAATTATGGTGACGCTTTAAGTAAATCTATACTGTTTTATGATGCTCAAAGATCAGGGTATTTAGACCCTGCCACAAATAGAGTACCTTGGCGTGGCAGCTCGGCATTAAATGATGGTAACGATGTAGGAAGAGATTTGTCTGGTGGTTACTATGATGCTGGTGATCATGTAAAATTTGGATTCTCAATGGCTAGCGCAATGACGATGCTGAGTTGGGGCGGGATTCAATATCGTCAAGCTTATGAACAAAGTGGTCAACTTGATGAATTAATGGCTACCGTCAAACAGGGGGTAGAATATATCAAAAAAGCTAATGTCGTTGAGAATGGTAAAACAGTAGCTTTCTGGGGGCAAGTTGGTGATGGCGTTACGGATCATCAATATTGGGGATCACCAGAAAACCTCACAATTGCTCGTCCATCATTCAAGATCGACGCTGCACACCCTGGCTCAGATTTGGCAGCCGAGTCAGCAGCAGCTCTTGCAGCAGCATCTATTCTTTTTCGTCCTACTGATGCTAATTACTCTAACGAGTTACTACAACAGGCACAACAGTTATATGCTTTTGCTGATGACTCCGATCCCAATGATTTTGGCCCCAAGAAAAGAGGGAAATATTCTGATCCTGGTGGATTGTATAATCCTAATTCTAATGCTTATCCCAATCCTGCAAGCTTTTATACTTCATCAGGTTATGAAGATGAGTTAGGCTGGGGGGCAATATGGCTACATAAGGCTCTCAAAGAACAGACACCAAGTTCTACTAGTACAACATACTTAAACATAGCACAGTCATACTATCCATCAGCACCCCCCAATCCAGCACAGCCTTATAATTACTTGGGGACATGGACACAAACATGGGATGATAAAACCTATGGTTCTATGGTGTTGCTAGCGAAAGAAACCTCCAATGCTTTTTATCGGAACCAAGTAGAAGGTACTTGGCTTAATGAATGGCTGACTAATGATCAAGTAGGAAATGTAAAATATACTCCAGGTGGTTTAGCTTGGCTCGATTCGCCAGGTTCTTTGAGATATACTGCCAATACAGCATTTCTTGTAGGTATTTATAATGACACCGTTATTGCAGCAAATGACCCCAAAAAAGCTACTTATTCATCTTTCGTCCAAAACCAGGTGAACTATATTCTTGGTGAAAATCCCAATAACTTTAGTTACGTAGTCGGTTTTGGCAATAACTTTGCCCAACGTCCTCACCATCGAGCAGCTTCAGGAACAACTAATGTAAATGCTAGTGGTGATAACCTTTACGACATTGTTGGCGGCTTAGTCGGTGGACTAACTTCTTTAGCACCCAATGAAAGCTCAGTTGGTGGATACATTGATGGAAATGCCGTCTATAAAGACGATCGTCCTGATTTTAAGCGTAATGAAGTTGCTCTAGATTACAATGCAGGCTTAACGGGCATATTGGCACGTCAATATGGGTTAAGTCCTGATGTTACGATTAAAGTTACACCTTTGACTATTAATGAAGATGGGGCAACAAACTTAATCTATACATTTACCCGCAGTGGATCAACGGCCAATGCCTTGACAGTAAATTATAGCGTCGGCGGATCAGCCACTTTTGGCACTGATTACAGTCAAATTGGGGCAACTAGTTTTACTGTTACCACCGGCACAGTAACTATTGGTGCTGGTGCTAACACTGCTAACATCACCATTGATCCAATAGCAGATACCACTTCTGAACCCAATGAATCTGTGGTTCTAACTCTTGCCAATGGCAGTGGATATAAAGTAGGTAATTCTAATAATTCGTTCGTCCTGTTGAGTGACAACTTCAATGCCGAAAACAATGGAGTCGGCTCATACAACTATAGCAGTTTGGCTAATTGGAACGTTGTAGATGGCACAGTAGACCTAATCGGCACTGGATTTGAGCAAGATCTTTTACCAAATAATGGCCTGTATCTGGATTTAGATGGTACTAGCAATAATGGGGGAAGAATAGAATCTAAAAGCACTTTCAGCTTTAATGCTGGTGATCAAATTACCTTGAGTTTTTATTTAGCTGGTTCACAAAGAGGAGATAGCAACTCAGTGACAGTTTCACTGGGTAATCTTTTCTCAGAAACTTTTACCCGCAATAGCTCCGAGCCCCTGACTAAAATCACCAGAAGCTTTACTGCTAGTAATCAAGTTAATAGCAAATTAGTTTTTGACCATTTGGGAGGAGACAATCTGGGACTACTGTTAGATAACGTCGAACTTGTCAGTAATACTAACAGTGCAGTCGGGGTAATCCTTGACGACGACAATTTTCGTAATAAGTCTGTACGAAATGATTTCAACAACGATCAAAAATCTGACATCCTCTGGCGAAACAATAATGGTGCCGTAGCTTTATGGCAAATGAATGGATTCAATATTTCTGCTGCAAACATTATTACCAGTGTTGATAGCACTTGGAAAATTGCTGGAACTGGTGATTTTAATGCTGACAATAAATCAGATATACTGTGGCGAAATAACAATGGTGCCGTAGCTTTATGGCAAATGAATGGATTCAATATTTCTGCTGTAAGTATTATTGCCAGTGTTGATAACACTTGGAAAATTTCTGGAACTGGTGATTTCAATGCTGACAATAAAGCAGATATTCTATGGCGCAATGATAATGGTGCCGTAGCTTTATGGCAAATGAATGGATTCAATATTTCTGCTGCAAACATTATTGCCAGTGTTGATAACACTTGGAAAATTGCTGGAACGGGTGATTTCAATGCTGATAATAAAGCAGATATACTGTGGCGCAATGATAATGGGTCAGTTGCCATATGGCAGATGGATGGCACAAATATTGCATCTACATCGCTAATCACCAACGTTACCAACGACTGGAAAATTGAAGGCATAGATGATTTTGGCAATGATGGCAAAGCAGATATACTGTGGCGTAATGATAATGGAGCAGTTGCTATATGGCAAATGAATGGAACAAATATTGCATCTACATCGCTAATCACCAACGTTACCAACGACTGGAAAATTGCCGGGAGTGGTGACTTCAATAGCGATCGAACAGCAGATATTCTTTGGCGTAACGACAACGGTGCAAATGCGATTTGGTTTATGAATGGTGCAACACCCTCTTTGACCAACTTTATCTCAAGCGCTGACTTAAGTTGGCAAATTGCTGCTCCAACTACTTAGCTGGACAGTGCGAAGTTCTTTGTAGAGAAAAAAGAATATTCCTACGCCTAAATGGCTGGAATACTAAAAGCATCAATCTGTTTAATTATAGAACTTTATAGTCGCTTAGAGCAAATCATATTTAATTAGGCTCAGCTATTTATCATATTCTAATGTCTAGAGGTATTTCAGGAATTCTATCCCCTTCCTCAAGCACCACACTTAGCGGCTTAATGTGCGCATAAATCTTTGCAGGCCAGCAAACATTCCAGCGGGAGTGACCGGAGCATCTGTATTAGCATCGCCACCAGATAAAATACGGTCTAGCTCATCGCCCAAAGGCTTATGAGATAATTCGGCAACTACCTGATATTCTCCATTATCTTTGGCCTGCCAAACTTGCCATTCACCAGGAAAACAACGATAAATAATTACTTCATCTGACAAAGGCTTAATGTAATAGGCTGTAACCAAAGTACTAATAAATCGATCGCGCAACTGCCGTGCCGCATAGCCAATTCCCACGATCGCCGCATCCTCTAATTTAGGCATAAGCAAAACTACTGGCCGACTATCCGCATTTAAACACAGCTTCTCAATTTGCTCCACCTCCACCGCCGAAGGTTCCACCGCCACATAAATTTTGTCTTCTGGCTGAACTTTATCGACGATCGGGCTACGACTACTACCCATATCAGAAATTTTGAACCCCGCATCTGGCCAGTCACGCTTGGCCAAAGCTGCTGCCCCTGTATCTGAAAAAAATACCCGCAGCGCACTCCCATATTCAGCAAAAACCGGCAAAAACTGCTCTGCAATCCCCATAAAACGCAATTCTGGGTAGATAAACTCCGCCGTAACGCGGCGATGGCCAGCTTCTAGTGCCGCTGTGGTAGCAGCTTGGGCTTGTTCGATCGACTCTTCAAGATTTTGGGGCAACATGGTCGGACTAGCCTGCAAACGATAGACTGCATTTTAGCCGATCTTTCTCTCCAAAAATTCTATCGGCTCTTAATTAACTTCAGCAATCAGATTATGTAAGGACACCTCTAGATCTTGGTGCATCGCCTCAGCAGCCTTTTTATTAGACTTACTAGCATAGCTCGAAGCCAATAAGGGTTGACCAATCAAAATTTTGACACTACTGCCCATCTTCGGCATGGGATTACTGTATTGAAAATGAATCGGAATCACCTTGATGTCTCGATCAGGCGCTGCACTATGAGCTTGCACCGCAATTCTGGTCAACCCTTTTTTCAATGGATGCAGTTCGCTGTCCCGAAAAATATTGCCCTCTGGGAAAATTGCGAGCATTTCGCCCCGCACCAGTAGATCGATCGAAAACTTAAACGTCGCCACACTCGGATTATCGGTATCTACCGGAAACCCCCCTAACCGCCGCACGATCCAACCCTGAATGCCTTTCATCTCGTTTTGCGAAGTCATAAACCGAATATCTCGCCCTGTTACATAAGGGCCAGCAATATAGGGCACCAACATCGGATCCCAGCGCGATCGGTGAGTAGGAGCCAAAATAGTCGCTCCGCTGTGAGGAATATGCTCTTGCCCCAAAATATCAATATGTTTAAAGTAGCGTGGCAATACGAACTGACCCAGAGGATAGGCCAAAGATTTGACGATCGGCGAAAAGCCAGATTTAAAGGGAAGAACAAGAGCAGCAGATTCGTTAGTCATAAACAGATCAGGAGTAGTCTGTCTTTAGCTTATGCGTTTCTGGGGCGGTTGATCGATTTTGCGTGGCAAACACTACGTGAATGAGTTAGCCAGTTTCTTGATCGTCACAAAACAAACGTCAAAGCCTCCCAGCGCAGGCGCAGGAGGCTTTGAAAAGATCGGTCTCAAAGACTAATCTTCGTATACACGGCACTCTGCCGCATCAGGATTCTCATCACAGAACTGTTCCAGAGAATTTTTTACAGGCTGTTGGTGTGATTTAGCTGCCAATAGCTCTTCTAGGCTGTCTTGGGCGACAGCACAGTCTGCCGAACCTGCCTTCGTTTCACAAAGCATGGCCACTTCTTTGCGAGCAGCTTCAATACGTTCTTCGAGAGTAATATCTTTTGTATTTGTCATTGTGTCTCCCAGGAGAGTTACAGGGGAAAGTAAGATTGCGGTTGGAAAGATTCTGTTTAAGGCAGTTTCGATCACTTATGAGGAGAATGCCTCACTAACCCATACTAACGCGGCTTCATGGAGATAGTCACAACGTTTTGTAAGGATTTCCGGACAAATGTGATCGGTTTTCGGGGTATTTTCCCGTGAACAGAGAATTAGGGCAGGTTGCAGCGATCATCAAGAAAAATAAATAAATCCCCAGCTTGCTTATCACAGGCTGGAGATTTAGCTGAAACACTAAAAGCTTAGGCTTCTATTAATACTAGAACTCTTTTTTGATATTTGTTTCCGGTCTTGGTTGTTTCGATGTCGATCGCAAAGGGCAGCAGCTCAGCGTATTCTGGCAACTTTGCAGCAAACTGCTTGGCCAGTTTTTTGTCATTGAGTAATGCAGTTACTTCAAAGTGTTCGATCGAACCATGCTGATCGATGTGCCACAACACTGCTAAGTAAGGATCATCAATGAAGTTCTCAGACCAATCAAAGTCAGTAGGTAAATTAGTAGCAAATTCTGCCGATGGGTCTAGTGGCTGCTGATCTAAAGTGATATCGTTTAAATCTAATGCACTAACATTTAGAGCATCCAAGCTATCTTGGTCTAAAGTCATGTCATCTAAGTCTGTAATATCTAGTAAACCGAGTTCTAAAGGCTCGGCGCTGATATCGATCAAATCCATTTCACACAGGTCACTAAAAGAACTGGCCGCAATTGGACTAGTTTCTTCTAAGTCATACATAGAGAGTACAACTGGCTGAAACTCTCTAAACTGGGCGATCGGCTCTGGCAGAGAAGCTGCCGCTAATTCCAGGCTAGGCTCTACCAACCCAGGAAATGATCTTGACTCTGCCGCAGGTAAATAATCGGCAAACTGAAGACTAGATTCGTCCAAATCAAGCGAATCTATAGCATCAAGGTAGTCCATAAAATCTAAGCTAGATTCTTCAGGTTCAATCAATGCTTCTGACTGAATATCAACTAGTTCCAAACCAGCATCTTCTGGCTCAGAGATAAATCCCTCTGGCTGAAGAGCTTCAACCAAGCTAGGTACTGCTAAAGCAGAGATTACTGTCACTGGTAGTGCAACTTGTGCAACTTGTGCAAAATTCACAATTTGTTGCTGTGGCATATCTACCGATTGCAGACTGGAATCAGTCATTTGACTATGACAATCCAACAGCTCTAGTTTTAGGGAAGCAATATCACTGGCTAACTGGATAGATTCTGCTTCTGCTGCCTGTTGGATGTTTTCCTGACGAAGAATAGCATCGCCAGCTTGTTGTAACTCGATCGCCAGCTTTTTAACAGCCGACTCCGCTTCAGTTTTTTGCTGAGATAACTCGGACAACTGTTGGCGGCAAGTATTTAGCTCTGTAACCTTAGATCTGATGTTGATGTCTAGCTCTAACAGGTCGGCTTGCTTATCATTGACTTCGTGATCAACAAATAGTAAGTATTCTTCTGCTTTTTCACAAGTGTCTTTGTCGTCAGCAATCTGAATTTTGATTTCAGTTTTATATTCTTCTAACCGAGCAACTTCTGAGATCAACTGTGCTTTTGTTACAGAGTAAATAGTGATCTCGGTCTCAATGTTTTGCAAGTCTAGCAGTGCAGTTTGAGCCGCATTTTGCTGGCGATGTAAGTTTGCTACTTCTGCTGTGAGAGTAGTTAGCTCTACTCGTTTAGCATCTAGCTCTGCCACGCTATTTCTTTTGGTTTCTAGCTCCCGATCAAACTTAGAAATAGAAGCTTCTTGGCCTTGTTGCTTAAACTGAAGACCAGCGAGCTGTTGCTTTAGTTGCTCAACTTGGGATTGAACATTCTGACAATTATCTTGGTGGCTTTGAAGCTGTTGCCCCAGAGTTTTTTCTTGTTGCTCTAAAATATTGACAGTCACTTTGATGGACTGTGCTTGACGCTCTAGTTCATCTTTGCGCTGTCTGGAACACAACAATACGCTGCTGATCGCTCCAGTTGTGCCAGCGGCTCCTGCGATGGCTGACTGTGCTGGCGATTGAAGATAGACATAAGTAACGCCAAAGCCTACGCCAAAGCTAGCAGCGGTAATGAGGAACCAATTTTTCAGCATGTGAACCTTAATGGATGTGGAATATCGATTTGTTGAATTTATTGATCGATAGTTACCTTTACGGTTTGTCTTTGACAGTAACCGGACAATTTCCTAGGGGAAGACGCTAGATTGACAGCCAATAGCGCTAAGATATTTTGTTATGAAAGATAAAATTTGGAATCTGATTAATCTATTGCTAACTGCCAATGTCTTTTTTGTCTTGGCCATCTTTGGCTGGTTTGTGATCGGGTTATGCGGTCGAGCCAGCAACATTGACTTGGGCTTTGACCTGTGGCACCGCCTGTGGGAACCAGTCTTTATGCCCGCCATTAGTATCTTGATGGCTGGAGCGATCGGCAGTGGTATTTATCAAAAACTCAGCAAATGGTGGAGCGATCGCCAGACCCTAGCCGACGATTAATTTCCCAGCATCTGCATCTAAGGTAGCTATGACTCCTACCGGTAAAGCCGCATTACAGCCATCGTGACCAAAAGGTAACTCAGCAACAATCGGAATCTCTAAATCGCCGAGCCGGTCGCGCAGCACTTCTGCTACCGTGAAACTATCAGGCTTCCCTTCGCATTGGCTAAAGCGGCCAATGGCAATGCCGACCACCGATTTCAACATGCCACTAGTCCGCCATTGAGTCAGCATTCGATCAATCTTATAAGGTGCTTCGGTAACATCCTCGATCGCCAAAATTACTCCCTGCAAAGATGCCTGCACTGGCGTATGCAGCAAATGGGTGGCCACGGTCAAATTAGCTGGCAGCAAAAACCCTTGTGCCTTGCCAGGGATCCAAGTTTCACCAGTTAAGGCCGGAATCGGTTTACCTGTAATCCAATCAAATAAACGCTGCTGAGACCATTTTGGTTCTAAGGCTAAGGTCGTTAAAACTGGCCCATGCACACCCGCAACGCCTGAATGAGTCAAACTCCAAAGTAAACTAGTAATATCTGAAAAACCAATTAACCATTTGGGATGGGCGGCTGGCCATTGCCAATCTTCCAGCAACCTGGCTCCACCATAACCACCGCGCACACACAAAATTCCCCGACATTCTGAATCTGCCCAAGCTGCTGCTAGTAACTGCCGGCGGCGACTATCAGTGTCAGCCAAATATCCCCAGCCCAGGCTGCCATCATCATCTACCTGGACTCGATACCCTTGCTGTTGCCACACCTCTACCCCGGCCAAAAAATCGGTCTTTTCGTGCAAACGGCCACTAGGCGCAATAACTCTCAATAAGTCTCCCGGCTTTAAAGGGGCGGGTGGTAGACAAGGATAAATCATGGGAATAAATAAGAGAAGGATAGTCTGTAAAACTTGCGGTTAGAATATACTAAACGTGGTAGTAACAACCGGGTATTCCCAGTAGTCCAATTGATTGTAGACTTTATTTCTATGTTCATTTCTTACGAAAGTACCGGAATCATCTTTCCCAACTTTTAATCTATCAGCAGATACTTAGGGCACCCACCCCTCAAAAAAAACTATGGCGGCATCGATCGTTTGTTACAACCCGGAATGTCAGGCTCCTAATCAAGTGAGTCAGAGTGTTTGTGCACACTGTCGATTTCCGATTCCGAAAATTTATCTGTGGGTGCTGGGTGATGATTTAGCCGATATTAAGATTGGGCAAGTTGTCAATGGCCGCTATTTATTGGTGGCTAAGCGCACCTTTCTGGACACCAAGCCCGCTTTGCCTCCAGATAAAGTAGACAAAATTCCCGAAGAAATCACCAAATACCTGCGACTACTGCCCCATAAACAGCATATCCCCCAAATTTATGGCCGGTTGATTATTAATCGCAGTGGTCGCAAAACATCTCAGGTATGGCTAGTAGAAAACGCCCCAATTCATAGCAGCTTGATGGCGGCTAGTATGAACGGCGAGCTAATGCCCGATATCGAAACTGGCTGGAAATCGGCGGGTTCGATGCGCCAGCTCAACTGGCTCTGGCAAGTTGCTCGTCTTTGGCAACCATTTTTAGATGAAGGTTGTGCATCCACTTTGCTCGATCCGCAGTTGTTACGGGTAGATCAAGGAATTGTCAAAGCATTAGAACTGTCGATCGATACCACTCCCCCTCAGTTGACTGACTTGGGATTTTTGTGGCAAAAGTGGCTGAAAAATACCCGTATTGGGGCAGCTCAGTCTATAGAAAAAATTTGTCAGGGGCTGATCTCTGGCGAAATCAAAAAAGCCGATCAGCTAGTAGCGATCTTAGACCAAAACTTGGTAGTAGGCAGCCAGCGACAGTTTTTGGAATGCGAATATTTAACCCTGAGTCATACCGGACCCAGTCGTGGCCAAAACGAAGATGCTTGCTACCCAGCGGGTGGTGGTGATCTGCAATACCGCACTGGTTATGACTTGACCCTGGCGATCGTCTGTGATGGTGTAGGTGGTCATCACGGTGGGGAAGTCGCTTCTAGTTTGGCGATCGAAACCATTCGCAACCGCTTAGAAAATGTTTTAACCAAACCCGAAAATCGCAACCCCGAATCTACCATCAGTCAAATTGCCACCTCGGTTTGTGTGGCCAACGACCAGATCAGTTTGCGCAATGATATTGAAAGTCGCCAAGAACGACAGCGCATGGGCACCACCATGGCGTTGACCATCATTCAGGGTCATGAAGCCTATGTAGCCAATGTGGGTGATAGTCGGGTGTATCGGATTACTCGCAGTGGCTGCCAGCAAATCACCCTAGATGATGATTTGGCTACCAGAGAAGTGCGGTTAGGCTACGCTCTATATCGAGAAGCTGTGAGTACACCTGGTTGTGGCTCGCTATTTCAAGCATTGGGCATGACATCTTCTACTAGTTTGCATCCCACTGTGCATCGGATGGTGGTAGATGAAGAATGTATTTTCCTGTTGTGTTCTGATGGACTCAGCGATCACAATCGGGTCGAACAGTTTTGGCAGCAGGACGTATTGCCTGTTTTAGAAGGTAAAATCGATTTGGCCACTGCGGCCAATCGCTTAATTACCACTGCCAATACCCGCAATGGCCACGACAACGTCACGGTCGGTTTAATTCACTGTCGAGTCAAGCAACCCCGCGAGACAGTTTCGGTACCAGTCGCCACAGTTGTATCTGCGACGGCTTTAAATTTGGCTCCCAATAGTACCTTGCTACTATCAGCCCCCCCGTCTCCGACAGAACCCAGTGCGACCAAAAAATCTTATGTATGGTTAGGAGTAGGCAGCTTTTTGGTAGCGATGGTGATCGCTGGAGTGGCTGCTATGAGGTTTATGCCGCCCTCTGCTAATAATTCATCGCCATCAGTTCCTGGCAGTTCAATTGTGCCAAATGCTAACCCTGTGGAACCTGTTGTTAGTCCTAAAACAGACTCA
Organism: Synechococcales cyanobacterium GL140_1_metabinner_5_sub; assembly: GCA_025359065.1. GTDB lineage: Bacteria > Cyanobacteriota > Cyanobacteriia > Cyanobacteriales > Chamaesiphonaceae > JAAFHZ01. Next base: position 31,198 of record JANYHM010000029.1, on the reverse strand, counting down.
AATCCCAATTAGATTAGTTTTCAAATAAATAGTAAAAAGCAGTGAATGGGAATAGCTCCATTCACTGTCTGTTTGGGGAATCAATTAGTGTTCGACTCGACCATTAAAGGTATATTGATGGTCGGATTTTTCGCCATCAGTGTCCATACAAACCATTACATCGCCATTGGTGGCTTCAGTCTGGAGGATGCCTTGTTGATTGATAATATATGTTTGACCAATCAAAATGCTGCCATGATCGCTGTAGGCCGAGATGCCTAAAATGCCATCATTGTTAGCTACATTTACTTTCAACCTGCCGCCATTGGGCACACCTGCGTAAACATAACAATCGCGATCATCTTTACCTCTGGCATTTAAGTAACCTCCATACATTTGCTCTGGCATCACTGCCCGGGCTGTTTGAAAGTTGTTGCCAGTATCGCCGCTAATGCCGCCATCTTTCGCCCGATCAAAAGACCGAGAGTTAGCTGCTAGCTGCATCGAAGAATTGACATAAGGTGAAACTGGCGATTCGTGAGTATCACTTTTACGGGTTTTGACTTGGGGATAAAGAATGACTTCGGGTGCTTTAGCTACTACCACCAAAGGGTTTTTAGGTCGGGTGTTGGCGGGAGTAATTATTTTAGCCAGCGGTACTGCTACAGCTTTAACAGGGGTTTTTGGTGGCAGTGGAGATTGAACCGCTCCTGCCACAGCTATTTGCAAGGTATAGCGATGTTCTTGCTGGCGTTGAACCGTGTCGCTATCAACACAAACCATTACGCCACCATCGGTTTCTTCGGTCTCTACCTGTCCAGTCTTCTGAAAAGAAGAAAGAATTTGGGTTTCGCCAATTAGTAAATTGCCATGACCGGTATAAGCAGAAACAAATACAGAACCATAGTTGTTACTACCTTGGATGGCCACTCTTTTACCACTTGGTACATCAACTCGGTAACAGTGACGACCTTGGCCGACCGGTAAAGAGCCTTCATATCGCTGGTTGAGATCAATCGCCTTGGCTGTTTCAAAAGTGTTACCAGTATTGTTACTGGTATTGCTGACAGTGGCTGCTGCTCGATCGGCAACCAAGGCAGTGGTGGAGAGCGCTAAAAAGCACACCCACAGGTGTCGGTACCTATTGAGTTTCGTCATCGGGGGGGGGAGAATTATTAAGAGGTCACGATCGGCATTTTCCAAAGCGCCAAAACGTATCACGTCCACCGCGAGAAGCTCGGTTCTACACCCGCTCCAGCGATATACTACTGAGTAATCCTCTTTTCGCTAAAGCTGAGGCTGTTTCAGGATAAAAGAGAATTTATTGAGGCAATTGACCGATTTTTCCCACAAAAAACCGCCTCTAAAGGCGGCTTTTACTAGACTGACTAGAATTGCTCTCAAGCAGAGCGAGAACTATCGTTAAAGTTAAACATTTGAACGATCGCCCGCGCTTCTAGTGGAGACATCTTATTTACTTTTGACATAGGCTGACGAGAATCAGTAATCAGCCAATCTAGGGCGGCTGCTTGCAGGTCGATCGTGTTGCCGGTTTTGTCTACACAATAGCGACCAAACACCAGCTTATCCATCAGACAAACATCGCTGCCGATGCGAGAATACTCGAACACTACGCTGTTGTCGATCAGTGCGCCGCTACAAATGTGACAGTTGCGACCAATCATGGAAGGGCCAATAATGGTTGCACCATCTTCGATTTTGGTCATTGCGCCAATGTAGACTGGGCCTTCAATATTTACCTTGTCCCAGTTAACCGAAACGTTGAGACCCGTGTAAATGCCAGGTCTGACTTGGTTGCCAGGGATCTTCACATTATTGATATAGCCCATTAACACACTGCGAATTGCCTGCCAATAATCAGGCACCTTACCGATATCAACCCATTGGAAATCCATGGAAATACCATAAAAGGGAGCGCCCATTTCCACCAACTTGGGAAATAGTTGGCTACCGATGTCATATTCTTCGTTAGAGGGAATGTAATTGAAGATTTCTGGCTCAAATATATAGATTCCGGTATTGATATCGCTGCTGAGAGCTTCTTCCACAGTAGGTTTTTCTTGAAATGCCTGAATCCGCCCATTTTCGTCTGTCACCACCACCCCATAGCTAGAAACCTCTTGCTTGGGAACAGACTTCATTACTACGGTGGCTAGAGAACCTTTCTCTCGGTGCCATTTCACAGCAGCAGTTAAATCCAGGTCAATTAAGGCATCGCCGCACAATACGACAAAAGTGTCGTCAAAAAATGGCGCGAAGTCTTGGATTCGCTTCATGCCCCCCGCTGAACCCATGGCCTTGCCTACCAGTTCACCGCGACCACCGATCGAACCCTCAAAGGAGTAACCAATGTTTACACCAAAACGCTGACCATCATGAAAGTAGCTTTCAATTTCTTGCGCTAAATGGCTGACGTTGACCATAATATCTGTGAAATCATGCTCACGCAGCAGGTCTACCAAAAACTCCATCACCGGTTTTTGTAAGATCGGAATCAATGGTTTAGGAATAGTGTAGGTAATCGGTTGTACCCGGGTGCCCTTCCCTGCCGCCAGAATCATTGCTTTCATAATATCTTTATTTGTTTTGTTGGTTAAACATCCCTTACAAATTTACTGTAACCTATCTGCCCGGATAGAAAAAGTTACATTAGGCTCATTTTTGCAGGTAGTTCTTGCTGAAAGTTAGGTAGAGTCATGCTAAGAAAAAAATACAATTGTGTTCAAGACTAATACAGATCTTTGAAGTTCTTAACAAAAAAAGGTGTGATTTGCACTTTGGTCATGGTAAATACCATATCAATCGATAAGTAATTGCTATCAATGCTTTACATCCGATGAGTGAAATTGGTTCGTTGGGGTTTACTAAATCGATCGACTGTCCCATCCCGGAACTGTCCACCTCTATAATATTCTCTGAACCTGTTTAACGATTTGTTGATGAGCGCAGAACCCGAAAACACCAGCCTCGAAAACACTCTTCCCAAAGACACCCTTCCCAAAGACACTATGCCAGAAAACATCGTGGCGGCGACTCCTGACTCTGCCATCCAAAACTTTGCAGATCCAGATGTCCAACTTTGGGCACCGCCAGATGATCTGACTACCGCAGATGTGGTTACAGAGGAATCAGCGCTAGCGGCCGACGTGCATCTCTGGGAGCCAACAGAGGCCGAGATTTTAGCCCCAGAAGACTCGGATCCAGAGCTGCTCCACGAGGTAGAGATGTCTTTCTTCGATCATTTAGACGAGCTGCGCACCCGGATTTTTTATGCTTTAATTGCTGTGGTCGGCGGAGCATTGGGGTGTTTTACAGTGGTGCGGCAATTGGTGGCACTGTTGGAGGTTCCGGCTCAAGGAGTGAAGTTTTTGCAGCTTACCCCGGGCGAATATTTCTTTGTTTCGATAAAGGTGGCCGGATATGGGGGGATTTTGGTAGCTACCCCGGTGATTTTGTATCAGGTGATTCAATTTGTCTTACCAGGGTTAACCAATCGAGAACGGCGGTTGGTGTTGCCAGTGGTTGTGGGATCTAGCTTTTTGTTTGTGGGTGGATTGTTATTTGCCTACTACTTGTTGATTCCTGCCGCCTTGAATTTTTTGGTTAGCTATGGAGCTGACGTGGTAGAACAATTTTGGTCGATCGAGCGCTATTTTGAATTCATACTAGTATTACTTTTGGCCACAGGACTGGTTTTTCAGGTGCCAGTGGTGCAAATTTTACTGGCTTTACTGGGCATTGTCACCTCTGATCAAATGCTCAGAAGCTGGCGGACGGTGGTGGTATCAGCCATGGTTGTAGGAGCAGTGGTCACACCTTCTACTGATCCCATCACCCAAAGTTTGCTGGCGGGAGCCATTTTGGGGTTGTATTTTGGCGGAGTAGGCTGTGTGAAGCTTTTGGGTAAATAGCTCCGAATTTACACTGAGACCTGTGCAGATTGGTCTGTTGATGGGTACTACTACAAGAGGAAGAATATTTAAATATCTTCGCTTACCCCCATGATCACCGCAGGTGCAGCGGAGCTATCGCGAATGCAAGTTTGGCAAAATAACCAAGAAATCAAAAACGGCAGGTTTCGCATCCAAAAAGTTTTGGGCGCGGGTGGCTTTGGAGTGACTTATTTAGCCTTAGAACATATTTTTGAGTCGGCTGTTTCCACCACGCGAAAGAGACAGGTTGTAATCAAAACACTCAACCATCTCCAGCAAAATCGCGATGATTTTACTGAACGGCAAGAGCGGTTTGTAAATGAAGCGATGATTCTTAAAGGCTGCCAACACCCCCATATTGTTCAGGTATATGAGCTAATCCAAGAAGATGGGCTATGGGGCATGGTAATGGAATACATCGAAGGCGAAGAACTCGCCCAATATGCTGATGAAAGCGGGCAAATGCCCGAAGAAGAAGCTTTGGTCTATATTAATCAAATTAGCAAGGCCATTACCTATTGCCACGAACAAGGGTTTTTGCACCGAGATATTAAACCCCACAATATTTTATTAAGACACAAAACCAAGCAGGCTGTACTGATTGACTTTGGGTTAGCAGTGGTCAATAACAATGCCGATACCACCAACGTCACCACCGCTGGTTATGCTCCGCCAGAGCAGTACCGGATAGGAGAATCGGGACCTTACTCTGACGTATATGCCCTAGCAGCTACCTGTTACCATCTGCTAACTGCTCAAGTGCCAATCCCAGCGAACTTCCGCAGTTATGTGGATATGCCAGCTCCCCAGCATTTTAATAATACGGTTAGCGATCGGGTGAACGAAGCGATTTTGAGTGGCATGGCACAGCAGCCAGCAGAACGCCCCCAAACAATGGCTGAGTTCCGGCGATTGCTGGGCTTAGATGATGAATCTAAGCTAGAAGAACAGCGTCCTCCCCTGCACAGCTACCCAGAAATTGATAAAGATTGGCAGACTACGATCGGAGTTGTAACGCGCTTTAGTGAAGTAGAAATGAGCTGTATAACGATAGATACGACTCCGGTACTCCAAAAAGCCGTTTTGCGATCGGGGAGCTTTTGGCACGGTAAAAATATCGAGTTAGACATGGTGGAGCTTGATGGCGGTGATTTCTTTATGGGCAGTAGTGATACTGGTAGTCTCAGCCGGGAAAGTCCTCAACATTTAGTGACGATTGCGCCTTTTCAGATTAGTAAGTTTCCGATCACTCAAGAACAGTATTTTGCGGTAATAAATCATAATCCAGCCCATTTTCATGGCAATCGAATGCCGGTAGAAAATGTCTCTTGGTATGATGCCATGAGTTTTTGCAACCAGCTTTCTGAGAAACTAGGCCAAATTTATCGTTTGCCGACTGAAGCCGAGTGGGAATATGCCTGTCGTGCTCGTACTTCTACACCATTTTCTTTTGGCACACATCTCTACCCTAATTTGGCTAACTATGATAGCAGTATGAAAAATAGTAAATTCGCCGCCAGTTTGATTCGGCGCAGCACTAGTTTTGTAGATATCTTTCCAGCTAACCTTTTTGGCATCCACGATTTGCATGGCAATGTTTGGGAATGGTGCGCCGACTATCAACACGATGACTATATGGGAGCACCAAGTGATGGTAGTGCTTGGCGAGTTGATGGTGATCCTAGTCAATGTATTTTGCGGGGCGGTGCTTGGGGATGTAGTCCTCAAGTCTGTCGATCGACATCTCGTCATTGGGCACCAACCAATTATCGCAGCAATAAAATTGGCTTTCGGGTAGTTTGTGACCTAAAAGATCTAAAATAGTAGTCCGATAGATTATTGCTTATGCCAGCCAAAATTGTCTTAACCATCACTCAAGGTGAACTCTCGGGTACGCAGTATGTGTACGAAGATCGAGAGGTTTGTACTATTGGCCGCCATAAAGACTGTAATGTGCGGTTGCCCAGTGATGCAGCCCATGCTCAGGTATCTCGCTATCACTGTTTGCTAGATATCAATCCGCCCTCGATTCGGGTGCGAGATCTGGGTAGTGGCAATGGCACTTATGTAAATGGTCAGCGAGTTGGCTCCCAACAAAAAGCTGCCAATCAGTGTGCTGATGGGCTAGAACGAGATTTAGTAGATGGAGATTTACTACAAATTGGTTACACTGCTTTTGAGGTGAAAATCGAAGATACGGGCAGTGCTTCGGATGTATTGTCCCGATTAAAGTTTGTCCCTCCAGATAATCGCCAAGCTGCCAATGATTTATTGAGTCTAGCCGCAGGCGATCATCCTTCTTTGGCCGGAATTAGAGGCTATACAATTGTCAAGTTGCTCGGTGCTGGTAAGTGTGGAGCAGTATATTTAGCTCAGAATGACAGCACCGAAGAAATGGTAGCCTTAAAAGTAATGCTGCCTCAAATAGCCGTGAACGATCGAGCAGTTAAAATGTTTATTCGGGAGATGGCCAATACTCAGTCATTACGTCACTCTAATGTGGTACGTACTATTGACTATGGAGAAGCCAAGAATATTTTCTACTTCACAATGGAGTGCTGTCATGAAGGTAGCGTTGCTGATTTTATCATTAGCCAAGGTGGCAAGATTCCGTTAAAAATAGCGATTTCTATTACGCTTCAGGTATTATCTGGTTTAGAGTACACTCACAATGCGGTATTGCCTGCCATTCGACTGGCTGATGGTTCGATTGGAGAAGGTCAAGGTTTAGTGCATCGCGATCTGAAACCAGCCAATATTTTTTTGCAGCGCAATGGTGATAAAACCCTGGCAAAGATTGGCGACTATGGTTTGGCTAAAGCTTTTGAACTAGCCGGAATGAGCGGTCAAACCATGACTGGCCAAGGCGGCGTGATGGGGACACCGAGTTATATGTCTCGACAGCAATTGTTGAATACCAAGTATGTGCAGCCCGCTGTAGATGTGTGGGCAACGGCAGCTTGTCTCTACAATATGTTGACGGGCGTACCGCCCCGCAATTTTGGCAAGCGCGATCCGCTTCAGGTAATTTTGCAAGATGGAGCCGTACCCATTTTAGAGCGAGATCCCAGTATTCCTGAGCCTTTAGCAGCAGTGATTGATCAAGCTTTGCGAGAAGACCAGAATAATCATCATGATATTTTTTACAAACGGGCGATCGATTTTCGCAATGCGTTGGCAGAGGCGCTAAGTCAATAGCGATCTGCAAAAATAAATTCATGAAATAGTGCGAGATTATTACCTAACTTGGCACTATTCCATGATCAATCGCACATTTAACCAGCGGCTCAGCTCTTTACCTAGCCACTTAGCCTCATTTTTAGAAAGTCGATGCTCGGCTGCGAATAAGTTCATAGTTCCACCATCTAGTTCTAAGACTAAAAAACAAGGCGAATTTTCAGGAGTAACCCCTTCAATATATTGATATTCAGTTACTACAACGCGAATAATATCTTTTACCTTGATGCGTCGTAATGTCCCCCAATCAAACATAAAAAATTGCGTACTTAGGCACATATTTTTTTGATCGATCGACACTGAGGTATCCGAAAATAGCTGTTTACACATTTCTTTTGAATTGTTAAATGCCATTCCCAACACCCAGATCCCAGCGATTGTCCCTAACCCAGCTCCGATCATATGCCCAATTCCGATATTGAGCCGCAGATTAACGCTAAGAGTTACCCAAGCTACATATCCTACTAAGAAAGCAGCTATTAGATCAATCGCCAATGTTATGACTATTTGATGAATTGCTTCGCGGCTGAATTTATGTCTCCTTGGCACTATAATATTTAGCCGTTCGCCACTTTTCTGAAGTTTTATTTTAGTTTTAGGTGGTTTAGCCATGGGTAGAAAGATTTTTTTGAAGTTGATTAGCTAAGGGAGCATGGGGATCGATCGATAGTCCAGTTAATCTAGAACTACTTTCGCCCCACATTACATAGCGGCTATCTGGTGGCAAAGCATCTACACCTTGGCTATTGCTGGTAATCCAAAGCAATGGCTCGGTTGGTAGCACCGCACCACTAGCTCCAATCTCAATTTCAGCTAAAGCTTGCAGCACCGTATGTTTTCCCTGCAAAGAACCATGTTGGGAAGTCCAAAAATTAACGGTGAGCTGCTGAGCAGTGGCATAAAAATATAGCGAAGCTGCGGCTACTACTGCTTGCTCAAAAGGCAATTCTGTCCAAGGAGCAGCGGCATTTAGACAAATAGTCACAACTGGTGCCGTATGTACAGCTTCCAATTCCCGCACCCGAAACTCACCATAGCGAGCGCTAGATCGCCAGTGAATTAGGCGGAGCGGATCGCCCATGCGGTAGGGTCGCAGACTGCGAGTAGTGCCATAAGTAGATAACTGCGCCCGCTGCATCGAATCACTAGGATCGATCGAGTTGGGGCTAGCAAAATTATCAACTACCGGGCATTGAGCCAATCTTAAATGCTGAGGATAAACCCACACCTGCGCTGGAGCACGACGACTTCGCCGACACCAAAATAGTCCTAGGGGCTGGCCACTACGCAGTTCTACTCGATCCCAACGGTAAACTCCTCGCCGGTTGGTCAGGCAGCGAACTTTGGCCGTATAAGTGCCTTGGGCAGGAACTCGTTCAATTGGCAGCGGGTCAATTTTTCCTAGGATTAAATTTGGAGGTAAATATTCATAGACCTGAAACATGGTCTGAGTTTGCAGGCTCTTATTATGGATTTGCAACTCGATCGACAGTTCATCACCAACGGTAACAGGGGCAAGAGGTAAATGTTCCAGGCTTAATGCCTGTAGTGATTTTACAGGCAAAATAGCGGCAATAGCAGCCAAAACTAGCCCGATCGCGCTTAATACATACAGCCAGCCCGTCATGGTGTTGGTGGCTGCCATGAAGAGTCCGATCGAAATAGCTAAAACTACCCAGCCTGCATAGGCTGGGGCAATCCAGCGTTGCTCAAGGGCGTTTGTCCACTGTTGATTCACAAGTTTTTCCTGGCTCGACTTTGGGATTTGGGATGCTTAGTTTCTATAGTACCCAAGTGATTCTGGTATCTTTCACGCCAATGACTCTCGCAACCGTCTGGGTAATTGCTCATTAGATATCTCAGCAATTGTCTAGAAAGCGGTAAACTCTCGATCATTTGGCGGTTAATCCTGAATGTGTACATTCAACATATAGAATAGGCAAGAACTGTAATTTTTTTGGCACTTTTCAGCCTCCGAACACCAAACCAGTCATTCCACTTCATACAAATGAACACCGTCCATGTTCCGTAAACTTCGCGCCGTTGGTTCAGTCACTAGAAAACCTCAACATCCTCAACGTAAGCTTTCCTTAGCTTGGATGCTGACTGTGCCATTTATTTTGCAGCTTAGTTTAGCTGTTGGTTTAGTTGGTTATCTTTCTTACCGGAATGGTCAACAGGCGATCGAAGACTTAACTGATCAGCTAATCGACGGAGTAGGTGTGCAGGTAGAGCAAAAGCTGAATAGCTATTTATCCTTGCCTTGGTTGGCTAATCAGAGTAACAGTGATGCTGTTCTACGTGGGGCAATAAATTTAGATTTAACTCGATCGCCTATGGCTACTGCAACACCAGCAAATATGCAGCGAGAGCAGTACCTCTGGCAACAAATGCAGCTATTTCCTACTTTATCTTGGATTTCAGTAGGAACTGAAACAGGTGATTCATTAGGAATTTGGCGACCTGATGATCAGGCCAAGCTGCAAATTTCAATCTCGAATCAAGCTACTCAGTATTTTGGTAGTTACTACGCCACCAATGATCAGGGCTTACGAACTACCCAGTTAAAAGTCGAAAAACCTGCTTTCGATCCACGTACTCGTCCCTGGTATCAGGCCGGAGTAGCCGCCAAACAAGGGGTTTGGACAAATATCTATGCGGGCTTTACTCCCGGCACAATTTTTATTGCTGCTAGCCAGCCTTTATATAATCGTACTGGTAAGTTGTTGGGTGTCAGTGCCGTTGATGTTTCATTGTCAGGGATTCAAAAGTTTTTGGCCGATAATCCAGTTAGCCCCACAGGACAAGTGTTTCTGGTCGAAAAATCGGGGTTGTTGGTAGCTAGTTCTAGCCAAGAATCTCCGTTTCGGCGGTTGGCAGATCAATCACCGCAGCGAATCAGTGCTTTGCAGAGTGAAATGCCCATAATCAGCTCCACTACTCGTTTTATTAACCAAAACCTGGGTGGCTTTCAAAACAATCAACGTTCCCAAGACTTTCAGTTTAATAATGCAGGAGAACGCTATTTTGGTAGGATGTTGTCTTTTTCCCACAAGCAGGGCTTAGATTGGTCGATCGTTATTGTGGTACCGGCGGCGGATGTAATGTCGAAGATCCAATCTAGTACTAACATGACAATTTGGTTGTGTTTGTTAGCATCAGGTTTAGTCATTCTGGTGAATTCTTACCTGGGGCGGTGGTTAGCCAAACCCATTATGGATTTGAGCCAAGCAAGTCAAGATATTGTCCAAGGAGATTTTAGCTATCAACCACACCCAAGTCATCCGAACGTACATGAGATTTCTAATTTGTTAGCTTCGGTAGGGCAAATGAGTCAAGAAATCCAAGCGTCTCGTCAGCAGTTAGAAGAATATTCCCGATCGCTAGAGCAACAGGTAATTTGTCGAACTCAGGCTTTAGAAGCAGAGATTTCTAGAAGATCGACAGCGGAAGCTGCACTGCAACAAGCAAACCAAGAGTTGGCGGCGATCGCCTATTTAGATGGTTTGACTCAAATTGCTAACCGACGGCAGTTTGATGATCGGTTATTGCAAGAATGGCGCAGGCTGCAACGGGAGAAGTCACCACTATCGATCGTAATGTGTGATGTAGATTATTTTAAGCAATTTAACGATTTTTATGGCCATGGTGGTGGGGATGAATGTTTAAAGAGCGTAGCTAAGGCGATCGAAGCTTCGGCAAGACGGGCAGCAGATTTGACGGCACGCTATGGGGGCGAGGAGTTTGTGGTGCTGTTGCCAAACACCCCTTTGACTGGGGCGATAGCAGTGGCCAAGTTGATTCAATCAGCCGTGAAATCTTTGCAGATTCCACATGATCAGTCGGCGGTGAGCAAATATGTGACCCTAAGTTTTGGGGTGTCAAGCATTATTCCCACTCAAGATTCTACTCCAGAAAAATTGTTGCTCAGAGCTGATCGGGCTTTGTATCAAGCGAAGCAGGCCGGACGAAATCAAATAGTGGTCAGTAGCTCTAGCGTTTAGGCTAAAGCATAATTTTAAAATGGCACAGGGCTTTACGGCTACTAATGGTAAGTCTTGATCAGAATTTGGGGAAACTAAAAGTGCCAGCTTTCCATTTTCCTTTCTCTCTCGCCGGTACTGCCGCCCCCAACATGTCTGTATATCCTATTATTAAACTGCCACGCCATGTTAAAAAAGCATATCAAGCAGGTCTGACGCTGCCTGTTTTTGAGTCACAGCCCTTGTTACAAAATCCTGGCCAACCACCCATCCGTTTTAACTTTTGGGTTTTGGGTATAGAGGCTTTTTTTGTGGTAATTGTAGGAGCGATAGCTAACTATTGGATGGGTTTATTGGTAGGCGGGGCAACGCTGGTGAGCGGAGTGCTATTTATATTGGCGCATGTGGGTGCAATGCAGGCTAGTTATAAAAGCCGTTGGTACGAATACCATCAACAAATGGATCGGTTTCGGCGACAACAATGGGAAACTGATTTCAATCGCACTTGCAATGAAAGATTGCAAACTGAGGAAGGGATCTCTCTCTACCGTCGGCAGCGAGTAGCGGAGATTTTGGCAAGAACCATGACTCCCAATGCGAATGAGGAAGAATTAGCCAGTTTGCCTACGGCCTTTATAACTACTTTATCTCGTTGGTTTCCTGATAAAATTTATGGAGGCATTGGTTCGGGACTCATGCTGATTGATGAACATTCCCGGCTGCATATTAGTATTTCGATCGACTCCATACCGCAACGAGTAGCCGGCGTAGCCGCAGGAAGTTTTTTGGAAGATGACCACCATCTCAATCAGGGCTGGGTGGTTGTCAGGTTTAGTGCCAATCAAGTGCGCAATACACCAGATAGCTGCTGTAAAACTTTGGCTGAGATCGGCGCAGAGCTGCTACAAAATCCGGCATGGTTAGAGCCTTTTGTCGATGTTTACGATCTGTGGCAGGTACCAGAAGGATCGATGGTTGAACAACAAGCAGCATAGCTAGTGATCCCAAAGTCTTCGGCCATTGCCAGATTTAAGTCGATCGTCTGCATCAAACAACAGCTCCGGAATCTTTAACTGCTGGGGACAGCGTGGCAAACAGTCACCGCATTCAGTGCAGTGATGTCCGCGTTTGCCAGGAAACCAGTGCCCAGCATTTTCTAACATCCGATAACGATACTTGCCATAGTCCGCCATCTCATAGCCCACGGTCAAATTTCGCAGTCGCAAGATCTCTGGAATATTAATGTCTTCTGGGCAGGGTAGGCAGGCATGGCACTGACTGCAAAAATCGGTATCTAAAGTTGTTTCCAGGTGGGCTTGGAGTCGATCGATCACCATCAACTCCTCTGCACTCAAAGATTCTGACCCAGCACCCACTGGCAACTCTAACTCCTCGGGTTCTGCCGCCCCCACACTCAGCGTCGTCACCCGCAGATCTTGCAGCAACCAGCGATAGGTCAAACTCAACGGATGATAGGGCTGACAAAGCTCCATCAACCTAGCTGGCGGCGTAAATAACTGACCTCCCTTATCACCGGGGGAAATAATAAACACGCCCATATCTTGCGCCTGAGCAGCAGCGATCGCTGGAGCAAGGCGCTGAAAAAAGTAGTAATAGTGTAAGTTTACAAACTCAAACAAGCCAGTTTGGATGGCCTGTAAAACCAAATCCAAAGACCCATGAGTTGAAAAACCAATGTGCCCGATCACTCCTTGCTTCACTAGTTTTTGCAGCTCTGGCACAATGTATTCGATCGATCTAGTTAAATGCTCTGGGGTATTAATTCCATGAATGGCTACGCAGTCAATATAATCGGTCTGCAAGTGCTGGCACGAAGCCCTAATTTCGGCATCCGCTGATACTGAATTTATAGTCGGCAATACCTTGGTTGTGACATAAACGCTTTCCCGAGGAATTCCTCGCTGGAAAGCCAATCCCAAATACTCTTCACTGCGGCCATAGCTCGGCGCAGTTTCCAAATGATTAATGCCAAGCTCGATCGCCCGGTTCACAGTTTGGTAAAAAACCTGCGGTGAACTGAGGCAACGCATCGTCCCCAAAGAAAAATTCGACAGAGACAGCTCAGTGCGCCCAAAGCGACGATATTGCAAACTATTTTGACTCCTAGCTAGCCTTCTAACTTAAAGCTACCGTGCTTGATCAAGTCCGAAGGACGTAAATCGGCGATAAAGCTGCTAAAAGCTTTACGCTCTTGCTCGTCAGCATCGCGGTCTACCGGAATAGAAGCATCGGCAATCACTTCTTCCATCACCCAAATTGGAGCTTTAGAGCGAACGGCGAGGGCGATCGCGTCACTAGGACGAGCATCGATTTCTTTAAACACTCCGCCTTGCTCAATAACAATTACCGCATAAAAGGTATTATCCTGCAAAGAATTGATCAATACTCGATCGATTGTCACACTGCAACTTTCTAACATGCTGATGATCAGATCATGAGTGAAAGGGCGGGGAGGAGCCTGGTGTTCTAAAGCGTTGATGATTGCCTTGGCCTGGTCTTGACCGATATAGATAGGTAAAGCTCGGCGATCGGCAGCATCCTTCAGCAAGATAATAGGACTACGGGAAACAGCATCTAAAGCAATCCCAGCTACCTTCATTTCGATCATTGGCTTTACCTCTATAAGTGGAGAAATCGGTGAAAAAATCAGTATAAAATCCAGAATGTCGATTAGTTTTGAACAACCAAGTGAGTGGGTGCTTTTCATTTTATCGAGCCATATGACAAGCATGACTCATCAAAGCTACAATCCCTATAGCATTTTGACTGAAAATCAATGTTTACAGGACTGATTCAATCCCGGGGAAAAATCCGAGGTTTGGCAGATGACAGGGTGGAAATCCTGATCGATCCGGCCAAGGTAAAAATAATCTTAACAGATTTGGAGATCGGCGATAGCATCGCTGTAGACGGGGTTTGCCTAACCGCTGAAAAGCTTCTGGGGCAAGGTTTTGTTGCGGCGGTTTCTCCCGAAACCTGGCAGCGCAGCACCCTCAGCCAAAATGTTTCTAATTCTACCCGCTGGGTAAACCTAGAAACGTCTCTGCGCGCTGGCGGCAAAATCGGTGGGCATTTCGTTACCGGCCATGTGGATGGCTGGGGCCAATTGGCTGAGGTGCAACAGTCTGCGGCTGCCTGGGAACTGAAATTTACTTTGCCTCCACCCCAATCTTGGCAGCAGCCTCCCGGAGCGGGAATCGCTAAATATATTGTGGACAAGGGCAGCATCGCGGTAAATGGCATTAGCCTTACCGTGGCCAACTGTGGTGCCGATTGGTTTACTGTAGCGGTGATTCCTCATACCTATGCTGAGACTAACTTAAATGGACTGACGGTGGGGGATTTGGTGAATCTGGAAGGTGACATTTTGAGCAAGTATGTGGAAAAACTTTTGCGCCCCGGCTCTCAGGCAGAAGATATTAGCTTGGATTTTCTGGCAACCCACGGCTATGGTTGACGAGTAAATAGGGCTTTTGATCGATCCGATAAATTATCAATTTCAGACCAATCTGTGATTTGGTGAAAGATTGTGTCACACTAATTGCTGCGTATTTCAGGTGCAATCTATGTCAGCAGAGATTATTTGTGTAGGTACAGAACTGCTGTTAGGTGACATTCTCAACAGTAATGCTCGCTATTTAGCTGAGCAGTTGGCTAACTTGGGCATTGCCCACTATCACCAGTCAGTAGTCGGTGATAATCCGGGCAGAATTCAGCAGACAATGCGGGTAGCGATCGATCGGCAAGCCAAAATCCTCATCTTTACTGGTGGACTAGGGCCAACTCCCGATGATCTGACAACAGCTACAATCGCTGAATTTTTCCAGACCCCACTAGTTGAACATGCTTCAGTAATCGCCGACATTGAACAAAAATATGCTCAGCGGGGGCGCACCATGACCCCTAGCAACCGCCGCCAAGCTTTACAGCCCCAAGGAGCCGAGATTTTATCTAACCCATTAGGGACAGCTCCCGGCATGATGTGGCAGCCACAGCCTGGATTGATTGTGCTGACATTTCCTGGAGTTCCTCGGGAAATGTACCGAATGTGGCAAGATTCTGCTATTCCCTACCTTTGCGCTAACGGTTATGGGCAGGAACAGATTTTTAGCACTAGCCTAAGATTTTGGGGGGTTTCTGAATCAGCCCTGGCCGAAAAAGTCGATCAATTTATTCAAATGTCTGACCCGATGGTGGCTCCTTATGCTGGTCAAGGAGAAGTCAGGTTAAGGGTTTCGACTAAAGCCACCAGTGCTCAAGCTGCGGCTAGTAAAATTGACCCAGTGGCTGCCAAAATTATGGCGATCGGTGGCAGTCATTTCTATGGTCAAGATGATGACAGGCTTTCTAGTGTTGTAGGTAAACTTTTGATCGCCAAAGGTCAGACTCTATCTGTCGCTGAATCTTGTACTGGTGGTGTTTTGGGAGCAATGCTTACTGACATACCTGGTAGCTCAGCCTATTTTCAGGGTGGGGTGCTGGCCTACGCCAACGAGGTCAAGACCAATTTATTGCAGGTAGACAGTCAATTAATTCTCGATCGCGGTGCAGTTAGCTCCCAAGTCGCCGAACAAATGGCCGTAGGAGTCTGCACTCAACTGGGTACCAGTTGGGGCATCGGAATTACTGGCATCGCTGGCCCTGGTGGCGGCACACCGGAGAAACCAGTAGGTTTGGTTTATATTGGCTTAGCGGCTTCTGATGGCACCGTAAGCTCTATGGAATATCGATTAAGCACCCATTTCGATCGAGAACTCATCCGTCAAATGTCTGCTAAGCAAGCCTTAGATATGTTGCGCCAAAAGCTGCTGGACAATTGTAGGGTGGGCAGTGTCCACCCTACCTGATGCTGATCTCTAAGCAAAGGCTTGTAGTTGATCTAAGCGCAGCCAAACATTAGGTGTAGAAACAGCGGTGAATTTTACTAGAGCGTAGTCACCACGAATATCTAGAACTTCGCCTTTGGTTTTAAAAATGTAATCCGAAAACTTGCTATCACTGGCTTGTGCTTCTAGGCTGTTTGCCAAATTCTCAGCCACCGCACAGACTGCATCACCTTTTTTGACTGCCATATAGATTTTGATACTCATAGATTGTGTAAGGACTAGCGACTGTTGCCGCTGACCTATAATACCAAAGCTGGGGAGGAGATCTGGTAATAGTTGCTGTAAATATCAGAACCTATATTTTTTGTCAATTACTGTAAAGATTTATTGAAAGCCCGGTCAGCCCTCAATATCTTGCGTTTTGTATCAGATTGCGCCAAAACCAGTGCAGTAGCAAGGCCAATTTGTTACAACTTCAGGCAGAGTCTGCACTGTAGCAATCATGTAGCAATCATAAAAAAATCATTACACCTTTGTTTTGCGGTGGTTCTGGCGTATAAAATCTGTCAGAGCAATAGCCTCTGTTCACATCATCTTTAAAAAGCTTATTTAGTTTCCCGCTCTTTTTATTTCACCATCACCTCAAGGAGTAGATCCGAATGTTCACTAACGTCAAGTCCACCATCCGACATGTTGCGCCCGACGACCTGCGGGGTAGACGACTGTTGAAAGTGGTCTACGTCGTCCTAGAGCCGCAGTATCAAAGTGCTCTCTCTGCTGCCGTTCGATCGATCAACGACAACAATCCCAATCAAGCGATCGAAATTAGCGGTTATCTCCTCGAAGAACTACGCGATCCAGAAAACTACGCCGCTCTACAGGTAGATCTGGCTGCTGCTAACGTCTTTATTGCTTCACTGATTTTTATTGAAGATCTTGCTGAAAAACTGGTTGCTGCCGTCGAACCCCACCGAGACAACCTAGATGTAGCAGTAGTCTTTCCTTCTATGCCTCAGGTAATGCGCCTGAACAAAATGGGCAGTTTTTCTTTGGCGCAGCTTGGCCAATCCAAGAGCGCGATCGGCGAGTTCATGAAAAAGCGCAAGGCTAAACAGGGCAGCAGCTTTCAAGATGGCATGTTGAAATTGGTGCAGACTCTGCCCAAGGTTTTGAAGTTCTTGCCCATGGAAAAAGCCCAAGATGCCCGCAACTTTATGTTGAGCATTCAATATTGGTTAGGTGGTACTCCCGAGAACCTAGAGAACTTTTTGTTGATGCTGGCCGACAAGTACGTGTATGTGGGTGATAAGGCCAATAAATCGATCGTCTCAGCAGCCTATAACGAACCTGTAACTTTCCCGGATATGGGAATTTGGCACCCCTTGGCACCTCAGATGTTTGAGGATGTGAAAGAATATTTAAACTGGTATGTGAGCCGTCGAGATATTTCTGCTGACTTGAGAGATCCTTTAGCACCAACGATCGGCTTAGTTCTTCAGCGCACCCACATTGTGACTGGTGATGATGCTCACTATGTAGCAATGGTGCAAGAGTTAGAAGCCATGGGTGCAAAGGTCATCCCCATTTTTGCAGGGGGCTTAGATTTCTCTAAGCCGTTAGAAGCCTATTTCTTTGATGCTGTGGGCAAAGAAGATGCTTTGGTAGATGCAGTGGTTTCTTTGACCGGCTTTGCTTTGGTTGGTGGCCCTGCTCGTCAAGATCATCCTAAGGCGATCGAGACTCTCAAAAAGCTGAACCGTCCCTACATGGTTGCTTTACCGCTGGTATTCCAAACCACTGAAGAGTGGCAAGAAAGCGATTTGGGTCTGCACCCCATTCAAGTAGCCTTGCAAATTGCGATTCCAGAATTAGATGGGGCGATCGAACCAATCATTCTTTCTGGTCGAGATGGCAATACTGGGCGGGCGATCGCTCTCCAAGATCGAGTGGAATCGATCGCTAGACGCGCCCTGAAATGGGCAAATTTACGGATCAAGCCCAAGGCCGAAAAGAAAATTGCGATCACCGTCTTTAGTTTTCCACCCGATAAAGGAAATGTAGGTACTGCCGCTTACCTAGATGTATTTGGCTCTATCTATGAAGTAATGAAAGGCTTGAAACAAAACGGCTATGATCTGCCTGAGCTACCGGCCTCTTCTAAAGAACTGATGGAGCAAGTAATTCACGATGCTCAAGCTCAGTACAACAGCCCCGAGCTAAACGTGGCTTACCGAATGAGCGTAGCGGAATACGAAGACCTCACACCTTACTCAGTGCGTTTGGAAGATAGCTGGGGCAAACCACCCGGCAACTTGAACAGCGATGGTCAAAACTTACTGGTATTTGGGAAGCATTTTGGCAACCTGTTTATTGGTATTCAGCCCACCTTTGGTTACGAAGGTGATCCAATGAGACTGTTATTCTCTCGATCGGCTAGCCCCCACCATGGCTTTGCAGCCTACTATACCTATCTCGAAAAAATTTGGGGCGCAGACGCGGTATTGCACTTTGGCACCCACGGTTCGCTGGAATTTATGCCCGGTAAGCAAATCGGCATGTCTAATGAGTGCTATCCCGATAGTTTGATTGGCTCGATTCCTAACCTGTATTACTACGCTGCCAACAACCCGAGTGAAGCGACGATCGCTAAGCGTCGGGGCTATGCTGAGACTATTTCTTACCTGACACCTCCGGCTGAGAATGCTGGTTTATACAAGGGTCTCAAAGAACTCGGCGACTTGGTTGGCTCTTATCAATCCTTGCGTGATGGTGGTCGTGGAGCGCAGATCGTAAATACGATTATGGACAAAGCCCGCATCTGCAATATGGATCAGGATGTAATCTTGCCTGACGTGGATTCGGCCACACTCAGCTTGGACGATCGAGATTTAATTGTCGGTAACGTTTATCGTCGCCTAATGGAAATTGAGTCGCGCTTATTGCCCTGTGGTTTGCATGTGATTGGCAAGCCGCCAACTGCCGAAGAAGCGATCGCTACTCTGGTAAATATTGCTAGCCTCGATCGGGAAGAAGAAGGTGTCAAAGGTCTGCCTCGAATCATCGCTGAAAGCATGAATCGTAATTTAGAAGAACTCTACCAAAACAACGACAAAGGCATTTTAGAAGATGTGCAGACTCTCCAAGATGTCACTATGGCGGTGCGCTTGGCTGTAGCAGCGATGGTTCGTGCCCAAGAAGATGCCGAAGGTCGAGTGTCTTTTGTTTCTAAGCTAAATTTCTTCAATATGGGCAAAAAAGAACCTTGGCTAGAGTCGCTATCCGAAGCAGGCTATGGCAATGTCAACACCGAAGAAATCAAGCCTCTATTTGAATATTTGGAGTTCTGCCTCAAGCAAATCTGTGCTGATAACGAGTTGGGTGGTTTGCTGCAAGGTTTAGAGGGTGAATATGTGCTCCCTGGCCCCGGTGGTGATCCGATTCGCAACCCAGATGTGTTGCCAACCGGTAAAAATATCCACGCTTTAGACCCGCAGTCGATTCCTACTGAAGCGGCGGTGAAGTCAGCTAAGGTGGTGGTCGATCGGCTGCTGGCTAAGCAAAAAGAAGATAACGGTGAATATCCTGAGACGATCGCTTGTGTCTTGTGGGGTACCGATAACATCAAAACCTACGGTGAATCCCTGGCTCAAATTATGTGGATGGTCGGCGTGAAACCGGTGCCTGATGCTCTGGGTCGGATCAATAAGCTGGTGTTGATTCCGCTAGAAGAGCTGGGTCGCCCGCGTGTGGATGTGGTGGTGAACTGCTCCGGTGTATTCCGCGATCTGTTTATCAACCAAATGAACTTGTTAGATCAAGGTGTCAAGATGGCAGCAGAAGCCGATGAGCCGCTAGAGATGAATTTTGTGCGCAAGCACGCTCTGGCGCAAGCAGCGGAAATGGGTATTAATCTCAGACAGGCAGCTACCCGGATTTTCTCGAATGCTTCTGGTTCTTATTCTTCTAACATTAACCTGGCAGTAGAGAACGGCACCTGGGAAAACGAAGCTGAGTTACAGGAAATGTATCTTACTCGCAAATCTTTTGCCTTCAGCGCCGATAATCCTGGCACGATGGAGCAGTCTCGCAAAATCTTCGAGACTTCCTTGAAGACTGCCGATGTGACTTTCCAAAACTTAGATTCTTCGGAAATCAGCATGACTGATGTTTCTCATTACTACGACTCTGACCCCACCAAAATTGTGGCTAGTCTGCGTACTGACGGTAAAAAGCCAACGGCGTTTATGGCTGACACCACTACAGCTAATGCCCAGATTCGGACTTTGTCGGAGACTGTGCGGTTGGATGCGCGCACTAAGCTGCTGAATCCTAAGTGGTATGAGGGAATGCTCAGCCATGGTTACGAAGGTGTACGCGAACTTTCTAAGCGGTTGGTGAATACTTCGGGCTGGAGTGCTACAGCAGATGCCGTAGATAACTGGGTCTACGAAGATACCAATAGCACTTTCATCAAAGATGAGGAGATGTGCAAGCGGCTGATGGATCTAAATCCTAATTCGTTCCGCAAAATCGTTGCTACTTTGTTAGAGGTTAATGGTCGGGGTTATTGGGAGACTTCCGATGAGAATCTCGATCGGCTGCGGGACTTGTACCAACAGGTGGAAGACCGCATTGAGGGCGTAGAGTAATCTTGCTCAAGGATGAGGGGACTCATTTTGATTCCCCTGATTTCTCGTTAACACCTCTTGAGAGGGTGAAAATGGTTGCAGTAAAAGACAATTCCCCAAGATTTACCCCCGAAGAGTATTTTATTTGGGAAGAACAACAGTTAGAGCGGCATGAATTAATTGATGGTCAGGTTTATGCGATGAGCGGCGGAACTATAAATCATAGTGAAATTGCTTCACGGTTTAATCGACTATTAGGAAATCATCTAGAAGATAGCGGGTGTAAAACGCTCAATTCTGATGCCAGAGTTAAGATTCTAAAAACTGATGATTATAGTTATCCAGATGTAAGCGTGACTTGTGATGCAAGAGATCTGGGTAACATTCAGTACATTGCTTATCCATGCTTATTAGTTGAGGTTTTATCGGATAGTACTGAGGCTTACGACCGTGGAGAAAAGTTTTATCGATATCGCTGCAATCCAATTTTACAGGATTACGTTTTGGTGAGTTCTCGATCAATCGCGATTGATATTTATCACAAGAATGATACTGGAGAATGGGTGATTGTTAATTATCGAGCTGGAGACATCGTTGAGCTAAAAAGCGTTGATCTGAGTTTTCCGATTGAACAAGTTTATCGTGGGATTGTATTTGATCGGCTGCGGGATCTGTACCAACAAGTAGAGCGGATTGAAGGGGTAGATTAGTTTCTTTTTGATGTGGAGGCCACTGGACTTTGGGTTTTGGTGGCTTTTTTATTTTTCGTGATAGGTATCGATCTCTGACCAGATTAAGCTTGTTGGCGAATTCAAAAGTTGCTAGATATGAGTGTAAGGGAATCCCGTACAACTTGTTCTGACTAATGGATAAGATTCTAAATAGTGATATGTAAGTTTTACAATAGAGCATTAGCTTTTCATTATTCGGTAAACCGTCCTTTAACTCTCCTATTATAAGATGTAAGTTTATGAGTACATTTAAACTTAAAAGATTGGAGAATTTGAAAATGCAAAACGGAATTTATTCAGTAACGTTTAGCTCTTGTGCCTCGCAAGAAAAACGAGAAAAATTGGAAAGCCGAATCCAATTTTCAAGAGTTGTGTGGTTCACTTGTTGAATAAAAATGTTTAACTACTCAAAACATCATTCAATACCAAAAAGTTCCCTGCACCACTAAGGGCTACAACTAACACTTCCCAGATGGCTTTACAATTGACCGATATGAGCTAAACAAAGATCAATGGCAAGAGGAGTTTGGGGGGCTAGCTCCAGGCTAAGATATCTGACCATGGATGATGTGTCATCCTGAACAATTTATGACTCGTTTTTGCTTTGTGTTGAAACATAGCTATCACGGATGTTTTCTATTAATCTTAGTAAGGCTGATCGAATTCAACTAAAAGCTAAGCTGCAAGTTATGTTCTGGTAATATTTCCCTAACCTGTAATGATTGATTATGTTGCAATGTAACTTTTTTGGATTTCAATAGAAAATTGTTGTAACATAAGAATATTCCAGCATGTAACCAAGCTTTTTTAAGTGAGGAAAACCAGCATGAAGCTATTGCCGCTTTCTCCAGATCTGATTGCTCATGGACTGTTATATTCGATCGCCAACCAGCGCATTCATTCTTCTATGCCCTTAGATCCAGAAGAGAACTGGAAGTTTTGGACCGATCATAAATCTCCAGTACTAAAATGGTTCGCAAAGTCTTATCCGCTTAAACAGTCGCGGGTAGATTATCTAAACAGGATGATGGATTGCGATCATGCCTGTGGTATTGAGGCTCACTATGATGTTTCTAACGACTTCTACGCTTTGTTTCTCGATAAAAAATATCGATTTTATACCTGTGCAGAGTTTCGGAATGATCAAGAAACCCTAGAAGAAGCGCAAACCAATAAGGCCGAACACCTTTTGTCTCTATTGAACATGCAGGGTTCTGAGAAGCTTTTAGATTTGGGCTGTGGCTGGGGAGCCATGCTGCGGTTTTTACAAGACCGTGGGCATCATGGAGATCTGTCTGGACTTACTTTGTCTAAAGAGCAGCAGCTTTATGCCCATAAAGAATTAGGATTAAATGTTTCTTTGCATGATTTTGTTACTCATGACTTTGAAAATGCTCCTTACCATCGAATACTCTCGATCGGCTCGTTAGAGCATGTCAGGCCAAATGAGCTAGAGCAACTATATCAAAAAATCTATGATGCTCTGATCCCGGGCGGGTTAGCGGTGCATCAGTTTATTTCGTTGGCAGAAGAAGAGTATCCAACTTCGATGGTGCTAATGCAACTATTTTTCCCTGGTTCTTTGATTGTGCTGCATCATACTCATTTGGAAGCAGCGGCACGAGTGGGTTTTAAGATCACTCATGATTCTATTCATAACTATCAACCAACTCTGCGCGCTTGGTATGAAAGGCTGGTTGCTAATAAGTTACGAGCCTTAGAACTGGTGGGTTTAGAGGTCTACAATCGCTATATGACTTTCTTCCCAGTATGTTGGCTATTTTTTCAACAGAATGAAGCCGATATTCATCGAATTGTAATGTCTAAGCCAGCTTGAAATTTAGGAGAAGCGCGATTTCTTTGAGAATTTGTGTGGCGTTGGCCGTGGATGCTCCACCATCCTAAATAGACCCTAGAAGGGTCATAAGATATTGTTGCGGCTCGATCGAGCTTTCACAAAGAAATATTTTGAGATAGCTGAGACAGGAAATATAATTAGTTAGATGAACTGAGTGCTGATAGGAGATGCTGCATGATTGCCCAAGTCCAACATATTCCCTTGATGACTGTAGCGGAGTATTTAGCCTGGGAGGCTGAGCAGCCATTCAAACATGAGTACATTAATGGTGATGTCTATGCGATGGCAGGGGGGACGTTGCCCCATAATGACATTGCAGTAAATTTGACCAGTGTGCTGCGGAATAGTTTGCGAGGCACAGGATGTAAAGTACGAATGTCGGACGCTAAAGTCAAGGTTGCAGCAAATGGGCCTTACTTTTATCCAGATGTGGTGGTGAGCTGTGATGAGAGCGATCGACGGGCTACGGATGCGATCAGTTACCCTAAGCTAATTATAGAGGTGCTTTCGCCAAGTACTGCTGCTTTTGATCGAGGTGATAAGTTTCGGTTTTATCGGCGCATACCAACGTTGCAGGAATATGTACTGATTGATGCTGAGAAAGTGGGCGTGGATTGTTATCGTAAAACGAGTGAGGGCAAGTGGGAGTTGACGGCTTACCCGGAAGAGGAGTCGGGGGAGGAGTCGTTGGAGTTGGTGAGTCTGGATTTTCACTGTCCTTTGGCACTGATCTATGAGGAGGTGGAGTTCTCTCAACTTCGATAAGGCTCCAAGAGTCGAGTTTGTAGATTTCTTCAACCTGGTGCTATTAGTTATGAAGATGCAAGTAGTGGAGGATTAGCCAAATGAAATATCATGACGGAACAGAAGCACAAGTGGGTGATACAGTCACCGTTGAGGGGGATAAGGGACAAAAAGTGCCCGCTACTGTAGTGAAGATTATCCTACCAAATACTGAAGAGGCAGACGAATGGAACCTTCCCGCAGGAGGAGTTCTGATGGAAGGTGGTGGATTGGGAGCATTTATGCCCCACTGTCTGGAAAATGACAGTGAGATCGAATTTGTGCATCGTGCCCAGTAGGGCACAGATTGGAGATAGGCAATAATTTTGTAAGGATTCAGGTCTTCAGCAAAAACTATAAAAGCTTTG
Source organism: Synechococcales cyanobacterium GL140_1_metabinner_5_sub (assembly GCA_025359065.1). Classification (GTDB taxonomy): domain Bacteria; phylum Cyanobacteriota; class Cyanobacteriia; order Cyanobacteriales; family Chamaesiphonaceae; genus JAAFHZ01. Next base: position 6,831 of record JANYHM010000029.1, on the reverse strand, counting down.
CCGGCAGAGCTTTTTAGACATTTCTACAAAAAATGACTGATCAATCGATGCTCAATAAGGCAGTCTGAAATCCACCTTTCTCGTTAGTTATTGAAAATATGTAAAATTTTATGAAACCTGTAAAACCCCTAAGTCCTTGCTTGTAAACGGACATACTACCTTTATTTAACATAAGACACTCCAGGAATAAATGATGATGTAGATTTTACGCAATTTTGAATGAATCGCTGCGGAATTTGTGGAGTGCAGCCCCAATGTAGATGTAGATAAGAAGCATGGACATGGGGTAAACACCAGCCTTCGCTGAGTTCTGGGTTAATAGGCAGCGATGTACTGCGCTGCATTCTAAACAAAGGATTAGTAGAGCTAGTGGTTAAAGTCGATCGATGAAACTCATGACCTTTCAAAATCTCTCCTCTAGTCACCAACGGCGTATCAGCCTGCGCCACCGCCAAACGATAGCCCAACGTTAATCTGTGCCCCATAATTGATGTAGTTGGCAAAGCACCCACCATCGGATAACTACAACCTGCGAAATCGGTCACAGATTTAGTGAGATACATCAAACCACCGCATTCACCATAAGTTGGCGTACCGCCCTGAATTTTAGCCAGCAGCGACTCCCGAACAGCAACATTAGCAGCCAATTCCGCCGCAAACATTTCTGGGAAACCACCACCAAAATATAGCCCTTGAGTATCGGGTACCACTTGGTCTTTTAACGGACTCCAGTAAACCAGCTCTGCACCCAAAGATTCTAATAGTTCTAAATTCTCAGCATAATAAAAGCTAAAAGCTGCATCTTTGGCCACCGCGATCGAAGTAACTTTAGGAAGTGCCATAGTCTCAATTACTCGCTCTTGCCCTGCCATTAATAAGGGTTGAAGCATGTGCCAGTCAAAACACTTTTCTCCCAACACAGCCAGCCGATCGACTATCTCCTTCAACTCGGGTAACTCATCAGTCGGCACCAGCCCCAAATGTCGGTCGGGCAAGCTAATGGCATCTTCGCGCTTAAAGACTCCCAAAATGGGGATATGGATAGATTTCAGAGCAGTGGTGAGAATCTCTAAATGTCGATCGCTACCCACTTTATTCAACACAACGCCAGCGATCGGCAAAGTTGGATCAAAACTCATGAAACCCTTCACCAAAGCCGCGATCGAATGAGACATGCTCTGACAATTGACCACCAACAAAATTGGTAGCTTTAATTGACGCGCTACCTCTGCCGTACTCCCCGCCCCCGGTGGATCTACCGCCCCATCAAATAAGCCCATTACTCCTTCGACCACTGCCACATCAACATTCTGGGTATGTCTGGCGACGCATGGACGCAAATATTCTAAGCTGGTCAAAACCGGGTCAAGGTTGTAGCAAGGCCGCCCGGTAACGTAGGCGTGAAACATCGGGTCAATGTAGTCTGGCCCCACCTTGAAAGATTGGACTCGATCGCCTCTGGCAATCAATGCTGCCAACAGAGCCAGGGTGACGGTGGTTTTGCCACTGCCGCTGCGTTCTCCGGCAATCACAATCGACATATTAGTTTTTCCTCGCCCACAATAATTTTTCCTTGTCGATCGAACAATACAGTATCAACGAGCATGGCTCGATCGGCGTACTTGCTCACATAGGCGATCGCTTTGGTATTAATGCGCTCTACCAAATCAGTAAAGACCGGCAGCTCTTGGCCTTGCTCTTGAATCACTCCATGAGCAGCATCGGCAGTCTTGGCTGCCAAAATTTGCTGCGCCCCAGCAGCATCGCCACCGGCGCGAATAAAGGCGGCAGTAAGAATTTCTAGTTTAGCGTCTGCCAGATGACTAGAGGTATTAAAGATCCCTCCAGCTAGCTTGATCAGTTTGCCTTGATAGCCTAACAGCAACACCGAATTTACTTGCTGACGAGCGGCTTCTAGCAGCATGGCACCGATCCAGTTGCCGGTTTGGATGATTTGCTGGGGATCAATACCTGCTTTGTCGGCTACCTGCATTCCATTGCTGCCGATGCAAAATATTAGGTCTTTGGTTTGGGTGGCTCGATCGATCAAAACTTCTCGTAGGCTATCTAAATGTTCTTCGGTAGATAGGGGCTTAGAGATGCCGCTGGTGCCCAAGAGAGATAATCCATCAATAATGCCAAAGGCAGCGTTAGATGTGCGGCTAGCTAGCTGCTTCCCCTCTGGCAAAATAATCGTGATGTGGGCTGTGTGGTGACTAGCAATTAAGGGCGATAAATTGGCCTCAAACAGTTTCTGGGCATAGCTATAAATTGCTGGGATACCTTCAAGACTTCGCCCCAATCCGTCACCAGCTTCTAAGATAATTGCTTCACCATCACTACTGCGGGGATGTAGTTCTACTTTTGCCCAGATTGGAGTGTTTCGAGTCAGGTCTAGGTTATCACCAGGATCACTGCGGGTAATCGCTAGGGCAGATTGGGGGTTGAGCCGGGCGCATTGCTCGATCGGAATTTCAGCTTCTGTGGGCAACAAGTTTATTACCACATAGTCACTGTGAGATTGATCTTGGGCACAACATAGCGCTGCTTTAGCCGCAGCTACGGCAAACACCGGCAGAGTATATCCAGTCTGAGCCATGATCCTATTACCTGGGCGATATCACACCTCATGATAAGGGAGCTTCGCGGTAGAATACAAGGAACTTTTTGTGGTGCTGTATGCCTCCTGCCAACTATTCTGATCGAGATATCCGTGACCTGTTCGATCGCATTGCCCCTGTTTACGATCGACTCAATAACGACCTAAGCTTGGGTATTCATTGGGTTTGGAAGCAGATGGCTGTCAGTTGGAGTGGTGCTCAGCCGGGGGATTGCTGTTTGGATTTATGCTGTGGCAGCGGAGACATAGCGCAGTTATTAGCCAAGCGAGTCGGCAAAAATGGTCAGGTTTATGGTGCCGACTTTGCTCCGGCGCAGTTAGAAAATGCGGCAAGGCGGCTAGAGAAGATTTATTTACCCTGTGCGATCGAGTGGGTAGAGGCCGATGCTTTGCAGTTGCCTTTTGCTGATAACTTTTTTGATGCGGCTACTTTGGGCTATGGTTTACGGAATGTGGTGGATATTCCGCGCTGTTTATTGGAACTAAAAAGGGTGTTGAAGCCGGGAGCTGCTGTGGCCATTTTAGATTTTCATCGTCCCAATAATTTGCTGGCTGCTAACTTTCAGTGCTGGTATTTAGATAACGTGGTGGTGCCGACTGCACGTCGTTATGATATGACAACAGAGTATGAGTATCTAATGCCCAGCGTAGAGCAGTTTCCGGTAGGCAATGAGCAGGTGGCTCTGGGACGAGATGCTGGTTTTGAGGTGGCTCGGCATTACTCGATCGCCGGTGGCATTATGGGAGTTTTGGTACTGCAAAAATAGGTGCTTTAGACGAAGCCCCGCTCTTGCAAAGCCTCCCGCAATTTGGCTTTTGAGTTGCTGCTGCTACAAGCAGAGTTAATCAGGCAATATCAACATGGCATCGCCAAAAGAATAGAATCGATAGCCCTCAGCGATCGCAATCTGGTAAAGATCCAATAACCGCTGTCGTCCAATCAATGCTCCCACCAACATCATCAAACTCGAACCGGGCAAATGAAAATTGGTAATCAGGCCATCCACTAAGCGCCATTGGTAGCCGGGATAAATAAAGATATTGGTATGACCACTGTAAGGCCGCATTTCTCCATTTTGAGCTGCTGTTTCTAGGCAGCGAACTGTGGTGGTACCCACTGCAAATACCCGTCCACCTTGAGCCTTGGTAGCTAAGACTTGTTTTACAGTTTCGGTGCTAACAGTCAGCCATTCACTGTGCATTTCGTGCTGAGTAATATCTTCAACGGTAACAGGACGAAAAGTGCCAACTCCCACATGCAGTGTGACAGTGGCTTGCTGGATACCCCGATCGAGCAATGTTTGTAGTAATTCTGGCGTAAAGTGTAGTCCGGCGGTTGGTGCTGCTACAGAACCCGGATCTTGAGCGTAGACAGTTTGGTACTGTTCTACCGTCGCTTCGCTGGCAGTCACATAGGGCGGAAATGGGATTTCACCATAGTTATCAAGAATTTCTAATAGTGGTCTATTTTCTGGTACCAGAAAGTGCAATATTCGGCCACCACTAGGGGGATCTCGATCGATCACCTCCGCTACTAAATTAGGCAAACCAGCAGCAGTAAAAATCAACTTACTACCCACCAAAATCTTCCGCCCTGGTTTAACCAAAGCCAACCAAGTATTTGGTGCTCGTTCTGCCAACAGCAGCACTTCTATTTTGGCTCCGCTGTCTTTGTGACCATGCAGGCGAGCAGGGATGACCTTGGTGTTATTAAATACCAGCAAATCTCCTGATCGCAGCAAATCGGCAATTTCAAAAAACTGCCGATGGCTGTGGGGGTTTGCAAATTCATTAACCGGCTCGACTACCAAAAGCTTGGAGTGATCTCTGGGGACTATTGGAGTTTGGGCGATCAATTCTGGGGGCAGATCATAGAGGTAGCTGGTGAGCAGACGGTCTGATTCCATTGATTAGTTAGGAGCAGGGATTTTTTTAGAAGTGCTGGGTGCTGCAGATAATTCGGTACCCACAAAAGGAATTTTGGTGGTACTGACTTCTAGCAAGGGTCCTAACTCGTAAATATTAGTGTAACCGTAGCCGCGCAGTGAAACATAGGTAGATAAATTGAGAGCTGTTCTGGGAGCCTTGGACTGGAAGGATATGGGGCTACCCTCAAAGTTGTTGTTGCAGTAAATTAACACCTTAGAGTCTTTTTTGGGAATCAATTTGGCCAGATCTGGGGCGGTGAATTCAGTAAATGGCAAGTTGACTGCGCCTTTAATGTGGCGGCGATCGAAGTTGCGGGTGCTGCGGGCATCTAGAACAATTACGCCTTTTTCCTGCATGGCTTTAATAAACTCTGCTTCTGTTAAGCGTTTTGATTCTCGTTCAGCGGCAGATTCTTTCACAATTTGCCGGAAGCCCGGTGCATCGATCGCTGGATTAGGAATGAATGGGCGGGGTTTCTTGGAGAGTGCTGGAGCTATACTAGCAGGAGATTGCTGGGCAATGGTGTTGCTGGCGATCATGGTCATTGCCAAAGATGACAGTGCTATAGAAAAAAGTAATTTTTTCATCAGATTATTGGGGGTGTATTTATCACACCGACTCGATTATGACCAATAATGTGCCCGCTCCTGAAAAGACTTAACCTTTGCTGTTGAAGTAGTTGTAGCTTAAGCGTGATGCTTCCTGAATAAAGTAGCGACCCCGTAGATCATTGAAGGGACGACGGACAAAAACCCCGGCTAAATACAGCTTGCCAGAAGGCTTTTCAATGATCCCAGCATCTCCCAAAATAACCCCAAGCGTGCCGGTTTTATGGGCAATATGTGCACCATCACCCAACCCAGCTTTTAACAGCTTGGTGTTTTCGGTGGCATTGAGAATATCTAAAGCTTTAGCCCGACTGCTTTCGCTCATTACCTTCCGCTTTGCAACCAAGGCTGAAGCTTTCACTAAATCTACAGCACTAGTTTTATTGGTGCCTTTAAAATCACCCAAATAATTCTGCATGTAGGTATTGTTTAAGCCCCAACTGCGGAAGCGAGCATTGACCGCTGCCAAACCACCCAATCGATTCACAATCATATTGGTGGCGGTATTATCACTAATAGTGATCATCCTAGTAGCGGTGCTTAACGCGGTGATTTTTGCCCCACGAGAATACTGCAAAGTGCCAGAACCACCAGTAATGGCGGCACTTGTCACCGTCAACTTTTCATCCAGACTAATACGACCCGCATCTACAGCTTCAAAGAAAGCCATCAAAATCGGTAGCTTAATAGTGCTGGCCGCAGCATATACCCGATCACCACCCAAATTTACATAGTCGCCAGTTTCTACATCAATGAAAAACATTCCTGGTGATAGATCGCTGTAACGGCTTATCAATCTTTGCAACTGAGACTTTAGGGGTGCAATTTCTTTACCGTTGGGTAAGTTGACCGACAGCACATTGCCATTGCCTGAACTAGGTGGCAATGGTCTACCAGATGTTGATGGGGTGGTAGATGGCCCGCCGATCGGTGGTGGTAATGGTACCTCTGGTGCGCCTTCGGTAGGTACCTGAATGATTTCTTTAGTTTCGCCTGGTCCTGGTGGAATGCCGCTTTCGATCGACTTCATTCGGATATACCACTGACCTGGAGCATCACTGGCAACTTTGATATTTCGCGCAGACACTCCAAACCCTGGTGCTAGCTCAATTACAGCCCGAGTAACATTGCCTGACACTTCTGAAATCCGAATTTCTTTAACTGCTCCGCCATATTGACTGCGGATAGTGGAGCCTTTCTTATTAGTTCCTGGCAAGTCAATAACTAACCGGTTAGGATTGCTGAGCAAAAAAACTGTGGGCTTTACTGCTTTATCGGTGATTAAGCCAATGACGTTTCTTTCAGTATTAAAGCGCCAGTCTATTAATTGCGCCGAATAAGCCGGTGCGACAAAGATCGATGTACTCGCTAAAGCTGCTGCTAATGACCAGCTAACATTTTTGTGCATGCGTCCCCTAAAAGTAAAAAACAGTAGCGTAAGAATAAAAAAAAATTGGTAAGAGGCCATTTATTTTAGCCTAAATTTGTAACTAAGTTACAAAAATGTTGCAGTATTAAGCTGAAAAGGCTTTGCTTACAGCGGTTTGCATGTAAATAAGGTACAATGTAAAGATTACAAGATGAGGGAAGGAATGAAGCCATATTCCATAGATTTAAGAGAAAGAATCGTCAATGCCGTTGAAAATGGTAGCTCCATTAGAAAAGTGGCAGAAC
>JANYHM010000025.1 GCA_025359065.1 Synechococcales cyanobacterium GL140_1_metabinner_5_sub | reverse complement strand
TCGATTGAGCGTTCGGCGCAATCGACCAGCATGTAAAAACACTTGATCGAGGAGTTTCAAAACAGAATCAGGCTCTGTTTAAAGAAGTTGGGGCAGCTTATCAGCGTTTGCTGCTCAAACTAGATGCACAGTATCAAAAGGCCGCCCACTCCGAGAAAGTAATTTCCATTAATGCCTTTAAGCGCAACTACACCGCTACCGAATTCTAGACCGCATCAAAGGGTGAGAAATCACTTCACCACTTATCTACATAGTCATTTCAGGAGCTAATCACATGAAGAATACCGACGCTTTAGAGCTGCTAGAACAGGGCATCAAGAATCTCGCCAATCAAGATAACTGGCTTAACCACCTCAAAACTCAAGCCGTCTTCCACGCCTACAGCTTCAACAATACCTGTCTAATTGTCAATCAACGCCCTGATGCTTCCCAGGTTGCCGGGTTCCACGCCTGGAAGAAGCTGAATCGTACTGTCATGAAGGGCGAGAAAGGGATCAAAATTCTTGCCCCTATGGTTCACAAAGATGCTGAAGATCCCGAACATGTCAGAGTATCTTTCCGGTCTGTAGCTGTTTTTGACATTTCCCAGACCGAAGGGGAGCCATTGCCAGAGATTGCAACCTACCTAGAAGGAGATGATCGCGGCGTACTCAATGCTTTGAAGGAGTTCGCTGCTAGTAAGGGGTTTAGAGTTGTAGAGGCAAATTTGGGGGAGATTAACGGGAGTTGCAGCTATCGATCGCCAATCACCATTACCCTGAACCCAAATAGATCGCTATTGCAACAAGCCAAAACTCTCGCCCATGAACTCGGTCATGCGCTGCTACATTGCGGGGAAAACTACACTGGCCATGATACTAAAAGCGCCATGGAACTAGAAGCTGAATCAGTGGCCTTCGTTGTTTTACAACACTTCGGGGTTGATTCAGGGGAATACTCATGTGGCTACATTAGCCACTGGGTTGCTAGTGGTAGCAATGACCTGGAGCTGGTAATCACTCAGCTTAAGGAATCTGGAAAGAGGATTCAGAAGGCGACAAATGAAATCATTGGCGCGATAGCTTCGTTTGTACCAAAGGCGATCAATCACAGCTTGGGTTCCTCGTCAGTTGACGACAGCGATGATATCTTTCAGATTGACGTGGAAGAGATTCTAGCAGCGCGACGGGAACTGATTGCAGCATAAGCAAACATCATAGGGGATGAGAAATCACCCCACCTCTAAATAATTATCAAAACGCGGAGCAAGAAAATGACCAATAGATTAGACGTTTTAAGAGGTTCACTTGAGAAGAAAGAAGCGTTATTAGGAAACAAATTTGACGCACATTCTAAGGACGTGGCATCAGCCAACGGTCAACCTCTAAACGATAAGCGCAACGGTAGAGCCACCTTGAATCGCTGGGAGGAGCAAAGTAATGCAATTCGCAAAGTGCAAGAGGGAATAGAAATCACAAAGTCTGCAATCGAAAGGGAAAAAGGGATCATCAATGACGTTCGCAAAACTAATGACACATTGCCACAGGCTATTTTAGATCTGGTGAAATCTGGCGTGTTGCAGCAGTGGAGAAAACACCCCACTACTTTCTTTGTTACTGGGGTGTCCAAAGGGCGAATACAGTGGACGGGTGATAACTTAGCTCATAAATATCTACGCGATGTCCCTTCGTCAGAATATCCACTATTTAAAGACGTTTACAATCAACTGAGAAAAGACTTAGGGCTGGTGAAATCTTAAGCAATTCCCTGGGGTGTCAAAGATACTCCCTTATCTCCCTCAACCAAATAACGTATAATATGCACAGTCCCGCTCAGGGATTGCTTTTAGGAACAACCATGACACAAGCTACTGACCAAGACATTCGGGAACTAAAGACTGCGATCGCTGACCTTACGGCTTCAGTTAGTGGGTTAAGGGAAGAAATGCGCGTCGGTTTTGCTGACCTGAGAGGGGATATCAAGGTTCTAGATAATCGGCTAGGAAACCTGGAATCAACTGCCCAGAAGCTTCCTGACCTTGCTGAAAAGATTGGAGAATTGAAGAACTATAAGCAGATTGCAATAGTTGTATTCACTGCATCGGTTAGTGGTGCAATCGCTTGGTTCCTTCGTAGCGGTAAGTTCTAATGGATGATGGGAAGCCAGCCCCATAAGTACATGCCGTCAAGCCAGTAGATTGATTGTCAATAGTGAAAATAATCCAATATCTCATCCCTAGCTAATCCTAGGGATTCTTTTTGTCCGGCAAAGCCTAAGCAAGTTGACCTTATTCAGCTCAACTGACCATGCTCAACCTGCACAAAGACCACCTAACCAGCGAAGGCTTCACCTCTGAAGCGATCGAACAACTTCAAGCCTGGGGTGTTCGATCGATCACCAACCAAGAAGCAAAGAATCTGGGCATTTCTTGCCAAGGCCATAACCCATCTGGTTTATGGTTTCCTTTCGATGGTCAGTTTGGCCAGCTCCGGTGCGACGAATTCTTCCTAAAGTACCTTTCGCCTAGCGGTAAGCCGACGGCTCCTTGGAACCCTGATGTAGGCATCATCACTGAAGGCTTCAAAGATGCTGCTGCTGGCACCTTAATGGGCTTGATTTCTACTACTGCAATTGCTGGTGTCACTCACTATCGATCGCTACCCCGGCGTGGGCAAACGGTGATTTTTGACTCTGATGCCAGCACCAACCCCAATGTTTTCACCGCCTTGGTGAGAGCAGCCCTCTTTGTAGGCGGCAAGGCGATCGCTATCCCTCAAGACTTTGGGAGAAAAGCGGGGTTAGTGGAGTTCTTCCGAGAGTTCTCGCCTTCTGACCAACCAGAGGCTTATCAAGAGTTACTGGCAACCGCTATGACTCCTTTGGAGATGCTGTATCACCTGCCGTCTCAGTGGCAGGAATTGTCTAGCAAAGAGCTGGAGGCTTGTGTCAAAAGCATCACTACACTGGCGCGAGACTTCCCTCAGATTGCTACTGAAAGGCGATCGATTGAAGATTTTTGCACTCATGTATCGAAGGTTAGTGGCTATCCTTACCGGAGGCTGCTCGATCAATTCCCGCTGGAAAGGCAGAGACTCACTACCTGCCAAAACTACTCTCAAATCAACACTTCCATTCAAGTACCAATTGAGGTTTGTTTAGCTCGATCGAACCGTGAAGCATTGACTGGCGTTGGAACAAACCGTAACTGTACTGCATTCAATATCGCCGCAGACCTCTGTGGGGTATCGAACTTGTTGGATAGTTGGGGGCAGCGCTACTCTGATCCATGGGTAATCTTTCAGAGGTTTGGTGAGATATCTGGCATTGTCGATCGAGAGCTGCAATCTATTTGGCGCTCTGCCAAGCGACGGCGTTGTCTACCAGCAGTGCCTACCGAGAAGATTCGGCGCAATATCTCCTACTGGCAGCGTTGTAGTACTTGATGTTTGGGAATTCGCTTCTTACCATAGAAGTCGGATTCTTTTTTTGAGGGCGTAGCCTCATCGGTTTGAAGTCTCAATAAATATCAAATCAAATGGAGCAATATCATGACTACCACAGACCAAGCTGAAAAATACAACCAGAAATACAATCCAATAAGTCTGCAAAAGCAGCCCGAAATTCAATATTCTCACTTAATCGGTGATGACTACTGCACGGCCAAAACCGCCAGACATCTTGGAAGCTTCGAAAAAGCTGAAGAGGCTCGAAGTTCAATAAGTACCAAAGGACTACTGCAAGCCAATACCACCAAGATAACGATCAATATCAACTTGAACAACCCACTGCCAACAGACTGGGAAGTTGATGTAGGCGAGGAGTTAAGATCTCTCAGCATTTTTGCGTTTTTCCCCTATGGTGTCGATTGTGCCGAGGATCTGATCCACTGTGACCATGAACTAGGAATCGATAGAAGCGACAATAACCGCTTCTTAGTCAAAACTGACTTCAGAAGTTTCGCAGACCCCTTGGACGGAACTGAACTAGATCTCACAAACTACCTTCAAACGGTAGCAGTTTGGATGGTTTCTGAAAACCGCAGGGCATTGACCTATAGCCACGTCGATAATGATCTTTAGCCTCAAGAAGTCAGCTACTTCGGTAGCTGACTTCTTTTTTGGGGTTCGATCGATCTCTCGGCAGTCCAGGCAAAGCCCCATAGGTTTGAAGTTCATCAACCAAACCTATGGCCTACAACACCATTACCATCAACGACGTTTATATCCCAGAAGTTCGAGCCAAAATCGCTGAAATTCATGCCTTCTGGGAAGATAAAGGAACTCCACATTGGGAACACTACGCTTTTGAAAGCGAGACGGCCTACATTGAAAGTCTCCCAATCTACCAAGCGCTCGAAAAACAGCGGGAGCTTGGATCGATCAACGAACACTAAGGAATCAAAAAACTGGCAAATATTTACTAGTTACATCTCTGAATTTATCACTTTTTGTGGTTTCACAGATTTGTGCAAATCTGTGAAACCTGCGTCTAGAATGCTTGCTCTATAGGCATTCTAGACGCTAGTGAAAATCACTGGAAATACGCTGAATTTGCTGATTTGGCTGGCAAATCTACACGGATTTGCACAATTTGATGCTAACCTGCACAGATCTGCGATTGGAAATCTCAGCAAGCAGGGTTAATTTGGATCATTTTTCTGAGGCGGCTTTTCAAGAGTGTTTTTCAAAGATTTAAATAGATTTGATTTTTAATGAAGTAGTTTAGATTTTCTTCAATAAAAAACCCTACTAGGTTTAATTTCTGCACCAGTAGATTAAGGATTTGAGAAGTTTTTATTTGTTAACTTTGGTGTACCGACTACCACTCGGTGACGGTTGAACCTTGATATCGAACGGTAAGGATTTAGAGTATTCCTCTAGTTTGACGGTAAAGCTTCTGACCGCTCGGGAACTACCTAACATCTGAATAGCCTCCACCTCGGTAATACACCCATATTTATCAATGTGGGTTAGTACAGACAAGTGCTGATTATTGGCAAACGAAATTGACCAGTTTAGAGGGTTTTCAGATTCAACAATGACTGGCTTCTCAGCTATGGGAATATTTTCAGGTGGTGGTGAATAATCATCAGTTTTGGGTTCCCAAGCATTGGCGGCCTTTTTTTCCTTCTCTAGTCCCTGAAATGCTACCCAAACAGCTTGTTTCTTTGTTGGTTCAGCAATGCCTGAGTTTATCGTTTGCGTAGCATTTCCATGAGAGAGTTGCCCTTCCACAGCTTTCTTAACTGGAAACAGTTCCAGAAAGCTCTGGAAGGCACTAATTTGCTCCGAACCCAGTTGGCATAGTCCCACCACGAGCGAGTGCCTTAAGTCTCCGGCAACATCTTTGTACTTGAAATATCCATCATGTACTTCAGGTATTTTGTGTAACGTGGAATTTTGGATTGCTTTTGATAGTGCCTTACCAGCATTAGCCTCTAAGCCTTTCCATGTTGCACCGCTTGAGCTTCTGGCAAAATATTGAATTTTAGTGCTTGAAGGTAGAGTCCCCACGGCAATTTGATTTAGTATGGTGCCGCAGGCTTTCCCTCCTGGCGGCAATACCTGCCACCAGTGAATATCTATTGGCCTCAATAGCGATCTGACTTGTTCTTCTGCAAAGAAATCTAGTAATGCTGCTACCCCCAGCCCATAGATCAGGGTATCTACATTGAGAGCATCAGCCATTGAATTATCTATTTCCCATGGAAGCGGTACTTCTTGAAGCTCATTAATCATTAATGGATGGTCATGTACTTTGTAGAGAGTTTTGATCGATCTCACTATCAAGGCATCATCAAAATCTCCTGAATCTGGGACTAGGTGAAGCATAACTCAGTAGACTTTATCGCTTTATGCAAAGTTTCTAGCCATTTATCTATTTTGACTCTCACAATAGGAGATGCGATTTCCTTCAGCTTCTCATATGAAAGATGATCTTTTTGAATCTTAGTCATGAGCTGAGGATCGATTAGCAGTGGTGGTAAGGAGATACATTTGAGCTTTCCTTCTTGGAAGTATTTCGTTAGTCGATCAGAAGGTAAGAAATTATCCCAATTGGGCATTGCGGTCTTTATCCCTTTATTCAGTACCAATACATGGTGAAGATTTGGGTAGGAGTCCATGAAATCTGCCAGTAGAGTCATAGATTCATCACTACCATCACTCAGCCACCAGTTGATCAAACGAAAAGGCAGTTCACCTTTCGCTATCTGCTGATCAATGTCGTTTTCGTCAAGCCAGAACCTTATCCCTCCATCAACATTTGCTGGGAGTGAACAAATAGTATCGATCGAAGAGTCAGTCGTAATTATTTCCAGCAGCCGATCACCCAAGTAAGACCGAGTAGGATCTTCTGTTAGGCTGATTTGCTCTAGGGAAAGTAGATCAGTAATCACGCCCTTACTGGTTTTCACCGCAGGTTTATCTTTTTTTTGTTCGTTCTCCACTACCACTTTTTGTTCATTCCCCACCCGTGCAGCAGCACGGGTGAAAAAATCCGCTTCGCTGGAATGCTGTGGCTGAGTTGATTTTTTTTTGTTCCAGGCATTTACTACATCCATTGCATATACCGACATAAAATTGGGGAACAAAGTGTCCATATCTACAACGTTCCAGGGTTTGTTATTTTGGTTGTACATGTTAGCCATGCCTTTGGCGAATGTAGTTTTGCCAGTGTTCCCCTTGCCTCCATTCGATAGATGACATGTAGGAATAATTTTGGGCTTTGGGGAACTTGGTAGAGTTGGGGCAGTAGCTGACATGTTGATTTCTCCTGATTATTTGAGTGATGGGATTAGATCTTCTGACCAGAGACCGAAAACATCTGCGAATCTTTTCTTGTCTTGATTAGGTGGAATCATTAGTTCGTCTGGAACTTGTATTCCGCCGTGTAAAAATATGCCTGGGCGATCGCGTCCAGGGGGGACAGGTAATTTTTCTCGTAAGTAAGGCAAAATAGTGTCTTTCAAAGGTTCACAGCCCCCACCTGCAATGATGAATTCTCCAATATCACCAAGCTCTATTTTCTCGGCTATCCATTGGAAAATAGCATGGGTATAGTTATCGGCTTCTTCGGTTATGACTTTACCAAGCTGTTTTTTTTCTTTCTGTCTCAAGCTGTGGTCTTTGTTCAATAACACTGGTTCTAGTGCATCTTGATCATTATCAGTAAGGTATTTTGCCAAGGATTCAATCAATGGAGAATCCTTGTAATCGAGTGTTCTAGCTCTAGTTTGTGCCAGAATTTTAGAGAACCCTAGATCTGAACTTGTGAAGCCAGACATCCTCTTGTCGCGTGACCAAAAAAAGCTAGCATTTCGATGACCTAGCATCAACACGCCAGTTTTATCCCTGATTTGTCACTCTAGGAAGATGAAAATGGGTGAACACTCGAAAACGTTGAGCTGTCAAAGGCATACCCACAAAGATCAACAAGCATAATTAAAGTAGAGAAACACTTTTCTAAAAGTGGGTTTTCAAAAATA
>JANYHM010000019.1 GCA_025359065.1 Synechococcales cyanobacterium GL140_1_metabinner_5_sub | reverse complement strand
TCCAGATCGAAATTGTCCCGCCAGCTAACTGGCAAGTAACTACACCACTGCCCGGTAATAATAATACTTTTATCGCCCAGAATTTTGATGAGTTAGTCGATAGCCCCTTCGAGATTGGTCAACACCAAGTTTATGACTTTGAAGTTTTAGGTAAGCCGCATCAGTTGGCAATTTGGGGTGAAGGCAATATCGATGTGCCCAAGTGGCTAGCAGATATTACCAAGATTGTTGCCGTCACCGCCAAAATTTTTGGGGGATTGCCCTACGATCGATACATATTTCTGCTTCATCTTTCAGCAAATGGCTATGGTGGCTTGGAACACAAAAATTGCTGCTCTTTGCTCTATCCCCGCTGGCAGTTACAAAAAACTGAACAATACGAGCAGTTCATGCAGCTCGTCGCCCATGAGTTTTTCCACTTATGGAACGTCAAGCGGATCTTCCCTCAAGGCTTAGAGAAATTTGACTACAACCAAGAAAACTACACGCCCAGCCTGTGGTTTAGCGAAGGCGTAACTAGCTACTACGATATTTTGATGCCCCAGCGAGCCGCGATCTATGGCCGATCGACTTTGCTCTCCCAAATGTCCAAAGAAATTTCTCGGTTTCTGATGACTCCTGGTCGTTTGGTGCAACCCGTGACAGAATCTAGCTTTGATGCTTGGATTAAGCTCTATCGCCCCGATGCCAACAGCAGTAATTCTCAGATGTCTTACTACTTAAAAGGTGCGATGGTAGCGCTGCTGTTAGACCTAAAGATTAGGGCATTGAGTAACAGTGAAAAATCTTTTGATGATGTGCTGGTAAAGCTTTGGAAAGATTATGGTCAAGTCGGCAAGGGGTTTACTGACCGAGAGCTAGAATCCTTGATTCAAGATATCGCGGGGGTAGATTTACAAGATTTTTACCAAGATTATTTGTATAGCTCGATCGAACTACCTTTCGATGAATACCTCCAGCCTTTTGGCCTCAAAATAACGGCCATAGCTTCACCCACACCTTATTGGGGTGCAGTGGTGAAGACCGAACAAGGACGAGAAATGATTAAAACTGTAGCCGCAGGTTCTCCGGCAGCGTTGGCTGGAATTGACCCTGGGGACGAGTTAGTAGCGATCGACGGTTATCGGGTAACGGCAGATCAATTGGTCGATCGGCTGGCTTGTTACAAAATATCCGATCGCCTCAAAGTCACGGTTTTCCATCAAGATCACTTGATGCACTATGAAGTAGAGCTAGCTGCCAGTCAGCCCAGCAAATATGAATTAGCTTTTTTGAATGATTTAACCCCCAGTCAGCTTTATAATTTGCAGTGTTGGGCAGGAGCTACAGGGTGATTTTGTCAGCCAAAATTAGGAGCATCTGAACTCTAAAAATATTTTCTTGTTGCCAAGGATTGTAAACTTTCGTTAAAACTTAAGTTAGTCGTCTCCACCTTTTGGCTGCCATGATCTTCACCACCACTCCCGCCACATCCACTCAAACCGCAGCAGGCGGAGCAGATCTAGAAAAGTTTGACCCCCAAGAAGCCTGGTATCCGGTTCATTACTTAGACGATTTAGATACCAAAGCCCCCAATGCTTTTACTCTGTTAGGTCAAGATTTAGTGATCTGGTGGGAACCTCAGACCAGCACCTGGCGAGCCATGGTAGATCAATGTCCCCATCGCCTCGCCCGCCTGTCCGAAGGCCGCATTAACCGTGAGGGTCAACTGGAATGCCCCTATCACGGCTGGTCTTTTACCGGCGAAGGCAAATGCGATCGCATTCCCCAGCAACCAGCCGATGGACAAGCCGAACAATCTCAACGAGCTTGTGTCCAATCTTTCTCCACCGCAGCCGCCCAAGGTTTACTCTTCGTTTATCTTGGTAGCTCTTCGCCACCAGCGTTACCTCTTATTACACCAGTATTAGAAGAACCTGAGGGCTGGGTGACAATCAATACCTTCAGAGATTTACCCTACGATGCTTTTACCCTGATGGAAAACGTCTTGGATGCTAGTCACTTACCTTATACTCATCACAATACTGTAGGTAATCGATCGAACGCTGCCCCCGTAGAACTCCAAATTCTCACTTCCGATAAACACGGCTTTACTGGTATTTGGCCAGAAGGCCCCCGCAAAGGAAAACTGGGCACCCAAAATACTACTTTTATTGCCCCAGGATTAATGTGGCATGATCTGACCTCCAAGCAGTTTGGCCGCACTATTACTGTGGTCTATGCTACTCCTATCCGACCAGGAGAATGCCGTTTGTTTGCCCGCTTCCCCTTCAAGTTTCCCAAAGGCAATATTTTCCCTTCAGTAATTTTCAAGTTCAATCCCCAATGGTATTCCCACATCGGTCAGCACACTATTTTAGAAGATGACCAGATTTTCTTGCACCATCAGGAGCGTTACCTAGAGCAGCGTGCCGGAAATTTCACTAAAGCTTTTTATCTGCCAACCAAGGCAGATGTCTATGTGTTTGAATTCCGGCAGTGGATCGATCAATATAAACCCCACTTTTTCCCTGGTATCCCATTACCCCCAGCCCAATCTAAGCAGCAGTTGCTCGATCGATATCATTCCCACACCATCAACTGTCGAAGCTGTAGCACCGCCCTAAAAAACCTCCAAAAAATCCGCTGGGTCTTGGGTGCGATCGCCTTCAGCGGTTGGGCGATCGGTTCCATCTTCACTGCTGGCAGCAGTATGCTGTGGCCGATCTATGCAGCCGCTGCGCTTACTGGTCTGAGCCTGTTGGGGCGATGGCAATGTGGGCAATTGATCGACAAGCTCCATCACGGCACCCCCATTCCCCCACGCAATCGTCCTGAAAAACTTTAGAGGTTGCCTATTTCGATATATCCAAGAGAAAGTGGACGGAGTGACACACAACATTCAGGTTGAATTCACTCATCTTCGACAACTACTTCGTAGGTTTTGACATCGTAGCTGTTCAAAGGCACCTCTGGAGTACCCAATGTAATTGCTTCGATGGTAGTGGAGGCCAGAATCTGTTGCAGGGTTGGCTCCGGATTAACTTTACCCACCGGGTTTTTGCGACTTCTGGCCTGTTGCTCAACAGTAGCAATCCGCAAAGCAGCATCAAAAGGATCTTCATCATCCAATTCAATATCAGGAGCTGTAGACTGGAATGTTTCCGCAGGAGCAGCAATTTGATCGGTCATAACCTCGGTGAAAACGACCGGCTGAGTTTCCATGCCATCCAACAGCCGATCGAGGTCGCCCACAGCCGTTTGCATCATTTCTACTGGCTGTGATTCAGCCATGGCTATTTCTGGTTCAGCTTCACTAGGTACTAGCTGATTTCTGGGCAATACTCTAAGCTTCAAAGGCTGACAGAACTCATCATTCTCCGAGATTTCCACATTACATTTAAAATGCCACATGCCTGCTTGCAGGTGAGTAAAGGGCAGCACCACCAAGACACCCTCGGAGCTGACAGATTGCGATCGGCTCTGAGACAACTGTGGCGGGTCGTTGTCGGTATGGTAAAAAACTTGGGTTCTTACGGTGGCATCGATCGCGCTGGTGTTGGCAATGATCCGATATTGTCCTTCGACGATCTGGAGATTAGGACTAGTGAGGGTTTTCCAAGATCGATCGTCCTCGCGCTGAATCAGAAATTCCCAGTATGTCATCAGAAGTTAAGGCTAAATTTTGGTAGATTCATAAAATTATAATATTTTTTTCACTAACATTTTTTCAGTAACTCCAAATTCACAGACTACGTTTGTTGCCACCCGAGTTTTAGAATGTTGGCTACGGCAGAAGCTCCTAGCTGGGGGGGAATTTTTATTGGTGATGAACAGTTGCAGCGCACCCAGAGCAATAGCCGCCTGAAAAGGTTAATTGGCTATTTGCCAGATGACTTTCCGCTCTACGATGACCTAACAGTTTGGGACTACTTGGAGTACTTTGCTCGGTTATATAAGATCGATCGCAGCAAGTGCAATCAGCGCATCAATGAGGTGTTAGATCTGGTTGAGTTGGGGACTAAAATTGCCGGACTTTCGCGGGGGATGAAGCAGCGATTGAGCTTAGCCCGCACGATCGTCCATCAGCCGCTGATTTGATGAAGTATTTAGTGATGATGAATATTCCACTACGCAGTTTTTACTGCACGCAAGAAGATCTGGAGACTATTTTCTTAAAACTTGGACATCATAATGCTCCGGACAGTTTTTGAACACCAACGACAAAATGAGGGTTTCAGCCTTCAGTTAGCATACAACGACCAACGAGAAATCGAGGGTTTCAGATGCTCTCTGAAAAACTGTCCGGACTGTTGACATCAGCAAGCTTCTTAGAAAAGTCAATTCTATTGAGAGAGAAATCTACTATGCTCAGTAAATTGATCGATCGATTTATCACCACCGCTGAAAATGGCTAGGACAATGCTACTTATTAATCGTAGAACCAAAAATTTTATAGAGTTAACGTCATGAATATTTTTGATCAGATGCTCGATCGCACCATTAATACCGTCGGAGAATGGAATGCCCAGCTATTCCGTGAACTAAAAGGCCGCTTAACCCTCAAAAACTTCACCCTAACTCTATTGGGATCTTTGGCTGCTCAGGCTCTACTGATCATGATATTTATCATGAAATTGCCAATAGATCCTAATCCAATTACTGGTAATATCTCTCAAGAATATTGCTTCATTGTAAATAGGGTTTGTCAACTAGATCGTTTGGGCGATGCTATCACCAATTGGCTGCAATGGTGGTCAAATATTTTAACAGCAATATCTTGGATAATTAGCACGATGCTTGTTATTGGTGGGGTATACTTTTTGGCCAACGATTTACGCCGCGAAGAAACCCGAGGCACCTTAGACTTTGTGCGACTCAGCCCCCAATCGGCTGCCCAGATGTTTATGGGTAAGCTTTTAGGAGTACCGATATTAATCTATGTAGCAGCAGCCTCAATATTACCATTACAGCTTATCGCTGGAGCTAATAGCTTTGGGGTGGTTAATACGCTGGTTTTTGATGGACTGTGGCTGGCGATCGCCGGATTATTTTATTTATGTGCAATGTTATTAGTATCTATGATTCCGATCATGCCAATCTGGATCGCGCTATTGGCTTGGTGGATACAGTCTACAGTAGGAATGTTGATGCAGTTTATTCTTAGTGACCATAGCAGCAGTGCTTTTACTGATAGTTATATGAGTGCCCTAACATGGTTCTACGCAGTAATGTTTAACAGTATTACTAACATCATGTTATTCGCTATTTTCAACTGTGGGTTAATTGGTTATGCGCTGTGGCAGATGCTTTGTCGGCGGTATATGAATCCTAACAATACGCTGATTTCTAAAAAGCAGAGCTACCAATTCAATGGAGTTCTGCAAATTTGGCTATTGGGTTGGGCTATCCCCCTAAGTACTTCTACGCCACATGTGGTTAAAGATATTTTGCCGATCGTGGGGTTTGTAGAAATGTTATTTACCTTTATTTTGATATCTACAATTATTCCTTACCAAAATGTTTTGCAAGAGTGGTGTCGGCAAACAGATTTGCGAGTTAAGAAAGGTTTCAGACGCTGGTGGCCAGATTTAATTTGGGATGATCGCAGTCCAGCAGTGGTGGCATTAGCGATTAACTTGGGGATGGCGATGGCTATTTGGCTGATATTTGGCTTGATTCGATCTACCCCGGCCACAATCTTTCCCATCGGTGGATTTATGTTATTGGCCATGCTGATGTTACTGATCATCCTGAATTGTGGGATCGCAGCTCAGATTAGTGCCGCCCATAAACTACCAGGATTTTTGAATCGATCAATGTTCATGATTGTTTTTACACTTCACATATTAATGCTGTCGATCATGATCTCGGCATTCGGATATCAATTTATGGCCATCCAATTGCTAATTGCTTTTTCAATCGAGTTCATGATGGTGCCATTAATGGTCGGGCTAATGTGGAAGCGGTTACAACGATTGGGGCGCTCAGAAACCCAGGAGATATTCAAGGCTGCCTAATTTGCTAGAATGTGGGTCTGTTTAGAGAGATTCATAATGAAGCTGAACCAGTTGATTGCTATTTTACAATCGGTGAAAGCCAATGCTGCCAAAGGTAAGACTGAGGTATATCAGCTTGCCCAGAAAAGCAGCTTGTTTCAAGGTTTAAGTCGCACCTACCAATCGCGGGAAGAAGACGGCTTTGTTTACCCGGCAGAATCCCAGAAGTTGACCCTGAAAGCAACGGAGTTGGTCGAGAAATTTGTGCAGGCATCTACCGAGTTTTTGGATTTAGCGGCGACCCAAGACTATGCCAACACTGAGGCCAAAGCTACTGTGGTGGTGGATGGTCAGACGATTTTGACCGATGTGCCAGTGTCTTATTTGCTGTTTTTAGAAAAACAGTTGCAGGATGTAAAAACCTTTGTGCTGTCGTTGCCCGTGCTATCGATCGATAAAGATTGGCAGCGCGACCCCAACCGAGATTGCTATGTGACAATCCCCAAGGAAACTGTCAAAACCAAGAAAATCACTGATTTTGTAGTAGCTTACGAAGCCACCGAGCATCACCCCGCTCAAATTAAAGAAGTCACCAAAGATGTTATTGAGGGTGTCTGGAGCCTAGTGGAATTCTCGGGAGCGTTACCTCAAGATCGCGTAAATGCTCTAACTAGTAGGGTAGAAAAGTTACAAAAGGCCGTATTACAGGCCAGAGAAGAAGCTAACAGTCGAGATGTGCAGCAGCGCCAAGTAGCCGGAGCGATTTTTGGCTATTTGTTTGCTGAGTAGATTAGAATAACATTGGGCACAGTTTTAATCTCAGCGCCAGAGGAGTTTGCAGGTTCGAGTCCTGCCCTCCAGATTATCTGGGGGTGGGCAAATTGGTAAAGCCGCCTCGGCGCATCAAGTTGATGCTTAATTTTAGTTTATTGCCTTAAGCTCAGACTAAAAAACTCGCTCCCTGCATCGATCTTTGTAGAATAACGCTTGTGATACAGGAGTTCAAATCTCTTCGTCTGCTTAACAGGCAGACGTAGTTTAGCGGTAAAACCTCACGGCATCAGATTAATTCTGCGATAACCGGAAATTACTAGGCAGGATCAGCGTTACAATTTTACCCCGGCGATTAGGATACAAACGCCGGGGATTTTAATGTCTGTTGCTATTGTGATTTCAGGCACTTATCTGGCAGATTGCCACATTTAGGGATCAGAGATGTACTTGAGAATATGGACTTGAAAGGTGTCAATGCGCTGCCATTGCTTCTCCACTGTCTCTCCAGAAGACATACTGATTCGGTAAGGAGCACTGAGCATATGAGGAGAGGGATAAGCCTTGTCTCTATAGCTACCATAATTGGGGCCATGCCCCCAATAGCAACAGATAAACCGTAACTTACCCATACCAAATTGTTTTTGCAAAAAAGCTTCAACCTTAGCAGCATCGCGTCCTTTCATACTGTAGACAGCCGTCATAGCAGGTTTCTGCCCTGATTCCACCGATTCACCTGAATCGACTTCACACTTAGCGAATTTCAACTCAGGGATCTCTTTGTGCCACTGCTGCAAGAAATTACAGTCTTTTTGATCACTGGCTGAAGGGGATCGATCAGCCAAACTCGAAGTAGCCGGGATAATAGCTATAAAACTAGTTGCAGTAAATAATAATAGTTGTTGGAGTGGGTTCATGGGGAGAACAATCAAGACTAAGCCTGCTCTCTAGCTTAGCACAAGCTAGAGAGCCTGACTTTTGTGATCGATCGAGTATATCGCGGGGTTCAGTTTTAATTTAGTTACTTCGATCGATTCATAGCTTCACGGAGTATCACAAGATTCTTTGAGCAAATAATGGTGTTGGGATGCTCTGCGCCTAGCTGCTTTTCAAAGATTTCTAGTGATCGAACAAACAGCGGCTCTGCTTCCTGATACCGTCCCATAGATTTATACAAGAAAGCGAGGTTATTCAGACTAGTGGCGGTGTCTGGATGCTCTGCGCCTAAATGCTTTTCACTGATTTCTAGTGATCGAACAAACAGCGGCTCTGCTTCCTGATACCGTCCCATAGATTTATACAAGGAAGCGAGGTTATAGCGGTTTCAGCTCGAATGAAGTCCATTAAATGAATAAAGCAGGTAATTTTTATACAGTAAGCTCCATAGAGTCATGACCGTAGCAATCATGTGTGAACCAACTGCGAATATCTTGAGTAGAAATTTGTTCATAA
>JANYHM010000017.1 GCA_025359065.1 Synechococcales cyanobacterium GL140_1_metabinner_5_sub | reverse complement strand
CGTTAAGCAGATCATCAACTTTACCGATGAACGAAGGCACATCTTAAAATTCTTCAGTCCTGCCTGCCAGAACTACTATCTTCTTCTGGAGACAGATCCGTAATTGTTTTCCAGCCCTCTGGAAGAGCGGAACGTGGGCTCAAAGATAGGAAAATGCGGTGATCTATCCTTGACCGGCGAACGTGACTCCGGCGCATCTTCGACTAACATCAACCATCCCACGAAGGGGCGTGGTTGCTTCCCAAAAGCTTCTTCTCGATAGGCGGTCCAAAGATCATGCGCTGTACCGATCGCTTCCTCTGTCCGATTGTTAAAGTTGTTCCCAAACGAGGGACCAACCTGACTCTTGAGTTCAATGGCGACTATTAACTCATAATCAACCAGATCAAGAGCCATCTATTCTCCATGACCGCCCAAGGCGGATTGTTCTTCGACACTTAAACCATACAGCTTGAATACTGCATGGTTACAACGCTGTAAATCCAACTTTATTGCAGCTTCCGCCAGCTCAACTCGCAACACATGGGGGACGTTAGTCCAGAGCGGAATACGGATACGACGTAAATACTGCGCTTGGAACCGGAGAAATCCTCCGCGCATCTTAGTTGAATAAGTTGCCACGAAAAGTCGAGAAACAGCAGAGAGCATCACAGCTTGTAATGCCCGTAACTCCCACTTATCGGATGTGATGTAGTAGAGATTGTGGTGCGGGTAAAACTTTCCTCTCTCGAAAACAACATGAGCTTCTCCTTTAATATCAGGAATTAAAAGCTTTGGCTGATGCACTAGTGCCAGGTTGATCCGATCAATCGTGCGATACCAATTGTTCGGGGACTTCTGGGCACAATGACGGCTCGCAATGATATCCCGCCGCGACTCCAAGTAGCGGTGCAAGCGTGGGTAGTCTTCAAGATTTACAAGACCACTCCCCCCAAACGGATTGATGACTCCTTTCCCATGCCATATCACCTCGCCCGATATAATGTCTTTCGTTGTTACCAATGGCAACTTGCGATCAAACTCAACATCAAGCGCGTCAAAGTCCCCGATGAATGCCTTGTCAGCACCAGTCGCCACACCAATACCCACCTTGCAACCAACTTCTTCTAAGCTTGGAAACGCCTGCTCTAGCCGCCGAATCAGTGACATTTGATCTGCTGACTCTATAAGCCAAGGTTCTGAACCGTTGGGCACTTGTGCCAACTCACGCACTACGGCATTTTTCTGAAAAGGATTCATGCGCAGCATCTCAGCCAAAGTCGATAATATTGATTGATCGATGGTTGGACGATGGGCAATACGGGTTGCTCCAGGTTCTTCACGGCTAATGATGGTAATTGCTGGGTACGCAATCACATTGGAATGGAATGCTGGAGTATCCACCATATCAACATAAATTTTTAGGTGAAACTGCTCCGCTACAAAATTACGGAGAGGTCCACCATAGCGGTTTTTCATCCAGCGATCCGCACAGATAAAGCCCAGGCATCCACCTTTTACAAGCAATGATAGTGATCGTTCGATAAAAGGAATGTAGAGGTCGGCTCGATCATAGATTGTCTGATAGCGTTTTCGGTACTCCGCAAGCAAGGGTGAAGGAATCATCTCTTGACGGACATAGGGCGGGTTGCCTATTGCAAAATCGAATTCTCCCTTCAGCGAAGACAGCAGAAAGTCACCTTGGAGAAGCCATCGATCTGCAAGGGCTGTTGCGATCTTTGCGGACAGACCTTCATATGTAAGCAATTCAATCACTGCTGCACGAGTTGAATGAAACGTCTCACGGTGTAACTCGACTGCCAAAATGGCATCGCCTAAAATGTCTAATGCTGACTCTTCACTTTTCGTCCTTCGCCATGCCGCTATTAGCCTTTTGATAATCGGTAGTAGAAACTGCCCTCCACCGAACGAAGGCTCTAAAAGTCGCTTTTCATAAAGTGGCTGATTTTCGGTGTATCCAGCAAGGTTTAGGATAAACTCAACAACTTCCATCCGAGTGAAAACTACCCCACGGGATTCTAAGCTTTCCCTGACGGCCAAATCCTCAATAGCACTATTCAACGAAGTCGAATTGATGCCGATGCCTGCACATAAGAAATCAAAAGCGAGTTGTCTTGCTGTCAAATTCTTTCTCAAATTTAATTATTGAGAGATCATACAGCAATTTCCCTATGAGTGAAATACAGTTTGCAGTGCTGGAACTACCCGAAAAGCTCTTGATGATAGATTTT
Source organism: Synechococcales cyanobacterium GL140_1_metabinner_5_sub (assembly GCA_025359065.1). Classification (GTDB taxonomy): domain Bacteria; phylum Cyanobacteriota; class Cyanobacteriia; order Cyanobacteriales; family Chamaesiphonaceae; genus JAAFHZ01. Next base: position 3,776 of record JANYHM010000017.1, on the reverse strand, counting down.
GGGAACTAGTAAACAGTGCTCATCTTCCGGCAAAGGGCTGTATGGTTGCTAACAATAATTAGACAAAAACTTTCTGCCTATCATCCTGTTCAAGGTAGATCTAACAAATCTGTTCACCTATCTTGACATAATGTAAATTCCTCCCAAGTGACTATCAGAAAAAGTTAGAGACGCAATTCGACTCAAACACTACTCTTACTGCACCGATCGCACAGCGTCCCGAAAGGCCAAAGAGACCTATGTGCAATTGGCCTGCTGTCGCAGCCGCGTCAACAGTTTCTCAAAATACATTGGCAGTGGAGCAGTGACTTTAATTGTTTCTCCAGTCACTGGTTGAATGAGTTCTAATTGCCAAGCATGGAGAGCTTGTCCTGGCAACTTGACCTTAATGCCTCGACCACAGCCATATACTGGATCACCAACGATCGGGTAGCCCATGCGGTTGCTATGAACTCTAATTTGATGGGTGCGTCCGGTTCCTAAGCGGAACTTGATAATAGTGAAGTTGCCCAGTCTTTCTAGCACTTCCCAGTAGGTTTGAGCCGATCGACCGCCATCTGCGATTTCTACAACGGTTTGCTTCTGTCGATCAACTGGGTGACGACCCAGGGGCAAATCGACCAGACCCATATCTTCTCGAGGAGAGCCAACCACTACACCTAAATATTCGCGGCGGGCAGTTTTGGCTTGGATTTGTCCCTGCAGGCTCTGATGAGTAAAGTCGGTTTTGGCTACCACGATCGCCCCAGAAGTATCTCGATCTAAACGATGGACGATGCCGGGACGATGGACACCACCGATCGCAGCCAAAGGACAATGAGATAACAGGGCGTGGACAAGGGTGCCGCTGCTATGGCCGGGGGCGGGGTGGACAACCATGCCAGCGGGTTTATTGAGAATAATAAGCTGGTCGTCTTCGTAAAGAATATCTAGGGGGATATGCTCAGGAATTAGATCAAGGGAGGTTGGAGGTGGAATAGTGACGGTGATTTGGTCATTGACTTGCAGCTTTTGTTTTTTGGCGATCGGCTGATTATTTACTAAAACATGGCCTTGAGCAATCAGCTTTTGCAGACGGGCGCGAGAAAACTCCGGCAATCGCTGGGTTAGCCAGGTATCAATGCGTAGGTCGGTATCTTGGACGTTTACAGAAAGTTCAAAGACATCCAAAGACATTTCGGCATCTTCTGAGAATTCACCCAAATTTTCACCAAACTGGTTTTCCTCAGACATATTCCTCGGGAGTTCGCTCAACATCAAACAGCAAGTCTACACTCTACTACCTTCTGTTCACTCACTTTATGAATGGAGCGATCGGCACCAAGAAGCACCACTAAAAATCTGCCTCAAATTACCGTTTTAGTTAGAATGCAAGACATATTCTTCCCTCACACCTAAAATCATGGCAACTACCACCCTGGGCACAACTGGCATTGAAGTAACCCCGATCGGCTTTGGCACTTGGGCATGGGGCGACTCCCTCTTTTGGGGATATGGCAAAGATTACGGCGAAGCCGACCTCAGACTGGCCTTCCAAGCCGCAATTAACAAAGGTATCACCTTCTTAGATACCGCCGAAATCTACGGTTTAGGGAAATCTGAAGAGCTGCTGGGCAAATTTATCAAAGAAACCAGCGCCACCACCCAAATTGCCAGCAAATACATGCCTTTACCCTGGCGGTTTCGCTCCGAAGACCTCGCCGATGCTGTTACCGCTAGTCTTAGAAGACTCCGAATGCCCTCGATGGATCTATATCAAGTCCACTGGCCTTTTCCCTCACTACTTAGTCAGGAGGGTTTAATGAATGCTCTGGCTGACGAAGTAGAACAAGGCAGGATTAGGGCGATCGGGGTAAGTAACTACAGCGCCGAACAGATGCGGGAAGCCCATAAATTACTGGCACGACGAGGCATACCACTAGCAGTCAATCAAATGCGCTATTCCTTAATTACTCGTGAAATTGAGAGCAATGGCGTAATGGCGGCTGCCCGAGAATTGGATGTGACTATTTTGGCCTACAGCCCGTTAGCACAGGGATTGCTCACGGGCAAATATACAGCGACCAATCCTCCCAGCGGTGCCCGCAGTATGGATCAAAGGTTTAAAGGCGCTGGCTTACGCAAGATTCAGCCCTTGTTAGAAAAACTCAGTGATTTGGGTGAAAAATATGGCAAAACCCAAGCCCAGGTGGCTTTAAACTGGTTGATCTGTCAGCCAGGAGTCATTCCAATTCCCGGAATTAAAAGCGCTGCACAGGTAGAGCAAAACGCTGGTGCTCTGGGGTGGGAGCTGTCCGCCACAGAAGTTGCTGAACTCAGTCAAAATTATTGAGCATCCTCCAGGTATCTTGGAAGTAGTGGCCAAAACTAGACTAGATCTCATGAACGAAGACTTTACCAGCACCAAAATTCCCAGTCCTGATGCCGAACAGCTTACTGTAGAGCAAGCGATCGAGAATCTGCAAGGCAGTGACTTGGGGCTGCGCATGTATGCCGCCTGGTGGCTGGGCAGGTTTCGGGTAGATGACCCCACGGCGATCGAAGTCTTGATTAAGGCTCTCAATGACGAAGAAGATCGCACCGGGGCTGGTGGCTATCCTCTGCGGCGCAATGCTGCTCGGGCTTTGGGTAAACTAGGCGATCGGCAAGCCGTTCCAGCTTTGATGGAGGCTTTGGTCTGCGAAGATTTTTACGTGCGGGAGGCGGCTGCTCAGGCTCTAGAAGGTCTCCAAGATCCGGTGGCTGTGCCGATTTTAATTCAGCTCCTAGCCAACCAACTTCCAGGTACTCTGCCAGCACCCGAGCCGCCCCAGTTAGTTCAGCCCTTTGATGCCATCCTAGAGGCTTTAGGTACTTTGGGTGGAGTGCAGGCGATCACCTCTGGTACAAGCGTAGCTATCGAGGTAATTAAACCATTTTTAGATCATCCTGTCCCCCGGATCCAGTTCTCGGCGGCGCGGGCGCTTTATCAGCTATCACCAGACCAACAAGTTGCTGATGCCTATGGCGATCGATTAATCACAGCTTTGAAACTCGATGATCTTCAGCTTCGCAGAGCAGTCTTGGCAGATTTGGGAGCGATCGGTTATTTAGCCGCCGCGCAGCCGATCGCCGATACTCTGGCAGAAAACAGCCTAAAACTCATCTCTCTTAAGGGTTTACTAGAAAAGCAGTTGCAAATTCACGGCCAAGATCAGCTCTCGGCAGGTGCCATTAAAGTCATGGCTCTGATGGATGAGCTATTGTAAACAGAAAATAAATTGGGCTTTCGACTATGTCTTCTGCATCTCCTTTACTTACCTACCAAGTGGCTATGCCCCAGCCCCAAAGCCATTTTTTTGAAGTTACGCTGCAAATCAAAGACTGGCAACAGCCTCAGATCCATTTACAAATGCCAGTGTGGACACCGGGTTCTTATATGGTGCGAGAATATTCTCGGCATTTACAAGATTTTAAGGCGGTTGATGCTCAAGGCAAATCTTTAAGTTCTTGTAAAACCGCTAAAAACCATTGGTGTGTAGCAGGCAGCGGTGATTTGACGATTAGCTATCGAGTATTTGCCAATGATTTAACCGTGCGGACTAATCACTTAGATGCCAGCCATGGCTACTTTAACCCAGCGGCACTGCTATTTTTGGTGCCCGATCGCACCCACGAACCAATCTCGAAGGGGCTATCGACTAACTCATCAAAATTCTGGGCGATAAAAGTATTATTATTACCGGGCAGTGGTGTAGTTACTTGCCAGTTAGCTGGCGGGACAATTTCGATCTGGA
>JANYHM010000112.1 GCA_025359065.1 Synechococcales cyanobacterium GL140_1_metabinner_5_sub | reverse complement strand
TGAAATGACCCACTGCTGCCAGTGCGTCGGTTAAAATATCTTGAAGGCTATCCATTGAACAGTCTCTTTTTTTTGTTTGACTGTATTTTACTCGCTGGATAGCTTTTCTCGCCACTCCTCATAAAACTGTCCGGAGTGTTGTGTTAAGCAATAAATTAAATTCAAAATGAAAATATTCACCAGAGAAAAAGCTTTCTTGACTTTTTCTTTGGTGAATCTAGTAACGACCCGGATCGTTTCTGGTGCTGTGATGACGACGAAATTTAACGTGACGATGGCGCTCTCTGTAGTAATCATTGTTTGGCTCATACCGATCAGCGCTCTGCCATCTTCTCTTATGATTCACCTCCGGCTCTACAGTTTCTGGGCGACGCTCGACCCGATAACGCAGTGGCTCTGGAATCGGTGAAAGGTTAGAAGTTTCTTCTTGCTGATAAATTTCTCTATTTCGATACCAGTCTTGGTCGGCGCTGGCTCCGGTTGCTAGTGAGCCGATACCTAAGATTGTTGTGAAGCCAATAAGCAATAAACGTTTCATAGAAATAACTCCGCTGATACCGAAGACGATCGGTGAATATTTAATAAGCAGCCAAGCTACGGCAGGTTTGTCAAAACCGTTCTATCTGGCTTGCTGTTAGTCTCTGACCTGCCAAAATTTGCAGAAGTTCCCAAGCAGATGTTACTGCTGCCATCGATCGAGTATCTCCAACATCTTCTTATCCCCAACCACCTTGGTCTGTTTACCACTACGAGTCTCAGTCAGAGCAGCTTGAACATTGGCAATACTGGTCAGGCTTTGCCCACTTTTTTTGGCTGCTTGCAGCAGAACTAAGATTTTTTTGACTTTGGCATCGCCTAAAAAAGCCAAGTTTTTGGATATTTGTAGAGCGATCGCTGGTTCGGTAACTCGATCGAAAGCAAATAAGATTGGTAGTGGTTGAGGTAGAGTCTCTTCTAGCTTGTTAAGTAAAGTTGTTTGAAGGGAATCGATCGATTTCTGTTGACTACCAAATAACCGATCTAATTTGGCTTCTAAATTGCTGAAGTCAATAAATTCATTTATACCAGCAGTCGGGGCAGTAGATTTAGATGCTGGGGGAGTAGTCTGTAATTGCTTCTGAATATCTACTGCATTCTTCTTATCGGCCACCAACACGGTAAGTCGATCGGGCAATGAATTATCAAACTCACGAGCTTTCAGATACGCATAAAACTCTGTGTGACCAGAGACAAGTTCATATTCTTCGATTCCCAGACTATATAGTACTGGTAGATGTAATAGACCACGTAGATTAACAATGGTATTAGCTAAGGTTTCGATCGAACTTTCACTGCCAGCCGGAAATTTGGGTGGCTGGATGCTTTCTAAATCAACAATTACTACTCTGATACTCAAGGTTTATAGCTCCCGGATTAATACTAAAACTTCTTTGGCTAGATCTTCAAATTCTTGGGCCGAGGGAGAATTTGGTCTGAAATCCAACACTGACTTGGGGTTAGGGATATCTAGATCGCCTACTTCGATCGAGTTTTCGATCGCTGTTGACACATCTCGACGCTCAAAGATACGAGTGCGCAGCATTCGAAAACCGTATCGTTCTTCGATTACTGCTTCCATTTTTGGGAGAGTATGCTCGACAAATTTAGCATGGGTAGCCACTTTTGAGGCTAGTACACCTAGAATTTCTAGTGGTTTACGCCCTAAAGAATCTCGAAACTCATCAATTTCTGTGATAAATCTCTGGACATTTCGTAACCCTTCGTTGGCAAAAGGTTTCAAGTCTGAAGGAATCAAAATATAATCAGCAGCAATTAAAGCTATGCGGGCATATAAGTTTAATGAAGGTGGAGTATCAATGAGGACAATATCATACGTGCTATCTACTTCTTCTAGTTTTTTCACTAATCGGGTACGAGCAGCGTCGATTAAAACCAGCTCCTGCTCTTTTTCCATTAAGTCAATATGACTGGGGATCACATCGATCGATGGATTACAGAAATCTGATTTACGCACTACTTCAGCAATCGGAAACTTATTACGATTAACGATCACATTATAAACATAGCGATCGCGAATATCATCAGCGCTTTCATCTTGAAACTTAACCAAGCCAAGAGCATAAGTAGTATTAGCTTGACTATCTAAGTCAATGACCAAAACCCTTTTGCCTCGCTTACTCAGAGCAGCGGCTAAATTGATGACGGTAGTAGTTTTACCCACCCCACCTTTGTTGTGATAGACAGCAATTACTTTCATAGCAGATTTGGTTTCTAGGATAGATGCAGGCAGTGAAATTGGTGGTAAATGATGCTGTAATGTATGGCGGCCTACTAGCTGCTGGATTTCTGGTAGTCGATCGACTATCTCATAACCAGCCAAATTTAAGCGCAACTCAATAGTATTACCACAGCGTTCATAAACCCTAATCTCTCGCCCATTGATTAACAAGCCATATTGGGCTTGAACAGTTTCGATATATTGGCGAAATTTGCGCAGATGCCGATCGAGGTTTTGCTTGGGGTGCTTAGCTTCTATTACGATCTGCCGCCGGTTGCTCTGTTGATTTTGGGCATTGGCGCTAGCCAAAAAATCTAGGCGTAGTCGCCCCACTGTCACTTCTTGATACCAATTGCTCGGGTCATAGCCCAGAGCAGGCAACAGATAGTAAACAATAAATTTGCTTTCTACTTCGGCTTCATTGCGACAGTTCTCCGGGTTGTAGAATACATGGGGGGACAAGCGGCTAGCCTCAAAGTTTGGGTGGTGTTCGATCCTTACCTAATACCCCAAGATACTTCACTAAGGCCATTAGGAACTAGTTAAGCTATCATGATTCACTCTTGTGTAACCCCGATAACTTTATTTTCACCTACGGCGATCGCCACCAAACTCTCCCATGACCAGCACTCCCCTTTCTTGGACAGAACTCGCCGCTCTCACCGATTGGCAAATAGACCCAATCACCTACAGTGCAAGCGAAGCTATCGAAGGCTCCACCAATGCCCAAGCCCGCCTGCGCCTCTTTGGCCAACCAGAATCTGCCGTGCGCGTCACTCTTTACCGCGATAACCATGCTTGGTGTCCCTACTGCCAAAAAATTTGGCTGTGGTTAGAAGAAAAACAGATTCCCTACCGAATCGAGAAAATAACCATGTTTTGTTACGGAGAAAAAGAAAACTGGTATAAACAAAAAGTCCCCTCTGGGATGTTGCCCGCTCTTGAACTCGATGGCAAAATCATTACCGAAAGCGATGATATTTTAATTGCTCTAGAAAAAGCCTTTGGCACTTTAAGCCTGGGTATGACCAATCCCCAAGTCATGCAACTACGTGCTCTAGAACGTCGCTTATTTCGGGTTTGGTGTAGTTGGCTATGTTATCCCACTAGCTCTGCCCGCCAAGAACAAGATAACCGCAACCAATTTACAGATGTAGTAGAGCAAATAGCCACTGCCCTTAGCAGCACTCCTGGCGACTATTTTCTTGCGGAATTCGGCACTGCTGATGTGATTTTTACTCCCTATGTGGAAAGAATGAACGCCAGCCTTTACTACTACAAAGGCTACTCATTGCGTGATAATCTTCGTTTCGCTGCCTGGTTTGATGCCATGGAAACCCGCCCCACCTATCGGGGTACCCAAAGTGACTTTCATACCCATGCCCACGATTTGCCACCTCAAATGGGTGGCTGCTACGAAAATGGTGAGCCTCAAATGGTAATTAACAAAGCCAAAGTAGATCAAGGCCCTTGGTTTGGTTTACCCGATGTCACCTATCCTGAACCAGCCACCGCTAAAGCAGAAGCTTTGTACAGAGTCCTTCGTCACCGCGCTAATATTATCCGGGTCAATCCGGCTCCAGATAAAGTCATTGATGAAGCTCTGCGCTGCGCTCTGACTGGCATGATGACCGGCAAAATGCCAACTCCACCGGTTGGTGCCGATGAGGCTTTGAGATATTTGCGCGATCGAATTAGTGTGCCCCGCGACATGTCTATTTATGCCGCCAAACATCTGCGGACAGCTTTAGAAAAAACAGCGGCCTTAGTAGGCGATAAGCAAGGAACCCCCATTCCTACCAGACATCGCCGCGATCAAAGTCCCTTAGAATTTGCCAAATAACATTTTGTATCATCAACGACAAATTTAAAAATCAAGTCCTATTTGGTATATTTTGTGGTGGAAAAATAGCTTTTGACAAAGTTAAACTCAATGCAGGGAAAGATAAACCTAACCATCAAGATTGAGGAGTCCAGGCATGTTTCAAATGATCTCTTACGAAAAATTCCGGGATACCCCGGGCGTGAAATTTTTCAATATTACCATCGATAAATCTAATGCCAGAGACTTGGTATTTCACCAAGGGCCAGCCGTTAGTCCCAACGACAGCGAAGACGGCAGTTGGCAATTCTACATGCACTCCCATCAAGAAGATAATCTCTTGGCATTATCTGGTGGCCGCACTTTCTATCTGGTTAATTTCACTTGGTCACGTCCATTCCACATTGTGCGCTTAGCAGCCAACGGCGACATTTTACAAATCCCTCCAGGCACTTTCCACCGATCGATCTCTGACCAAAATGGCTCTCTAGTTCTCAATCAGGCCGTAAGAGATCAAGTTGCCAACATCGAAACCGAATTCCGCGTCTACAACAGCCATAGCATCCCCCGATTACTAGCGGCTACATCTAAGCCAGCACCTTTGCCTAGTCTGCATGGCATTGTGTCCCCTGGAGATCTGGAGTCCGATCGGCCACAGGCTGCCTAAAAAAACAGTTATAGGATGGGCAGTGCCCATCCTACAAATCTTTACGCTAGGTCTGGAAACTCTTGCAGCAAGGCCGGGTGAACCAACTGACCATAGCTAGCATTCAAACCCTTAGCCAGTGCCGGATTTTTATCCAGCGCCAACATGCCATAATTGGCCAACTGTAGTACATAAGGAGCCGTAGCATTATTCAGAGCCTGAGTTGCCGTGCGTGGCACTGCACCGGGCATATTGGGTACACCGTAATGCACAACCCCATACTCGGTATATACCGGCTCACTGTGAGAAGTTGGACGCAGGGTTTCCATGCAGCCCCCCTGATCTACCGCTACATCGATCAGTACCGAACCAGGTCGCATTTTTTCTACGATCGATTTGGTCACTAATGTAGGTGGTCGTTTACCAGGAATCAACACCGCCCCAATCACTAAATCAGCATCAGTCACGGCTATTTCTATATTGTGGCTGTTGCTATAGAGATAGTTAACCTGCGCCCCAAAAATGTTTTCTAAATAAGAAAGCCGATCGACATTCACATCTAAAATTTGCACGTTAGCACCCAGGCCGATCGCCATCCGTGCCGCCTCCATACCCACAATTCCACCACCCAGAATAGTCACCCTACCAGGAGCCACTCCCGGCACCCCACTGAGCAACACCCCACTACCACCCTGCTGAATTTCTAGAAACCTGGCTCCAAACTGAATCGATAGCCGTCCAGCAATCACGCTCATCGGAGCTAATAACGGAAAATGCCGATCGGCCTCTACACTTTCGTAGGCGATCGCTTGCACTTCACTAGCAATCAGTTGCTCAGCTAATTTGCGATTAGCCGCTAAATGCAAATAAGTAAACAACAACTGACCACGTTTGAGATAGCCATACTCCGAAATCAACGGCTCTTTAACTTTCACCACCATTTGCTGTGCCCAGGCAGTATCAGCATCGACTGTCTTGGCTCCAACTTGTTGATAGTCCGCATCACTAAAACCCGAACCCAACCCAGCATTGATTTCTATCGCTACAGTATGTCCTTGCTCCACCAAAGTTCGGACAACACTAGGCATTAAACCCACCCGAAATTCGCGGTCTTTAGTTTCTTTTGGTACACCGATTTCCATGTCAGCCTCTGAAGATATTGATGTCTGGGTGGATATGCCTAGATTTAATATGTCTAGGAGATTTTCTGAATCTTAGTCATTTCACCAAATATTCTACTGCCCAGCCAGCCAATATTTTTGTTAACCTTCTTCAATATTGCTCTTGTCTAGGGGAAAAATAAGTATAATTTTCACAGGCTCTCTAGAATTTTGCGTACTGTGAATTCCTCTTTTTACCTTTCTAATCCGCCCGTTGTCCTGAATGAGAAATTTACCACTGGCACGGTCGGCACCGTCACGGTACGTGTTCTAGAACAGGCCGACATTATTCAAGCAGCCAATGTCATTGGCGATAGTTTCCAAATTGGCGCAGCCTTTGGTCGTTGGCTGATGCCCCTGTTCAAATTGGGCATCCGCGAAGACTTATATAGCCGTTTGCGTGAGCAAGACCCCCAGCGCGCAATAGCCCTAGTAGCTACCGTTAACCGCAGCACTTCTAAGGTGGTAGGAACGATCGAAGTCACTAACCGGGGTACGCTCTATCATGCCAGTTTGGCTAAACGCTACGCCTATATTGCCAACCTCGCAGTAGATGATGGCTATCGATCTTTAGGTATTGGACGGCAGCTAGTTAGCCAATGTGAGTCGATCGCCAGCCAATGGGGCTTTGGCTACATCTATTTGCACGTTATGTCCGAGAACCCAGCCGCAAATCACCTCTATACCAAAATGGGTTTTGAGGTGCTGTGCAGCGATCGCACTTGGCACTTATTACCTTGGAAACGTTCTTCTCGACTATTTTTGCGCAAAGCACTGGCCTAATTAAGTTGTAATGCTATCGCTTTCTGCTAAGGCATTTTGTTACAATTAGCACTTATATAGATACAGATTATAGATTTTGATCTGATTCAGATCACTGTAAACAAAATGCCAGATCATTGCTCTTGCTCGACCTGCAACCATGTCGATCGACGTAAATTTTTAAAATATCTTGTAGGTGCAGCTTCCTTTGGCTTAGCTGCTGCCGGTGCATCACCAGCTCTGGCGGAGAAAAAAGTCTTCAAATCGCCTAAAGCACTGGTGCTGAGCTGCATTGACTATCGTATTCTTGAAGCAGAACGCTATTTTCTTTCTTTACAAAATTTGGGCAACCTCTATGATATGACTGCTTTAGCAGGTTCATCTTTAGCTTTAAGCGGTGTACCACACCAGTCTGATGCCATGGCTTTTTGGGATCAGCTAGATATTTCATACCGACTACATCATATTAAAAAAGTAATTATTCTCGATCACCAAGACTGTGCAGCATTTGCCTATAAAATCGATCCGCAGCTCTCTGAAGACCCCGTTCTGGAACTAAAAACTCATCAAGAATCTTTAAGCAGGGCACATTGGGCAATACGGGATAAGTATCCTGATCTAAACATTGAGCTATATTTCGTCAATCTCAACGCCGAAGTTAAGCCGATCGAAGCCTTAGCAAAAGCAATACCTTCGGTAAACCCTCCTGCAAAAGTAGCCTGAAAGGCTATCCAGAAGTTAAACTGAAATAACTGGGCATCTTACTGGGCATGATGTAATCAGTAATTACTTCCTTGCCGTCGGGCACAAGCATCCATCATCTACAGCGAAAGTTTATGAATCATAGTTCTTCCGTTCGACCATCCGCTCCATCTTCATCTCGCCGCCACTCTGCTGTTTGGCGCATTCTGACGGCCTTAATTTTGACCCAGGGCGTTTGGACGGCTACACCAGTTTTGGCCAAACCGGAAGCGGCCAAACCCGTGAAGGTCGTTAAAGAAAAAGAGTACGGCTATAGCCAAATGCTGGAAGATGTTGACCAGGGCAAAGTCAGCAAAATTGTGGATGTGACCGGAGAAACCCGGCGGACGCTAAAAGTTTCGTTTAAAGGTAAGGCTATTACCAAAGATGTCTTGATGTTTGACAGCTTAGAAAGTAATCGACAGCTCTACGAAAAGACCAATTTTTTCAAGCGTTTATCTACGGCCAATGTCAGCTTAGAATCTCAGCCCCGCGCTGCCGATAACTCCGGGTTACAAGGTCTGCTATTTCAGCTAGGCTTGTTGGTATTAGCCCTGTTTGCTCTATCAGCAATTATTAAGCGATCGGCCAATGCCTCTGGCCAAGCGATGAATTTTGGTAAGTCTCGCGCTCGTTTCCAAATGCAGGCCAAAACTGGCGTGATGTTTGATGATGTTGCTGGTGTAAACGAAGCCAAAGAAGAGCTGGCTGAAGTTGTGACTTTTTTACAACAGCCCGAGAAGTTTACAGCTTTGGGTGCCAAAATTCCTCGGGGAGTATTGTTGGTAGGTTCACCCGGTACTGGTAAGACGTTGATGGCTAAGGCGATCGCCGGTGAAGCTGGTGTACCGTTCTTTAGCATCTCGGGTTCAGAATTTGTAGAGATGTTTGTGGGTGTGGGTGCTTCCCGTGTCCGTGATCTGTTTAAAAAAGCCAAAGAGAACGCGCCTTGCTTGGTCTTTATTGATGAAATTGATGCAGTGGGTCGCCAACGGGGCGTAGGCATCGGCGGTGGTAACGATGAGCGGGAACAAACTCTCAATCAGTTGCTAACTGAGATGGATGGTTTTGAAGGCAATCTAGGCGTAATTGTCATCGCTGCCACCAACCGTCCAGATGTCTTGGATGCAGCCTTGTTGCGTCCTGGGCGCTTCGATCGCCAGGTAACTGTAGATTTACCAGACTACAAAGGTCGGCTATCAATTTTAGAAGTCCATGCCCGCACCAAAAAAATGCAGGAAGGCTTATCGCTAGAGAGCGTTGCTCGACGCACCATTGGTTTCAGCGGTGCCGATTTGGCTAACATGCTCAACGAAGCGGCAATCTTTACTGCCAGAAGACGCAAAGAAGCGATCACCATCCACGAAATTGATGATGCGATCGATCGGGTACAGGCCGGGATGGAGGGCAAGGCGATTATTGATGGCAAGTTTAAGCGTCAGACGGCTTATCACGAGATTGGCCATGCTCTGCTAATTACCCTGTTGCCAGAGCATGATCCACTGCATAAAGTAACAGTGATTCCTCGGGGACGGGCGATCGGCTTAACTTGGTCTACTCCCTCCGAAGAGTTTGGGCTAGAGAACCGCACTAAGCTGCTTTCTAGAATTATGGTGAGCCTGGGTGGCCGGGTAGCCGAAGAAATTGTTTTTGGTGAAACCGAAGTAGATAGCGGTGCTGATAGCGATATTCAACAGCTCACACGCATTGCCCGGTTTATGGTATCTCAGGTAGGAATGTCTAAACTAGGACTGGTGGCAATGAACACCGATCAAAAAGACTATTCTGAAGACATTGCAGCGCAGATCGATCGAGAAATGCGGGCGATCGTCAAGAAATGTCACCAGCAGGCTACAGAGATCTTGGCAGACTATCGCCCTCTGATGGATTCGCTAGTCGATGTCTTAATTGATCAAGAAACCATTGACGGCGAAGAATTCCGAGAATTGGTGGATAAATACATCGCCGAAAATGATAAAGCCCCTAGACCAAAGGCTGCTGAGCCGGTGGCTGTCTAAAGCATGTTCGAGATCTTTCCCTTTGAGTTTGCTCTCGATGCCACCCAAGTAGCAGGTACCAGTCTGTGGTCGTTAGCCTGCTACTGGGCTTTTTCGCCGTTAAATGATTGGTTTATGCTGCGATTGCAGCAGTGGTTTAATTTCGCCGAGCGTTCGTTGTACCTGTCCCAAGAAGAGTTCGATCGCACCAAGGTAGGCCGAGAATCGCAAAATGCCTTCGCCGCATCAATGTTCAGCATCGTGCCATTTTTTATTTTTGGTGGATTATTAAATTATGCAGTAGAACAAACCCTTGGCTCTAGCTGGCCGGTTAGCCTGGGCGTAATTGGCTGCATGGCAAGCGGCATATACGAGTTAGGCCGATATCAACAAGAAGACGACAACGATGGCGATGATGATCAACCGTAGGGACGGGTTTATATCATTTCCGCAGTAAAAAAACAAAAAAAACCGTCCACCCCACCAGCAAACAACAGCCCCATCATCATCAAGGGCAATTAACACATCATTGCTGTTTACGCCTAGCATTAACAGCCGCCGCCCGATCGAATGAAGGGCAAATATCGGCAAATTGGCAATTATTACAGTCTGGTTTGCGGGCGTTACAAACAGCTCGACCGTGATAGATCGACATGATTGAATAGTTTTCCCAGTCTTTTTGAGGGATCAGCTTCATTAATTCTTGTTCGATTTTTAGGGGTTCGGTGTTTTTGGTTAAACCCCACAAATAGCTAATTCGTTTCACATGGGTATCCACAGTGACCCCCACAATAATGCCGTAAGCGTGGGCAAGAGTAACGTTGGCAGTTTTGCGGGCAACTCCGGGTAACGTCAGTAAATCTTCCATCACTGCCGGAACTTCGCCACCATAGACATCGACGATGCGGCGGCAGGCTGCTTGGATATTTTTGGCTTTGTTGCGGTAGAAACCAGTCGATCGCACTAATTCTTCTAGCTCGCTTAGTTCGGCATTGGCCATACTCGGGGCATCTGGAAAGCGCCCAAACAGTTTGGGGGTCACAATGTTTACCCGATCGTCGGTGCACTGCGCCGATAATATTGTTGCTGTTAGCAACTGCACCGGGGTTTCATAATCTAGGCTACAGGTGGCATCTGGGTAATGCTCATGCAGACGACGCATAATTTCGGTGGCGCGTTGTTTTTTAGAAAGCTTAGTTTGGGCGGGCATCGGTGGAAAGTGATAAATAAATTCCCCAACCTTGCTCTCCCACAAAGTTGGGCAAGATTGGGGCAGGACTAATGAATTTGCTGCTACTTAAAGAACTGCTGAATTGTAGTTAAGTTAGCAGTGTCTCTGATTACCAAAAATACACCTAGACCCAACAACAAGGCTAGACCAGTTTGCATCACAGTTTCTTGAATTTTGTTGGGTAGAGGTTTGCCCAACAAGGCTTCTACCAACAAGAAAACTAATTGACCACCATCTAGTGCCGGCAGCGGCAAGATATTCATCACTGCCAAGTTGATGCTGATGAGCGCCGCGAACTGAATCAAGCCACTGGCATCGGAGCTGGCAATGTTGGCACCAATTTCTACGATTTTAATCGGACCGGCCACCTGACCAGCGACTTCACCAAAATTGGTGACAATCTGGGCTAAGCCTTTGACGGTAAGCACAATGACTTTCTCAAATTCCTGTGCGCCTTTACTGAAAGCATCTATCACGCTAGCAGCTTTTTGACGAACGACGATCGCATTGGGAGCCAGCTTCACTCCAATTTGGCCTTTGCCAGCAGCGCCGCCTTCGGGGATGACATCGATCGACAGCAGTTCAGTGCCCCGCTGCACTTTTAAATTCAAATTCTGACCAGCATGAGTCTGAATACTGTCCATCAACTCATTGATCGCCGTGGCTTTAGCTACTAGCTCTACACCACCTACCGACATCACCACATCATTGGGCTTCAAGCCAGCTTTAGCAGCGGCACTACTGAGGCTAGAAGCAATATCATTTATTACCACTCCGGGCTGATAGCTCAAGCTAGGAGAACCTACAATACCTACTTGAGTCACTAGCAGAAAGTAAGCAAACAGCAAGTTGGCAATCACCCCGGCGCTGATCACAATCGCCCGGTCTAAAATTGGCCGGTTGCTGAGTAAATTAGGGTCTTCTGGCGGAATGCTGCTCTCGGGGTCATCATCAGGAAAACCCACGAAGCCGCCTAAAGGCAAAGCGCGCAGAGCATACTCGGTCTGTTCGCCCTGGTACTTCCATAATATGGGGCCAAAGCCGATCGAAAACTTGTTAGCGTAAATTCCTTGCAGTCTGGCGGCCATAAAATGACCTAGCTCATGGACGAAGATCAGAACAGCGAGAACAGAAATAGCAGCCAAAATGGACATGGGCGAGATCATTAATATGCTTACTCATCCCATTCTAATGGAGAACTTAGCCATCGTACATTAGCCAGAAAATCCAGATGGCCAAACGCCCTGGCTGCTCAATCAAAGTCTATCAATCAAGAAAGAGGGCACTACTTCCGTGGCTTGATCTCGATCTTGCCATCGGGACGATAAACCACCGTATATTGCGCCAGAGGCTTAGTTCCAGAAGCAGCCGCAGCGTCATACTTAGTGACGGCGGGCAACGGAGTTTCTTTTTCGTAATCAAAAGCAGCTTGGTTCAGCGGATCATAATCGACGATCGCCCCACTTTCATCAGCCGCTACTCGATACATCAAATCACTCTTAAAAGTGGGAGCCGTAGACAGCTTCACCTTGTCTTCCATATCTTTGGCTAAACTTTTCACCCGATCAGCATCGGCCAAAGGTTGACCATCAGTTGGATCACCAGATAACAGCTTATCGCGCTTAATTTCGATCGCGCCATTGGGGGTAAAGCTCAAGCTAAAATCAGTGGTTCTCTTGGTAGGAGTTTCGGTAGCTTCAGCCTTTTCGGCATCGGCTGGCACCATTTTTGCTAGAGGAACCTGCTCTTTTTTGCTTTCAGCAGCAGAGTTTTTTGGTACATAGCTGACAATTTTGCCTTCTTCATCGGCAGTAACTGTATAAGTCAGTTTGTCAGAAATCCCCTTGCGGTCTTCCCATTTTTGGTTGATTTCGCGGCGCAGCTTCCGTTCAATAAAAGCAACTTGAGTAGGATTGTCATTGATCTTTGGGTCGATCGCCGATTTTTCGATCGGTTTCTTGCTGGGGCCGGGGCTTACTGGAACACTTTGCTTAGCACCCACGGGGCTGGTTGCCGGAGTTGGGGGCTTGTCGGTAGACTTGACCGGCTTATCTGCTGTTTTACTTATAGGGGCAGTTTTTGCCGCTGGATCGGGGAGAGTAATCTTGGTCGGAGCAGGCACTAGATAAAAGGCCAAAGCAGTGGCCGCCAAACCAGATAATCCAAGGCCGATCGGAGCCGCCTGAGCTGAAACTGCACCTTTCGCAGCACGAGGAGCGGGTTGAATGCCTACCAGTAGAGTAGGTAGGGTTGAGCCATCGGCCAAAAATTGATCGATCGCTTCGGTTAAATCAAACAATTGCACGGTACTGAGCTGCCAATCCACTTCACTCTGTTCAGACTGAGCGGTTAAGCGATGTTCCTGGCCTTTTTCTAGGCGCACGTTGCCCACCTGTTGAGCCGTAGGAGCATTCACTACCTTGCTGAGCAATTCTTGAGTATAGTTGCTCACGGCAGTAATGAGCTGCTGAAAGAACTCCATGCCACCAGTTAGGGGCTTCTTTTGGCCAGAAATATGGCACTCGGCATGGATCAAGGTAGACATCAAAGGTCGGGCTTCGTTAGCTCTTTGACCATCGCTGATGCCATCTAAAATTAGCGTGCAGTTAGGCAGGCTATATTGTCTTCTGATACTCATAATTACTTCAGTTCCCCATCAAATAAGCTCACCCAAAACCGTTCCATACCGGCGGTGCCAGTGCAAAACAATAATTTGCCGAGCAAGTCGATCGCCAGCTCGTTTAATTTATCATTTTCGGTATAGGTCACGACTATTGATCGCCGAGGGTTCATGCGGCTGCGAAAGTGCGATCGAAACAGGTCTAAATATTCGGAGAGGCGGAAGTTACATTCTGGGGGCAAGGACTTGCTGCTGAGCATTTGCTGCTCGGTCAGTAGCTGCCGAATTGTCACTGTATAGCGGCGAGATAATTGACAGGCCACAATGGTCAGGGCTTTGGCTTCATTCATGCCTAAAATTCGCCGACTATGGGCACGTCGCAGAGGGTTGGTTGATCGCATTCGCCACAGGGACAGGCGATTTTTAATGACAGTGTCTAGCCCTAGTTCTTTGGCCATTTCTAATACTTGTTCAGCACCGCCTAGCTCAAGAGATTCGATCGCTAGCAGCAGCAAATCTATTTCTAATTTGGCACGGCGGGGACAGCCCACTTTGTCTAGGGGGATATCTGGCAACCGCCCCAAAATATAAGGAGTCATGTCGCTGGTTTGGGGCGGCGGGCTAGCAAGAGTGGCATTCATAGGGTAGGCGCGAAGCTGACAGGCAGTATAAACACTTCAATATACTATAGGATACCCGACTTACAGCATTGGCTTTTGTGCCCGTGGTAAATCTCAGCTTCGCTTTTCCTCAATGAGCTGCTCTAGACATCGGCAAACAGCTCTTCGCCTTCTGGGCTGACGGAAAAGCTCTCCACATCAGTAGGTGGCTTACCCGCAGAGATGATTTTGGTCGCCCAGCCTGGCGCAGACATTCCCATCACTGAGTCTACCCAGCCAGTGTTTTTGCCGCTGCAAAGATCAAACTTGGAGCCATGAAAAGGGCAGGTAATTACGCCGTTTGCCACTTTTCCTTTGGCCAATGGCAGACCCAAATGAGGACATTTGTTGACGATCGCGCAATATTTGCCGTCTTTTTGACTAACGATCAAAGATTTACCACCTGCGGAGACTTTAGTTACGCCGCTGGCACTGATATCTGAAGAATTAGCAATTTTAGTTTTGGTCACGATGAACCCTCCTGTTTTAATTAGCGATTTTTTAAAATTTTGACGAAGAATTTATCAATAATAGCAGCTTCACTCTCTAAATCCGAATCGCCTTACCCGTTACAACAATTCCGCCGCTAATTGGTATGTGGACTACTAGCTGGCTAGGGCGACCCATTGCTTCTCCCTGACGAATTAGGATAGTCGCTGGCACAGCAATAAGTTTAGCCGATCGAAGATATCCTCCGAGAGCAGCAGCAGCGGCACCGGTAGCTGGATCTTCTACAATACCCCCCACTGGAAAAGGATTGCGGGAGTGGAAAACAGCAGCACTCTCTTGCCAAACCAGTTGTAACGTTGTGAGACCATCCCGGAGCATCAGTGCCTTTAATGTATCAAAGTCATAGTTCAGTTCTGCGAGACGTTGCGAATTTTTGACGGCTAACACCAAATGCCAGGCCCCAGCGTAGGCTCTGGCAGGGGGAATTGAACCATCTAGGTCATTTTCTGTCCATCCCAACGCAGAGAGAGCCTCGCTGACCAGAGCAGTAGGCGCTGATGTATGCCTTGGCTCAACGGAAGTCAGTGATGCCTCGTAAATACCGTCTTGCTGGCAGACACTAACTGGTACTATTCCAACAGATGTTGCTAACCGGTAGGTGCCGTCGCCATTTTTTTCGCCCAACACCACTCCGATCGCGATCGTGGCGTGTCCACAAAACGAGACTTCTGCCTCAGGGCTATAGTAGCGAACCGTTCGCTCTGAACCGTTAACCGGAGCAACAAAGGCAGTCTCAGAAAAACCCACCTCGCCAGCGATGCGCTGCATATTGTCAGGGTCTGGAAGGATTTCACCAACCCAGACTCCAGCGGGATTCCCGCCCTCGGGAGTGGCAGTAAACGCTGACAAACGATAAAGTATTCCTGAATTCATAGTTCTTGCTTTCCCCTTCTGCTTAGTTCCAATAGTAGCATCGACAAACTTACTGCCGATAGCATAAGCACCACTATTCAAATGGTCAAAGATTTCTTTTTATAAGTCCACTTAAAAGGTTTTGCCGTTGTTCAATTAACATAATCGATAATCGAACCCTAGGCTATGATAGAAAGTGCCCATTTAGCTCAACTTCTTCGATGGTTAACTTCCTGTCTTCGCTCATAGCCGTCAGCCTATTACTTACTGGATGTGGCTCCCAAGGCTTGACCGAACCCGGCAAAACTAAACCCGCAGCGACCATCGCCCCACCCACAGTGAGTCCCGCCATTCCCCAAAAACTGCGCGTCACCGCCAAACTGGTCATCGACAATACCACCATTTTGCTGGAAGAAGCCAACACCCAACAAGAACAGCAAATTGGCCTAATGATGCGTACCAGTATGCCCAGCAACCATGGTATGGCCTTTAACTTCAACCCACCAGTGCCCGCCCGCTTTTGGATGAAGAACACCCTGATTCCCCTAGATATGCTGTTTGTGCGAGCAGGCAAGATCAAAAACATTCAGGCCAACGTTCCTCCTTGTAAAGCAGACCCTTGCCCCAACTATGGCCCGGACAATGGCGAGCTGATCGATCGAGTGATTGAACTCAACACCGGAGAGGCAAAAAAATTAGGGCTAAAAGTCGGTGACAGCATCAACTTCGTCCAACCCAAAAATTTATCGATCGACTGGTAAACAAAATCTATCAAGACTTTAGGCAAAAATCAAGAGGTACCGTTCCTGATTTTTGGTAATATTGTTCTTGTTGGCATACCGAGGTTTTCAGTGCAGATCGAGATTGGGCGAGGGTTGGGCAAAATTCTCTTTGGTATGACCGAACAAGAAATTTATCAAGTTTTGGGCAAGCCCGACAAAATTTATATCGAAGAAGAAGACGAAGACGGCAAAGACCTTGACCTACAGTACTTCCAGCATCAAATCGTACTAAAAATTGAGTCCGACAACGACCAGCGGCTGGGCTGGATCGAAGTTCATAACAAAAATATTCACTTTCCTTGGTGCAATCCCTGGGTGCTCGATCGAGTAGAGCTATTGATCAACATGACCGAAATGCTGGGTGAAGAGTGCATTTTAGAAGACTATGGCCATATGGAATGCTACTTCTTTGAAGAAAACTGGGTGGAGCTACAGTTTTGTCTTGGCCAATTGAAATGTATTAGTTTAGGCGTTTTTTATGGAGATAATGACGTGACCTTGTGGCCAACTCTCTGAGTAGAGTGGCATCACGTAGAATCTGGATAGTGGGTCTTGTCTGAAACACATGCTGAGGAAACCTCAGCATGATTTCAGCCGTTGCCCACCCTACAACAGATCTCTGTGACAAAAACCCCTTAGGAAAAAAGCCGCCATCCACATAATTAATTAATGTTACACAACCTGTTCTACCTAGCTGAGCGGGGACTGTTTAGCAATTATGCTTAGTGGAATTAAGAACAGCTTTTTGGATGGGGCAAATGGTAGAAAAAATTTTAGTGACCGTGGCAGGCTTAGGACAATGTGAGCAGATGCTCAAAATGCTGTTGGCAATTCCGGCTATGCAGCCAGCCATGATTACCGTGCTGCACGTGGTACCCCCACAAGTGACCGCCGAACAGATGGCCGAAAAACTCCAAGAAGGCGGCAAAATACTGGCTAAGGCGATCGAAAACCTCCAAATTCCGCCCGATAAAGTCAAAGTCTTACTAGTTCAAGGCGAACCCAAAGACACCGTCTGCCAAGTAGCGATCGATGAAGAAGCAGACTTGTTGATTATGGGTTCACGGGGTCTCTCGCGGCTGGAGTCCATTTTATCGAACTCTGTTAGCCAATATGTTTTTCAACTGGCATCTTGCTCCATGCTGTTGGTCAAAGATGACGTGTATGTCAAACAGATCAACCGGGTGATGGTGGCTTACGATGATTCGGCTCCCGCCAAGGCTGCCCTAGAAACAGCTATGACCCTATTGCGAGAAAACAAAAATGGTCAGCTCATTTTAGCCAGAACCCTGAACGACCAAAAAGCGGTAGAGGCTCTCGCTAACCCCGAAAAAGACGAAAAACTAATGTCCGCGATCGCCGCTGCCAAACGGATGCAAATACCTTACAAATTGGCGATCGGCGGCGGCAATCCCGGCAAAGAAATCTGTCGCCTCGCCGACGAGTTCAACGCCGACCTGCTAATTCTCGGCTCTCCTGATCGTCGCCCATCGATCGCCAAGACTTTGCCAGATCTCGATCGGCTGTTAGGCAACTCAATTTCTGATTACGTCCGAGTACATGCTCCCTGCCCAATTTTGTTGGCAAGGAATTAGGCAGACGGAGACATTAAGGATAAAAAGCCAGCTCGGGCAGCCCCAAAGTCTCCTCCCAGCCCATCATCAAATTCAAACACTGCACCGCTTGGCCAGCTTGACCCTTGAGCAAATTATCGATCGCCGACATCACAATCACCCGACCAGTGCGAGAATCTACTTCGATCGAGATATAGCAGGCATTGGTACCCAATGCCCACTTGGTTTGAGGATAAGTGCCGCTAGGTAGCACCCGCACCCAGGGTGCGGCTCGGTAGGCCGATTGATAAATAGTCATCAAATCTTCTGATACCAGTCTAGGGTCACGCAAATTGGCATAGACCGTAGCCAAAATCCCCCGTACCATCGGCATCAAATGAGGCGTAAACTGCACCATAATGTCATGGCCAGCCACCTCGCCACAGATCCGCTCAATCTCGGGAGTATGGCGATGACCAGCCACGCTGTAGGCCGAAATCGAGTTATCGGCTTCGGCTAGTAGCAAATGAGTCTTGGCCTCTCTGCCACCCCCAGAAGTACCAGACTTAGCATCAACCACAATGGTATTTTCTTGAATCAGGCCATTTTTCAGTAATGGATAAATTGCCAACAAACTAGCGGTAGGATAACAGCCAGGGCAACCCACCAACTGGGCATCTTTTAATTGGGTGCGATTAATTTCTGGTAGCCCATACACCGCATTCATAGCGATTTCTTTGTCTTGACGGGGTATCTTATACCAGTGGCTGTAAGTGTCAAGATTGTCGAAGCGGTAATCTGCCGAGAGATCTAACACTTTGCAGCCTAAGGCTAGTAGCTTGGGAGCTAAGTCACAAGCAAGGCCATTGGGCAAAGACAAAAACACCACCTGACATCGACTGGCAATGACAGCAGGGTCGATCGGTTCGATCGGTAAATTACAGATGTGCCTAAGATGAGGATAAATATCTCCAATCATCTTACCGGCACTACCCTTTCCACCTAAATAGGTGATTTCCACCGCAGGATGATCTTGCAGTAGCCGGATTAACTGCACACCGCCGTATCCTGAAGCCCCAATAATGCCGATCGAAATGCGCTCACCCATAAGTTTTATGCGGCTTAGTAGCCGGGAAATGATGCAGATTGCTATTTATAGCACGGTGAGAGCAATTTACATAGATTAAAATCCTTATTAAAAGCATCACGCCATCTATCATGGACAACGACCCGATCAACTCCTTCCAAATCCCCCCACCACCCAGCAAAATTTATCAAGCCGCCACCAGCGAAAAAGGTGGGGCAATCGTGGCCAAGCTCAAAGGGCAATACCATCAGCCCAATGCTGGATTGGTATTGCACATGTTACAAGAATTACAGTATTTACTGAATAGCTGGCAAAACGAAATCTTAGAATTGGATCAAAATATTGCGGTGGTACGCGAGTCTGGGCCAATCGTTGCCGGTTGGTTAGAAGCGGAATCTAATAATCCTGATTGCAGTCTGGGTTCACTAGAAACAATCCCCGAAATCCTTCAGCAGCAAAACTTAGATTATCAACTCTGTAGCCTCGACGAAAGCGGCGAAATTGCCGCCCGCGATTGCCCTCAACCCGAGATGTTTGGCATCAGCAAAGCCTTGGCTCGGCATCAACAATTGCGTCAACTGATCGATCGCAAGTCCAACCTAGAAGCCAACATTAAACACACTTTGGCCACCTTAGTACATTTGCGGATGGAAATTTACTGAACTTTTAAATGGGGCTTTGGGATTGGGCAAGAGTAGATATAGAATGAGAACGAAATATTTTCTGTCCACCAGTAATTTAAAATTCAGCTATGCAATTCAAAATAGTTAGTTGCGGGATGTTGGCCGCCATGTTCGGTAACTTCTTATGTGCTTCCCCGATACTGGCCGAAAAAAAGAGTCCTGCTGGCACTTCTGGTAGTGGAGCATTAGCAGAATACAAGCGCTGTAGTGTTCCGTCCGCAACTCTGCCCAAAGACTGTGATGATACTCGCAAACAAATCGTGCGAATTAACTCCGTAGTGAAGCTCTATCAAAAGGGCAATAAAGCTGTGTTGGCCGATTTAATTTCGGGGGCGATCGACAGTGATAGTTACCTAGGCGAAACCTATGGAGCCTTCTTTGCCGGAGTAGCAATAAAAAGCCCTGCCGACTTTTTACAAGCAGTAAGCCTCAAGAAAAAAACCGAAGACCGCGAAACCCTCTACCGCATCACAGCCTTGTCTTTCCCCGATAGCCAAGTCTCCAAATTAAATAGAAGCCTCCAAAAAATGGCCACCCAAAAGACCGATAAACTCAGTACTTTTGCCCAAGAATTTTTGACAGAAATCAAAAATTCTCGCTAGCGCTTGTAGTGCATAACACTACTAAAATAACTCTGAGACTGGTAGTTTCACTGAGTTTAGGCTGTCAAGTAGCAGCCCAAAGTTGGGCATAATAGTTTCACGGGGTGAAATATATCTCTATGTGAATTTACTGCTACTTAACATGCTCGAACTCATTATCGTCATTCCGATCACGGTGGCTGCCTCACTTTACGGCTTTTTTACTTATAAAAAAGAGCAGGCGCTAAGATTAAAGCGCGAACAGCTAATTAAAAACTTGCAGGAAGCTGAACACAGCTTAATACAGACCAATAAAGTCTTGGAAGAAACCATCCAAGAACGAGTTGATGATGTCCAAAGAGTCAACGATCGGCTATGTGATGAAGTACGCGAACGTAAGCTAATGGAGAGCTTATTAGCTCACAACGTAAAGATTGCCGACGAAGCCAGAGAGAGAGCCGAAGAAGCAAATCGTACCAAAAGTGAATTTTTGGCCAATATGAGCCACGAATTGCGCACGCCCCTAAATGCCATCATTGGTTACAGTGAAATACTAGAAGAAGATGCCGTTGATCAAGGGCATGATTCTCTGATCAATGACATAAAAAAAATTCGCAATGCCGGTAAGCATCTACTAAGCCTCATTAATGATGTTCTAGACCTCGCCAAAATTGAATCTGGCAAAGTAGATTTATATTTTGAATCTTTTGATGTCAATAAGATGGTGAAAGATGTCGTAGATACTCTACAACCAACTTGCGAAAAAAACAATAACAAAATGGTGGTTAACTGCCCAGATAATATTGGACTCATGCGCAGTGACTTTACCAAAGTCCGCCAAAGTTTATTTAATCTTTTGAGCAATGCAAGCAAGTTCACCCATAATGGAGAAGTGAAGCTCACTATTGAGCAAGAAGTATTTAAAGCAAAAACCGGCGAATCTCAAAAATTCTTACACTTTATTGTACAAGATACTGGAATTGGCATGAAGCCAGAACATTGCAAGAAGTTGTTCCAAGCTTTTTCTCAGGCAGATAGCTCCACCACTCGCAAATATGGTGGTACCGGTTTAGGCTTAGCAATTACCCAGAATTTCATTAATATGATGGGTGGTGAAATAGCGGTAGAAAGTGAATATGGAGTTGGTTCAACTTTCACTCTAAAACTGCCTCAAATTGCTCATCAAGTTATGAGTAAAGCCGAAGAATTTGATGAATCTACGGCCACAGTTAGTTCGATTCTAATTAATCCATTACACACCAAAACTGTTTTGGTTATTGACGACAATCATCATGACCGGAAGTTTTTACACCGTTATTTGAGCAACGAAGGATACAATGTCGTAATGGCTGTTAATGGCAAACAGGGCTTGCAAATGGCCAAAGAAATTGTGCCAGATATGATTACTTTAGATGTGATGATGCCAGAAATGGATGGCTGGGAAACTTTGGTGGCATTAAAAAATGATCCTTTCTTAGCCAATATTCCAGTGGTAATGAATAGTATTATTGAAGATCGTCATCTCGCTCAAACTTTAGGAGCAGTAGATTATCTCTCTAAACCAGTGGATAAAGAAAGATTACTAAAAGTAGTTAATAAACATATCACCAGATCTGCCCGAGGATCAATTTTGGTCATTGAAGATGATCCAGATACGCTAGAAGTCACTTGTGATTTGTTAGTGCAGGCTGGTTGGTCAATCCAGGCAGCCGAGAACTCTATAGAAGCGATCGAAATCATCGAAAAATCTCCGCCCATGCTGATTTTGCTCAATTTAATGATGCCAGAAATGGATGGGTTTGAAGTAATCAAAAAATTACGGCATCATCCTCAATGGCAATTGATTCCAATCATTGTAATCACATCAGTAGAGCTATCTACTAGTGAATATGCTCAGTTGTCAAAGCAAGTACAAAATATTTTCCAAAAAGGCAAATATGAATTGCAAGACCTGTTAAATGAAGTCAATGAAGTAGTCAGTTCTTCTCTGACTCCCGTCTAAATCTCACTCAAGCTGGATTCTTTTTTCACATATTTGCTAGCCATGACTAAAGTTTTAATTGTCGAAGATAACGAAATGAACCTAGATATGCTGTCGCGCCGACTGGCTCGTAAGGGTTATCAGGTCATTACGGCTATGGATGGAGCTGAAGGTTTACAGATGGCTAACTATGAGATGCCAGACCTTATCTTGATGGATATGAGTTTGCCCGGAATGGATGGCTGGGAAGCCACTCGTCACCTGAAGGCTAGTCCCGAAACCAACACAATTCCGGTTATTGCCCTCACCGCTCATGCCATGGTGGGCGATCGAGAAAAGGCCATGGAAGCTGGCTGCAATGATTACGATACCAAACCAGTGGACATCGATCGGCTAATTGGTAAAATGGAAAGCTTACTGAATCCTTACGGTTAACAATTGACCTAGTTTGCCATACAGCGTAAAGATATTATGAGCAAGTCCCTAATCATCAATTCACCTTGGCCAGAATCAAAGTCCGTCAGCACGTCAACCCCCTCGCCAATAAGTATCAAGAGCCGATCGAGTGGCCAGACTGGTCGCAGATGTACGCTGACCTAAGCTTGCCCCTGCACATCGATATTGGCTGCGCCTGGGGACGTTTTCCGCTCAAAATGGCGATCGATAACCCCCAATGGAATTTTCTGGGCATCGAAATTCGCCAGCCCATCATTGTCGATGCCAACCGAATGCGTGATGAGCAAGGTCTAACCAACTTGCACTACGCCTTTGCCAATATTAATGTCTCTCTGGTTGGACTGCTGGCTTCGTTGCCTCCGTTAGTCTGTCGGCGAATAAGTATTCAGTATCCTGATCCCTGTTTCAAAACCCGCCATGCCAAGCGCCGGGTGGTACAGCCCGAGCTAGTAGATACCTTAGCCACTCATTTATTGCCAGGTACCGAGATATTTTTGCAGTCTGACCTGGAATGGGTAGCGCAAGAAATGGTCGATCGATTTACCGCCAACCCCATATTTCAATGCCAAAGCCCCGATTGGTTGCCAGAAAACCCCATGGGAATTGCCACCGAGCGCGAAGTGGCTACTCTCAAGCGTGGCTTACCAGTACATCGAAGTATTTTGCACACTGTTTGTTTGTGATATCTTGAGCGGAGAACTTCATCAGCATCGATCAAACAAAACATGGGCAAACTGCAAACAATATTTATCGGAATGCTGCTGTTTCTTACGGTCTGGGTTGCACCAGCCAGTGCCGCTCTGCAAAACCACAGCCACAGCGATCTCAAAGGGCAAGATTTTTCTAACGCTAATTTAGTGGGTGGCATGTTCTTATCTGCCGAAATGCACGATGCTAACTTTAGTAACACCGATCTAACTGGAGCGATTTTTACCAAAGGGGTGTTGCTGCGGGCAAATTTACAGGGTGCTGACCTTACAAACTCTTTGGTAGACCAAGCAACTTTAGATGATGCAGACTTGAGCAATGCCATTTTAGTTGGGGCAACCATGACTCGCACGCGCTTTTTTGGTACCAAAGTCACTGGCGCAGATTTTACCGATGCCTTAATTGATCGATCGCAGGTAAAACTACTCTGTACCGTAGCCGCAGGCAAAAATCCTAAGACCGGCGTAGACACCAAAGAGAGCTTGGGTTGTTAAATGATCAATAACTTACTGCGCGTAACCGTCATTTCGGTGGCTTTATCGGTAGCCATTAAATTTGGCGCACCATTGCTAGAAATTCCAGCAAACAACACAACTGCTACAATTGGGGTGCTTTTGCCGGTTTTGCTCATCGCAATTATTCTCGGTTGGCGGCACAAATCAGATTCTTCGACAGCGCAGCATCTGGAAAAAAGTATCGAAATAAAGGATTAGCAACGTGCAGTTTGGTCAGTGGCTTGGTTTAGCGGTTTTAATCACCAGCTTTTATGTAATTTGGCAGATCCGACAGCTATTACTGATGGCCTTTGCGGCGATCGTCTTAGCCACGGCTCTAAATCAACTGGCTAGACTGCTGCGCAAACGCTTTAAGCTTTCACACAAATGGTCTCTAGGCGGGTCGCTGCTGATCTTTTTAATGACCCTGGTGGGTTTCGTTTGGTCGATCGTGCCTTCCTTGGTGAAGCAAATGCAAGAAATTAGCACCACCAAGCTACCTAAGGTTTTAGCTCTAGTCCAAAATTCTAAAGGCGTAATAGAACAATATCTACCGGGAGTAGATATTCCCGATTTCCAGACATTGCAAGAGCAAGCCAAGCCACTGTTAAATTCCTTGCTTGGTCAGTCTCTCTCGATTTTTTCAGGTTCTTTGGGTGCCATCCTCAACCTGCTGTTGCTGCTGGTCTTGACTATCATGTTGCTAGTACAGCCCCACGCTTACCGCAACGTTTTTGTGATCATGTTTCCGCACTTTTATCGGCGCAGAGTGATCGAAATTTTAGATGAGTGCGAAGTGTCTTTAGGCAAATGGATGGTGGGGGCAATCATCGGGATGGTGGCCGTAGCCGTCATGTCTAGCGCTGGATTATATGCTTTGGGAGTACCAGCACCTCTGGCACAGGGCGTGTTGGCTGGATTGCTTAATTTCATTCCCAATTTAGGTCCAACTCTCAGTATGGTGCTGCCTATGGGCATTGCTTTGCTAGATAGCCCCTGGAAATCTCTCTGGGTTTTTATTTTGTATTTTGTGATCCAACAAATCGAAAGCAGCTTTTTGACTCCTTACATTATGTCGAAGCAAGTCTCGCTGCTGCCAGCTTTGACTCTATTAGCACAAGTGTTTTTTGCTAGCTTTTTTGGCTTTGCTGGTTTGGTGTTGGCTTTACCATTAAGCGTCGTCACCAAGATTTGGATCAATGCCGTGCTAATCGAAGACGTGTTAACTCACTGGCGCAAGCGCCCAAGCCAAGAGCACCTGACAGAAGAACCATTGATTCTTGATCCTTGGGATCCAGAAACTGCTTTGTTAACCTTGACTCCGGCTCCGATCGATCCACCCGCTAGCTTCCAAGATATGCCTCCAGCACCTGAGGATCATTCTGCACCTTAGCTGGTGGTCCATCTACTAAATTACTGCCTTCGGCTAATACCCACACTCGATCGCACAAGGACATAATTACATCCATGTTGTGCTCGATCACCAAAAAAGACATGCCGTCTTTGCGCCAGCGCTGAATATGACCACAAATATCATCGATCAAACGAGGGTTCACACCCGCCGCAGGTTCATCGAGCAAAATTAGTTTAGGGTCACTCATCAAAGCCCGACCCATTTCTAATAGCTTGCGCTGGCCACCCGAAAGGCCACCAGCAAAATCGGCAGCCTTATGATCCATGCCAATATCAGTCAAAATAGTCATGGCTTTTTCCTTAAGCTGCTTTTGATCTTTGGCTACCTGAGGCATCCAAGCCTGCCACATTTTTTCCCCGATCTGATCCTGAGCACCCAGCAACATGTTTTCTAATACCGATAAGCGAGATAAAGCCTTAGCCACCTGAAATGTCCGCACCATTCCCAATCGTGCAATCCGATGAGGCGGTAGTTGCTGGATAGGCTGACCATTGAACATCACCTGACCTTGATCGGGCACGATAAAGTTGGAAAGCAAGTTAAAAAATGTGGTTTTACCAGCACCATTGGGGCCAATTAACCCGGTAATACTACCGGCTGGCACGGTGATACTGGCCTGATTCACAGCTTTGATGCTGCCAAAACTTTTACATAAATTCTCGGCTCTTAGAAGGTCAGTCACGGATTTTTTACTCCTATATTTTTAATATCAATGCTTCAATTTATCTTGTGTAGTGAGCACTACACTACATGTTGATGCTACTTACCTAATGTCAATTCGTCTTTATTACCTAACAAACCTTGAGGTCGCCAGAGCATAATTACCATTAAAATCAAACCAATAATCATGATCCGAAATGCGCCCACTTGATCGGAAGAAAAAGGCAGTGATTTAATCCAATCCAAACGAGTAACGGTGTCATAAGCCCAAAAGACCACAGCACCCAGAATTACACCCACATTATTGCCCGCACCACCCAGAGAAACGATCGTCCAAGCGTTAAAGGTCAACAGCGGCTCAAAGTTACTGGGGTATAAACTGGTAATTTGCCAAGCATAAAAAGCTCCTGCAATTCCCGCAATGCCTCCACCCAGCATGAGGGCTTGAAGCTTATACCAAAAAACGTTTTTCCCTAGGGCTTTAGGCACTTCTTCATCTTCTCGAATAGCCTTAAGCACTCGTCCCCAAGGTGAATTAATCAGCCGCTCTAAACCAACATAAATAATCGCCAGGGTAGTTACTGTCAACAACATCAACCCAGCCCGATCATCGTAATTATAAAGACTGATCGCTCCACAAATATAAATAATAAAGAAGCTCACTATTCCCAAAGCAGCTTGCCACATTTTGTTCATATTCTTACGACCCCACACCCACAGCCGCCAACTAGCCAAGCCCATTACCGCCGCAAATAAACCAATGAAACCCAACTTGGTCAAATAACTAGGCACAGCAGGTGCAAAGTTCAATGGCAGCTCATATCTTTGGATGCCACCGACACCACCAGTAATTGGGGTGAATTTGTCAGATTGAATGGTGATGCGGACTAACTCTGAAACCCCGATCGTCACAATGCCCAAATAATCTTCTCGCAATCTCAAAGTCGTAAGACCAATTAGTAGACCGAGGAAAGCTGCTAAAGTGCCACCGATCGGAGCCGCAATCCACAGGGGCACTCCCTGCAAGCTAAGTAAAACGGTGGTGTATGCTCCTACGGTCATAAATGCGACGTGGCCAAAGTTCACCAGGCCGGTGTAACCCCATTGCAAATTCAACCCCAAGCCAAAAATGGCGTAAGTGGCTGCTGACAGGGTAAGAAAAACGATGTAATTGCTCATAAATGGCTGGCACAGCGACCCGCTAAGACTTTAGGGTATTTTACCTTGGTGGGGAGCTGTTGCAGAGGATATCAGCAATTCAAATTTAAAGCCACACTTACTAAATCTTGGCCAAACTCAGCTTGAACCCTGGTATCACAGAGTCACAATCGATCAATGTTGGCGACTGACAAGTTTTTATCTCTAGCCCTAACTCATATACTTCAATCTGTCTATCTTGAAGATTGACCAGTAACATTTAGAGTGGTGTTACTGACCAGTCAAACCACCACCACGGGCGTTCACCAAAATATCGTAAGAACCCTCTAAGCCCAAGGTTTCTAACGTTCTGGTTGAGCAGCAGCAAAAAGATTTTGATCACGACTTAAAACATTCGATTCAGTCAGCTCCAACCGGTTTGTTAGCTTGCGGCATTGATATAATCAACGTCCTTAATAGACTATTGACCGATTCTGAAGTTGTGAAAACTTGAGCGACATCTTCATCCAAAACTACAACTTTTAACAGTTGTTTTCCTTCACCAGCAGCAAAGCGGTTGATTTTTGCTTTGTTATAATCGAGGTGGTACTCGGATAAAAGCTCGTCATCTAAATTTTCTGATCCTTCAAAAGACGTTTTGTTCATAATCCTCGTGTTCTCTTCGAGTTGCTAAGCGGGCACTGATAATGCGAATGGCATTGGAGCGTTCGGTAAAAGATATCAAAAGCAAACGACTATTCTTGGAATGTCCGATAATAATCTCTCGATTCTCTTCCTCCAATAGTCCGGACAGATTTCAGGAAAAGTCAAGCCCTAAGAGTACCGTGATGTATGAGTTTTTGGTAGTTTGGGTGTAATTTAATTAAAGTTGGGTTTAAACCAAACTGCTCCATAAATAACTCGAATACAGCGGTTTGCA
>JANYHM010000110.1 GCA_025359065.1 Synechococcales cyanobacterium GL140_1_metabinner_5_sub | reverse complement strand
ACTTTTTCATTAGGATGTATACCTAGCTTGTCATTGATGTATTCTACTATTCCAAGTTGATCTACTATACCGGCCACGATTCCTAGATGGTCTAGATTGTGGACTGTTATTTCTGGATTGCTCACTTTCTCCTCCGTTTTGAGATTAGTCTGGTTTTATTTCCTTAATGACCACAAAAGGGAGCGGAATGTGGGATTTATTATCTAGTTTATAGTTAATTGATCGGAGACTTTGCCGATAGTTTCTTCTACTGGTGAATCGGTAACGGGTAGCTCTGATATGATTTTAGCGACGATGTTTATAACCTAAAAAAGGAGCGATCGCCATTAGATGGCGATCGCTCCCTAAATTAATGCCTAATTATTAGACTTTAAAGAAAGAACTAACTGAAGTTGAATTGGTTGGCAAAGCACCGGTATAACCAGTAATATTAATTACTAGGTCAGTGTTAGCATTAAACACCGCATCACCGTTATCAATTACTACGTAGGTTCCTACGATCGCCGCATTAGAAGCAACCACTAGAGAAGCACCGCTCGCAGTTAACGCAGCACCAGCACCATTGGCATTACTGTAAACACTCTGAGCCAAGCTGGACAAGTCAGTTGCACTGCTGTTATTGGCGGCACGACTGAAGCTAGTTGGCGGAGCTGCAACACCGGCTGGACTAAAGATGTCTAGCTGATCAGAGCCAAACTCGAAATCTGCAATGCGATCAGTAGCAGTAGCCGTAGATTGGGTAAACAGGAAGGTGAAGATATCTGCACCTGCGCCACCGCTGATTACATCAGCGCCCGCACCGCCATTGATCGTGTCACTACCAGACCCACCCAGCAAATAATCATCGCCAGCCAAACCGTTAATAACATGATTATCGGCACCATAGCCAACAATTATATTGTTGCCATTATTACCGTTACCGGTAAGATTTCCGACCAAGTAGAGGTTTTCAACATTGTCGGTCAGAGTATAGTTAGCTGCTGTCCAGACAGTATCATTGCCTTCGTCAGCACTTTCGATAATTACCGTAGCAGAGTTGTAAACTCCATAATTATCGTCGCCAGCACCACCCACAAAGGTATCTAGACCAATACTATGACCCCCACCATCTAAAATATCATTACCGGAGCCCCCAATCAGGAAGTCATCACCAGCATTTCCATTAAGATAGTCATCACCGTCAGCACCATTGAGGTAGTCGTTATCATTACCACCATTGATCGTATCTTTACCAGCTCCGCCAAATAAATAATCATTACCAGCCAAACCGTTAATGACATGATTCTCGGCATCATAGCCAACAATTACATTATTACCATTGTTGCCGTTACCAATGAGATTTCCGACCAAGTAAAGGTTTTCAACATTGTCGGTCAGAGTATAATTAACTGCTGTCCAGACGGTATCATTTCCTTCCCCTGGATTTTCGGTAATCACCGTAGCAGAGTTGTAAACGCCATAGACATCATCGCCAGCACCACCCACAAAGGTATCTAGACCGATGATATCAACTGCACCATCTAAAATGTCATTACCGGAACCCCCAATCAGGGAGTCATTACCAGCACCTCCATTAAGATAGTCATCACCGTCAGCACCATTGAGGTAGTCGTTATCATTACCGCCATTGATCGTATCTTTACCAGCTCCGCCAAATAAATAATCATTACCAGCCAAACCGTTAATAACATGATTCTCGGCATCATAGCCAACAATTACATTATTGCCATTGTTGCCGTTACCAGTGAGATTTCCAACCAAGTAAAGGTTTTCAACATTGTCGGCCAGAGTGTAATTAACTGCTGTCCAGACGGTATCATTTCCTTCCCCTAGATTTTCGGTAATCACCGTAGCAGAGTTGTAAACGCCATAGACATCATCGCCAGCACCGCCCACAAAGGTATCTAGACCGATACTATCAACCGCACCATCTAAAACATCGTTGCCAAGGCCACCAATGAGAGAATCGTTACCGGCACCACCATTGAGATAGTCATTGCCATCTTTGCCATTAATTACGTCATCAGCACCAGTGCCTAGGATAGACACACCGGCATCGATCGAACCATTAATGGTGACACTAACAGTCTGAGTTGCACCAGTGATGGTGTTAAAGGTGTAGGTATCAGTCAGGCTATTGGCTGCACCCAGATGTTGAACCAGCGGGTTATTGTTATCTAGGTTGTACTGCCAAGTACCGTTATTTAGGATGGTGAATTTACCATAATTATTGGTGCCATTTTGATTGGCAACTGGGGTAAACAGTGGACCACTCACATCGACATCGGTGGCCAATAGGCTACCAGAGAAGCTGGTAATAGTATCTTCGGTGACTGTGCCAGTCGTGTTGCCAGTAATGATAGTGGGGTCATCAATCGGGTTAATGCTGGTACTCAGAACAACAGTGTTAGCCAAGTTACTAACATGAGTAGTGCCACCACTATTTAGACCACTGACATTAGTTAAATCACCGGTAGTGACGGCAATGCTAACTAGATTGAGTGCGCCTGTCTCAACCAGTCTCGCTTCGATCGAGCTAGGTACACCATTGAAGTTTGCTGCTGGTAAGAAGCGAATCTTGGTAGCAGTATCTAAGAAGAGTGCACCACTGGTAGAAACACTATTAATTGGCTGCCAACCATTAGTAACATCCAGCCATTGCCACGCACCTTGACTAGCATTGCTAGTTACCGTGGTAATTGCTACACCAATAAAGGCATTAGGTGCTGGGTTGTCTTTGGCATCGCTATAGGTGAGACCAAATAGGCTCAGCACTGTGGCACCAGCCGGATTAGCAGTGTCTTCATCAACTGCCGCTAGGCTAGCAGTGGTAAGCAAAGCAGTAGGGGCATCGTTGACTGAGGTGATATTAAAGCTGCTAGTTGCACTATAGATACCATTGCTGACATCTTTCACTTCGTAGGCCAAGTTGACAACACCGTAGTAGTCGAGGTTGGTAGGTACAAACGTGTAGGTTGAACCACTGAGAGTGAAGGTGCCCACTGGAGAAGTGAGATTAGCGATCGACAGGGTAGCTGTTTGACCAGCATCTACATCAGTAAAGCCTTGAAGAAGCTGAGCCTTGGTGATGGTGTAAGCGACATTTTCAACTCCAGTAGCTAAGGTGGCAGGCGTAGCAGAAAGAATTGGGTTGTCGTTGGTACCAGTAACAGTCACAGTCACAACTTGGCTTAAGCTGCCATTGATAGCAGTAAAGGTATCCGTGACAGTTTGACCAGCAGTGAGAGATTGAGTCGCTGAACTACCATCGCTTAAAGCATAAGTCCAAGCACCAGAAGAGTTGAGCGTGTAGTTGCCATAAGTTCCGTCTGTCGAAGATGCCGACCAGCCAGAGTAGGTATCGTCTGGATCAACGATGGTTAGAGTGCCACTAGCCGTGGTGCCAGCCGTGCCGTTGTTGGTTCCACCGGCTTCGGTTGCTGTACCAGTAAAGCCGCTAATGACTGCGGTATCATTGGCACCGTTAATGGTGACTGTAACAGTTTGGCTAGCAGTGCCATCGATCGTGGAGACTACAAAGCTATCGGCAACAGATGTACCTACATTCAGTGCTTCAATCAGGCTGTTGTCTACAGCATAATTCCAGACCCCAGCAGAGTTGATCGAGTACTTACCATAAATTCCATTATTAGTGGTTGGTACTCCAATAACAGTCCATTTGTCAGTTTGACCGGCATCTACATCGGTAGAGTCGAGATTACCAGTGGCAGTCGGTGTACCAGCAATGGCGTTAGCCAATCCACCAGCTTCAATTACTAAGCCAGATGAAGCGCTTGCTCCATTGGTAATAACCGCAGTGTCGTTAGTACCATTGATGGTGACTGTGACAGTTTGGCTAGCGCTGCTATCGATCGTGTAAGCCACAAAACTATCGGTGATAGAAGTGCCTACATTCAGGGCTTGAACTGTGCCATTGGTTTGGTCAGCAGCATAATTCCAAATTCCGTTAGCGTCGATCGAGTACTTACCGTATGTTGTGTTATTTACAGATGGTGCAGCAACAACAGTCCATTGGTCATTTTGACCGTTATCTATATCACTGGCATTGAGGTTAGCAGTAGCAGTGGTACCAAGAATCAATCCACCAGCTTCGATTACTAAGCCAGATGAAGCACTCGCTCCATTGAGGATAGTAGCAGTGTCGTTGGCACCATTAATAGTGACGGTAACAGTTTGGCTGGCCGTGCTGTCGATCGTGGTGACAACGAAGGTGTCAGTGATAGACTGACCGGCATTGAGTCCTTGAACTGCGCTGTCAGTGTTATTAACAGTGTAAGTCCATTTACCATCAGCAGCGATCACATATTCACCATGACCATAACCGTTTCCAGCTATGCCACTACCAGTTATCCATTCGTCAGTTTGACCAGCATCTATATCAGTAGAGTTGAGATCACCAGTGGTCGTCGGTGTACCAGCAGTGGCATTAGCCAACCCGCCAGCTTCAATTACTAAGCCAGATGAAGCACTTTCTCCATTGGTAATACTGGCTGCATCATTTTGACCAGTGATGGTAACGCTGACCACTTGGGTGGTGCCATCAGTAGTGGTAGCTACGAAGGTATCGACAGCGGTTACACCAGCATTCAAAGATTCTACAATTGAATTGCCAGTTAAGAGGCTGTAGCTCCAGACACCATTAACATCGATCGTGTAGTTACCATGCCCACCAGTTGCCAGAGCATTCACTGCGACCCAGCCATCGGCAGTGTTGTCGGGGTCGGTGTAGTTGAGGTTGTTGCCTGTGGCAGCGCCAGTAGTAAACATACCAGATTCATTCAGAGCGGCTGTTTTTTGGCCAGTGACGATCGCCGAGTCATTTACGCCCAAAATCTTGACAGTGACTGTTTGAGTAGTACCACCAGCAGTAGTTACCACAAAAGAATCTGTTGCAGACTGACCGTTTTGTAAGCCGTCAACAATACCGTTGTTGTTGTTGACGGTGTAAGTCCAAGCTCCGGCAGTACTGATGGAATAAATTCCGTAATTGCCAGTAAAGACTGAAGATTGGGCAACCCAAGCAGCACCAGCATTATCCACGTCAGTATAAGTCAACTGACCGCTAGTGCTTGGTGTACCGGCAATGTTGTTACCAAAACCGCTGTCTTCGGTAACAGACTTGTTGTTGATATCGCCAGCAATCACAGCGGCATCATTGCGACCTTGAATTACAATTCTAACTGCTCTGGTAGTGCCATCGATGGTTTGAACGTTGAAGGTATCTACCAGAGAACTACCCACATTTAAGGCTTCTATCGCCGTATTTGCATTATCGACTGCATAACTCCAAACGCCGACAGCGTTGATTGAGTACGTACCATATGTAGAACTTGCCCCGGTCTGCACAGCCCACGAATCGTTAAGGTCATCTACATCAGTAGCATTTAGATTGGCAGTAGACGTAGTACCAGCAGTGCCGTTGTTAACACCACCAGCTTCATTAGCTGTTCCAAATGCGGCACCAGTCCCCAGTGGAATACCAAATAGGAAGTTTTCAGCATTGGTAATGACTGCGGCATCGTTGCGGCCATTGATCGCCACGCTAACAGCTTGGGTCGTACCATCGTTGGTGGTAACCACAAAAGAATCTGTTAGAGAACTACCTACATTCAGCCCCTGAACAGTAGAATTACCGTTGTTTAAGTTGTAAGTCCATTGGCCAAAAGCATCAATGCTGTAATTACCATAGGTTGCAGCTCCATTTGTTACCGTTGCCCAAACATCACTGACGTTATCAGGGTCAGTAAAATTCAGGTTTTTGCTGTCGCTGGGGGTATTAACTGTACCGTTGGCTACACCACCAGCTTCTACGACTGATCCACTGAGGTTTGCAGTATTAGTAAAGGTAGGAAGGTCGTTGCCGCCATTAATGGTGACAGTAACAGTTTGGGTGGTACCACCAGTAGTAGTAATTGTGAAGGTATCAGTAGCAGATTGGCCTACTTGTAAGGCTTGAACATCGCCATAGTTGTTATTTAAGTCGTATACCCATTGACCAGTGGCATCGACAGTGTAGGAACCTTTTTGGCTGGCAGTAACCACTGGTGCAGTAGTAGGCACCCAAGCAGTACCAGTATTGTCAACATCAGTGTAAGTGACAGTGCCACTGGCGCGGGAGTTAGTCACAGCATTGTTGATGTTATTGTTTAAGCCACTAGCTTCGGTGAGGGTACCTCTATAAGAAGAGACACCACTAGTGATTACCGCATTATCATTTTGGCCATTGATGGTAACACTAACAACTTGGGTCGTGCCATCGATCGTGGTGGCCGTAAAAGTATCAACGAAAGATCCACCGACATTGAGAGCATTAACAGCAGTGTTGCCATTGTCTAGGGTGTAAGTCCAAGCACCCGCTGCATCTAGGCTGTAAGTTCCGTGAGCTGTGGTGTTACTTGAAACATTCCAAGTACTAGTATTATCTACATCACTTGAAATAAGTGTGCCAGTGGTAGTAGTGCCAGTAAGAACCGTAACTGATTCATTAATCGAAACAGCTCTATCTCCAGTAATCACCGCTGCATCGTTTTGGCCATTGATGATAACACCAACAGTTCGGGTCGTGCCATCGATCGTGCTAACAGTAAAGGTATCAGCAAGAGAGCCACCGACATTGAGAGCATTAACGGCAGCGTTGGCATTATCTAGGGTGTAAGTCCAAACACCAAATGAATCCATACCATAGCTTCCATAAGCTGTGGTGTTACTTGAAACATTCCAAGTACTAGTATTATCTACATCACTTGAAATAAGTGTGCCAGTGGTAGTAGTGCCAGTAAGAACCGTAACTGATTCATTAATCGAACCAGTATTGGCACCAGTGATTACCGCTGCATCGTTTCGACCATTGATGGTAACGCTAACAGTTTGGGTAGTGCCACCAACTGTGCTAACAGTAAAGGTATCAGCAAGAGAGCCACCGACATTGAGAGCATTAACGGCAGCGTTGGCATTATCTAGGGTGTAAGTCCAAACACCAAATGAATCTATACCATAGCTTCCATAAGCTGTGGTGTTACTTGAAACATTCCAAGTACTAATATTATCTACATCACTTGAAGTAAGTGCACCAGTGGTAGTAGTGCCAGTAAGAAGCGTAACTGATTCATTAATCGAACCAGTTCTATCTCCACTAATTAATGCCGGGTCATTCTTCCCTTGGATAGTAACACTGACAGTTTGAGTGGTGCCATCAACTGTACTAACCACAAAGGAATCAGCAAAAGAGCTGCCCACGTTGAGCTGATTAACCGCAGTGTTGCCATTATCTAGGGTGTAAGTCCAATCACCCGCTGCATCGATGGAATACACGCCATAAGCTGTACTGGTTCCTGAAGCAATCCAGTCGCCAATATTATCTACATCAGTTGAAGTAAGTGTGCCAGTGACCGAAGTACCCGCAGTCGTAATGATCGATTCGTTAATTGTTCTAGAAATATCGCCAGTAATTACTGCGGCGTTGTTGCCACCCTCAATATCGATTTTGATCGTAGCAGTACTGCTGCTAGGGCCATCAGAAACCGTATAAGTAAAGGTATCTTGCAATGAGGCAGAACCAACATTCAGCGCATTTACTGTAGCGTTAGTATTATCAGCAGCATAAGAGTAGCTGCCGTTGGAGGCGATCGTCAAAATGCCATAAGTACCAGCAATATTGGTGGTACCAGAACTTGAAATGTTAATGGCACCAACCTTGGTAACAGAGAGAATGCTGTCTGGATCAATATCATTAGTTAGCGCATTACCCGATGCTATGACTGGAGAACTACCCTCCACTGCTGCATTAGAACCAGTTCTGACATCATTTACTGCCATCACAGGGGTATTTACAGTGGCGATCGTGACAGTGGCAGTAATGTCCGGAAAAACGCTAAGGTCATCAGATTGAACAGTTGTCCCGGCATTATCAATGACTTCAGAAATAGTAATGCCACGGGTGAGCTTGGTGCCAGAGTCGGTAGGATTAATACTGGTGCTAGCATAACCAATATTTTCAACCAGAGTTTGCAGGTTGGCAGAAGAAATATCGATCGGGTTTCTGGAAATTTTAACCGTAGACACACCGCTAACGACAGTAATATTTACCTGGTAAGTCCCTGCTGTAGCAGTATTGTCAGTATCGATGCTAACCAAAACGCCATCAATACGTAACTGGTCTCCAGTAAAAACGTTGCTGACCTTCAATGTCACAGATTCAAACAACTGTTGCCCAGCACCAGAGCCTTCACTCTCTCCAGCACCAACGTTAGCAGCAGCGCTTAAAAACAGACCGGTAGTTGTAGAACCACCTTCTGTATAGTTTTGGGAAGTAGAAAGAGTACTTGCACTTGCGGTAAAAATCGGGGTTGCATTCGGCATTGTAGTAATACTTTTTGTTGATTAAAGAGGTCGTAAACGCATCAATGGAAATTGTGCCACCATTGAAACTGGCATCTGTATTTGGCACCAAAGGGCAAACCATTAACAGAAATTTGATTCAAACCGATAACCTAAATGAAGGCCAGCTTGACAGTTGGTAAACAAACTGCTCACCGTGGCACCAGCAAAGAAAATATTCCTTTCTAAATTTGGTGATAAGGTGTCAGTTAATAAAATTGAGCGCATCAAAACCTTGATCCAAGAGCAGCCATAACAGTTACATTCTCAGAAACAATATTTTGTCTAAAAATCATTCAAGAATCTAACCTGCTGGTAGCAAAGACCACAGACTCAGATGATAAAATTTGCCATAATACTAAGTACTATCACAAAGAGAGTGAATACAGCATTACAGATCGCACAAAATTGCACTCCATAATAATTTACGGAAGCGGGTTGAACGCATGTGACAAATAAATCTGTGACTCAAAAAAGTTTGAAGCTAACCCCAAAACCTAGAGCAGAAGTAGAAATATTACAAGCCCATGCTATTATACACCACAATCCCAGATAATTGCAAGCTTTTTCACCACTGTAGAAACAACCACAACTTTCGGGATCGTGCTGGTGATATTAGAAAAACTTTAGATCACTTAATATTCTGTTAAGTTCTGTACTTTTTACACCATGTCTAAAAACACGCCACTTGTGACAACCGTAATAATACTAGTCTCTAGGGGAGAAAATTAACCATACCCTAAAATCACTTAAACTGGCACCTCCCCAGAATGATGGCATCGTACTACAACAGACATATACACAACGCCTTAGTTCTAAATAGTGTTCCCAAGTAAATATATAAATACACATCAGGTTAAAAACTTTGTTGGTTTTCTACCAGAAAATGCTCATAGAGCAAAGCTAATAACCGTGACTTTTCTGTAGACAGTTCAACAGGAAAATACTGATTTAGTAAAGTGGTCAATAGTTGATCGTCTGCACCATAAAAAAAAGCCTGTCGATGAATACTATGCAAAAACAAACTTTTTTGTAAACCCAAGTTAGATCGAGAATTAATATCGGTTTTTTGAGCCAAAGGTAGATCTACACTAGTTAAAAACGGGCAAGTCACCGCCGCCGTTAAAGCTCCTGACAACACTAAACGTCGAATCACCATATCGATCGGCTCCGGATCTTGCAAATTCAGCGCTTTAAACTCCCGCTCTAGTAGCTCCAACACCTTGCCCATATTTTGGGGATGAACAAAATAAGAATTTAAACAGGAAAAAAACAGCCCTTTTAAATTAACCAAACTTACCGGTGGTGACACCTCTCCTAGTGGCACCCGTGCAGCCTCATAAAAAGCCCGAAAATATCGCTGACTAACAAAATAATCTAACAACACATCAGTAAACACCAAATCAAACTGCCCTACCGCCCCCAAATTCACCAAAGAAGTCAACACCTCCGGCGATCGATCACCCAACCAAGTATCATCTTCCAACACATGCACCATATTGCCCGTTTTCGCCCCTTGTCGCAACGCCTGCAAATGACTCAACCAACAACCCATTACCCCCGGTCGAGGCAAACCAGCATAATCTACAGCCCCATCCACTCCTGCAATCCGCTGATAATGACTCAAACCAGCAGCCTGAAGCTGCTCCTCCATCGCTTGTCGGCGCTCGATCGCCCGATCTAAATTAATCCAATA
Organism: Synechococcales cyanobacterium GL140_1_metabinner_5_sub; assembly: GCA_025359065.1. GTDB lineage: Bacteria > Cyanobacteriota > Cyanobacteriia > Cyanobacteriales > Chamaesiphonaceae > JAAFHZ01. Next base: position 24,883 of record JANYHM010000110.1, on the reverse strand, counting down.
GCCACTCACCAACCTAGCACCCTGTACCTGCAACCAGGCATACTGCGCCATCGCCCCCAGCTTCTGCTGCTGATCTTGGGGTCTTGCTGCCGCCTCATCTTGTCCCACATGCCAATCACCCACCGGGTCAGCCTCTGGCCACACCCGCGCCCCCAAAGCCCGAAAACACCGATCGTGAATTAAGGTAGAACGGCGAATAATTGGCCATACTCGATCGCGTAGAAACCACTGATCGATATTGGGAGTCTCTAACCGTCCAGATTTATAACTAACTACCAAAGGAGCTAACTCTGGCAACAGACCCGATCGACCGCCCCACATTCCCGCCAAAATAGGATCAGTATGAGTCCAATAATCGCGCATTACATGAAACCACCGATCGCTCTCTAACCACTCTGCTACCGCTTTAGCCTCGCGCACAGAGATCACCGAATCAGCATCTCGCACCAAAAACCGCCGCACAGTCGGATCATTAGCCACTAAAAACCGCCAACTTAACCGTTGGCGCACTGATTGATTAGCCGGTTGCACCATTACCTGGGTACCCAACTCAATCGCCAAATTCACAAACTCGATCGGCACCGAATCATCTACATAAAACCGACAGACCCACCCCGGATACACCAGCGGGGCTTCTTGTAAATTGCGCATCGCCCCTCGCAAATAGCGTGGATTACTACCCCACAAAGAAAAAGCAATCACATCAATACCCTGCTGAGCGGCATCCCAAACCTGCGGTGACACATCTGGCCAATCGATCGCTACGTCTGTCACGGCCAGCCGATCTTTTCGTTGTAGCGACTCTTCCCCTGCCTGTTGCGCCTCTGCCCACCGTCGTACCTTATATAGAGCATTAGCCAAACCATCCCAAGCATTTACTGCGTCAGGGCTTTGAGCCACCACCTGTTGAAAATCATTTATCGCCTCAGCCGTCTTGTTAATCCGAATGCGCATTACTGCCCGATTTTCTAATAACTCTAAATCGGTCGGGTTCTGCACCAATAAATTTGATAACAATTTTTCGGCGGTGGCGTAGTCTTGTAGTTGAAACAAATAATAGACAAACTGCATCCCCGCTGATCGGGGGATTTGTAGTGAGCTGGCATTAATAACCTGCAAAATTTTATTGATGGCTCCCTGCCGATCGCCTATTTTCCATAAATCATCAGCTTCCCGATTCCAATTTGCAGATACGTCTGAAGTAATCATAGTATTAATAATGATTTATTTGCTTATTTTTCATGGTCAGACTAGAATTTTCATTTACTTTTTTTAGAAGTCGCACCTCTGTTCACTGATTTCAATGGAGTTTTATGGCTGTAAATGTACACCTTGGTTGTAAATCCTAGTTACAAATAGCTCTAAATCTGGATCGGGAATTTGGTGGCGCACTGCTTGTTTGATCGACTCTGCCTCCTCTAAATTCTTGGCCATAGCAAACACCGTTGGCCCAGAACCCGACATCATTACCCCCAAGTTATCAGTCTGAGAGAAAGCCTCTTTTAGCTTTGCTACCAAAGCAAATTCTGGTAACACCACCTTCTCTAAATCGTTATAGAGTAGCTGACCAACTGTAGCGATATCTTGATTCTCGATCGCCTCAATTAGCTTAATCTGATGAATACCCTGGGATTTAGCCACCAGCTCCTCATTTACTGCATAGCTATCACCAAACTGCTGCCGATAAGCCCCATAAGCCCAAGGAGTCGAAACACTCAAACTGCGATACTTGCCTAAAACCACCGCCCCCTGCTGTAACGGCAAAATATTGGTAATCTTCTCGCCCCGACCAGTAGCGATCGCCGTGCCACCACTAATACAAAAAGGCACATCCGAACCCAGCTCTGCCCCGATCGACTGCAACTCTGCAACGCTTAATTTTAAATCCCACAGCAGATTCAACCCCACCAACACCGCTGCCGCATTGCCAGAACCCCCAGCCAACCCCGCCGCGATCGGGATTCGCTTATGTAAAGTAATCTCCACTCCCTCCTGTCGTCCACAGCGCTCCCGAATCAAGGCCGCTGCTCGATAGGCTAAATTGGTCTGATCTTGAGGCACTTCCGGCACATCGCAATGCAATATGATGCGGTCATCTACAGCATCTTTAATCTCGACCAAATCGGCTAACTCCACCGACTGCATCACCGTTGCCAACTCATGAAAATTATCGGGGCGCAAACCCAGAATTTCTAGGTGCAGATTGATTTTGGCAGGAGCCAGAAGTTGATAAACAGTCATCGATTCAAGATTTTTTGACAGGTAGCTGCCCATTATATCTTTATTGGATCTTCCATTCTGGTAGTCTGATCCACGAAATTTTGACAGGCTCTTAACATATAATCCATCCAAGAACTCCTAAATACAAACCTATGACCAAGATCCTTGTACCCATCATCCTCGCTGGCGGTAAAGGCGAGCGCTTCTGGCCGCTAAGTCGTAAACATCGCCCAAAACAGTTTCTTTCTTTGGATGGTACAGGGGTCAGCCTGTTACAAGGCACTGCTCAAAGATTATTAACCATTGCTGGGGGCTGGGAAAATGTGTGGGTAATTACTTCGGCGCAGTTAGAACAAGGAGTCAAAGACCAGCTCCCAGAATTGCCAGTTGCCAACCTATTGGTAGAACCAGAAGGCCGTGATACTGCTGCTGCTGTGGCTTGGGCGACGCTGATGGTAGCGGCACGCTATGGCAATCAGGCCACCGTGGGCTTTTTTCCGGCAGATCATTACATTGCTGACCTCCTGGAATTCGATCGAACTCTTACATCTGCGGCTGCTTTGGCTAGCAAGACTCCTTCGATCATCACTTTGGGCGTTACCCCCGATTTTGCTGCTACGGGCTATGGTTATATTCAAGAAGGCGAAAAGGTCGGAGACTTTTTGGGACACCAGGCATTTAAAGTTAGCCGATTTACCGAGAAACCCGATCGAGAGAAAGCTGAAGAGTTTATCAAGCTGGGTAACTATACTTGGAACAGCGGCATGTTTATTTTCACGGCTCAGACTTTGCTAGATCAAATGAAAATCTATGTCCCAGAAATTATGCAGCCTCTAGAAGCCCATGGGATTGAGGCTTATCCTACTCTGCCAAAGCAGAGCATAGACTATGCCCTAATGGAAAAAACTGATTTGGCCTATGTATTACCGGTCAGCTTTGGCTGGGATGACCTGGGTGATTGGAATGCGATCGAGCGCCTCTTAAAAGGAGATAAGGCACATAACCCTAATGTAGAACTGGCTCAACATATTGGACTAGATACTGCCGGAGCAATTCTATATTCCAGCAGCAGCGATGATGTAATTGTGACGATCGGCCTGGATAATGTGGTGGTGGTGCGAGATGGCAATGTAACTTTGGTGGTCGATAAAAGCCGCACTCAGGAAATCAAAGGGGTGCTGAACAAAATCAAGGAAAATGCCGATTGGGAACATCTACTCTAAAACTATAATTGGTTGACTTTTACAGATCAACCAATTTCTAGCGATCTAGAAAAACATGATTCTTATTTGATTAAGCACGGCGATCTTTTTAGTATTTAGGTGATTTGCCAAAGCTTTAGTGCATAATAGAAGTGATAACGATTATCATTCTAATGCTTCAAGTCCAGCAGCTAGCCGTCAGCTATCCTGGAGTCATGGGACTTCAGGACGTGAGTTTTCGCATTCAACCCGGTGAACTAGTTGGCCTAGTAGGCCCCAATGGTGCTGGAAAAAGCACCATGCTCAAAGCCATGCTGGGTTTGACTCCTCATACTAGTGGGTCAGTGAGCTACTGTACTTGCCCTCTTTGTCGGCAGCTCGATCGGGTAGCCTATTTACCCCAGCGCTCCCAAGTAGACTGGGATTTTCCGATCACAGTACAACGAGTGGTAATGATGGCGCGCACCCGTAAAATTGGCTGGCTGCGCCGCCCCAATCCCATAGATAAAATGCTGGTGCAAGCCGCTCTCGAACGAGTGGAAATGTGGGACTTGCGCGATCGACGTATTGGCGAACTCTCTGGTGGTCAACAGCAGCGAGTTTTTTTAGCCCGCGCCCTTGCACAGCAAGCCGAAGTCTTTCTACTCGATGAACCCTTTACCGGCGTAGACAGCACCACTGAAGCCGCAATTTTTGATATTTTTGCTGAACTCAAAGCCCTAGGAAAAATCTTGTTAGTTAGCAGTCATGACTGGGGGCAAGGAATGGGTTTGCTCGATCGAATGCTCTTACTGAATCAGCGCCTGATTGCTGACGGTTCACCCCAAGAGGTAATGACTCCGGCAAACCTCCAGTTAGCCTATGGCAAAGCCCAGCAAGCCCACGTTGAGATAGATTTGCTGTGTTAAAGAAAAAAATAAGCAGCAAAAACTGCTAGGCTGTTGCTCAAATGCCTATCTACTTTCTGCTATGCGCCTGTTAATTGCTAACGATGACGGCATCTTTGCCCAAGGAATTCGCACCCTCGCTAATACCCTAGCCCAAGCCGGTCATGAAGTAACGGTGGTTTGCCCCGATCGAGAGCGCTCTGCTACCGGCCACGGTTTAACTCTGCATGATCCCATTCGCGCTGAGGTAGTGACCGGAATTTTTGACCCACAGGTGAAGTCTTGGTCTTGCTCAGGTACTCCTTCTGACTGTGTAAAATTGGCCTTAGGTGCGCTGTTGCCGCAACCTCCAGATTTTGTGCTTTCGGGTATCAACCACGGAGCTAACTTAGGCACCGATATTCTGTATTCCGGCACAGTTTCGGCGGCCATGGAAGGAGCGATCGAAGGCATTCCTAGTTTAGCGTTGAGTTTGACCAGTTTCAGTAGCCGTGAATTTCAGGTAGGTGCCGATTTTGCCTGTCAGCTACTAACTCGCTTTGCCAAAAATCCTTTACCGGAACCGATTTTATTAAACATCAATATCCCCGCTGTCCCAGCCAGTGAAATTGCTGGAGTATTAGTAACTCGCCAAGGACTACGTCGCTATTTTGATACCTTCCAAACCCGCGTAGATCCCAGAGGCAAAACCTATTATTGGTTATCAGGGGAAGTACTCCAAGATATTGAACAGCCTGCTCACTTAAATTTACCAAACTCAGTAGAGACAGATGTACAGGCCATTAAACGTAACTACATTACGATCGTGCCTCTACACTTTAATCTTACTTATCCGCCGGGAGTACAGGATCTTCAAGATTGTTTGGGTGACGCTTTCGCCACTGAGAAGTAGATTCCAAAGTAGATTCTTCTTGCTCCCAAGTACGCCGCAGCCGAATGCGATCGGCACTGTCAATTAAATCAGGATCCCGATAGGGGATCCCCGCCCGAGTCTGGAGATACCCCTGAATTTCAGCAGAAAGCGGTGGGATTAAATCTGGATCAAGGCTGGCGATCGATCCGGGCGCTTTCCGTCCGATCGGCGAGGTATCACCTACCGTAAACCCAGCGAGCAGCAGAGCATTCCGCACGGCTCCAGCACAAGAATAGGTTGCCAAAAGCCCTTGAGGGGCGCAGCAATCTGCGACTAGCTGTAAAAACTCGACTGTCCATAGCTCGGGACAAACTGCGGGCGAAAAAGGATCAAGGAAAATGGCATCAGCCTGAAACCCTTGCACTATTTTGATTGTTTGACGAGCATCCCCAATTTGTAGTTGGGCTGTCAATAAATTACTCTGCACTTTGCCAGTGACTGCTAGTTCAGCGAGTAAAGCAGGAATCGGCGCGAACCAGTCTGTCAAAAGCTGTTGTTTGATCGCGGCTGTAGCTACATCAGGGTTAATCTCTAGCGCCATGATTTCTACCAAGCATTGAGAATTGGCGCTCCAAATAGCTTGGAGGGCAGCAGCACAGTTGTAGCCTAGACCATAACAGGGATCGAAAATTTTAATTTTTTTGTAAGTCAATGCTCGATCAGCCAACTGAGTAGGGATAGCAAATTTCCCGATCGCTTCTTCTTTGGCTCCAGAACTGCTGTGAAATGATTGGTTAAATTCAGTAGAAAAGAAGGTAAATGATCCGTCAGCAGTAGATTGTAGGTTTAGCATAATATTTCTGAAGATTGATTTCAACAATTGCAGAGGAGTGTCAATGATCCGTAATTTCAATCAAAACTCAAGATCCTTCCTGATAGCCATTTTATGTACAAATTTTATTTAGGGCACTGAGTAATTTCTGATTATCACCTTCGGACTTGAGCGCCACTCGCCCATAGTAACTACCAAGCTCAGGAAAACTCATACAGTCTCGAGCATAAATTTGAAACTGCTGCAACAATTCAGTCTGTACAGTCGTAAACGACTGTACCGTGCGCAGCAAAAAGAAATTCGCCGCACTAGGATAAACTTTTAAATTTGGAACTTGCTGCAAACCAGCAAATAAAGCGGGCTGACAAGAGTTATACCAAGCCCAAGTCCGATCGATAAACTCTTGATCATTTAAAGCCGCAATTCCTGCAACCTCTGCCAACCGATTTACTACCCACGGATCACGCCAACTTTGCCAGAGGGCTAATCGATCGGGATGAGCCACACAGTAACCTAGCCGCAAACCGGGCAAACTATAAAATTTGGTGAGAGAACTAATTACCACTAAATTATTGTATTTTTCCACCCACGGAATCAGACTCTGGCTAGGTAAGACAAAATCCATAAAAGATTCATCGACTACTACTAACGAGAATCGATCGAGCAGCGGCAACAAAATCTCAGTTGTCCACAGCGCACCACTAGGATTATGGGGATTGTTCAACAGCAGCGCAGCCCGAGGGGGAATCGCTGGATTATCTAAAATTTGGTCTAAATCTAACCAAGCACCATGCTGATCTAAAAGAGAAATAGTAGTAACCGGCGCACCAAAAGCTCCCAGGGCACGACCATAATCATTAAAAGCAGGAGTCGGCAAAATTGTATGGTACTGAGCTAGCTCGCGGCCTGCCCAAGTCAGCAGCTCTGCCGCCCCATTGCCCGGTAAAATCCAGTCTGGCGAAACTTGTAAATGCTCAGCCAAAGCTTGGCGTAGCTCCAAATATCCCGGAGTCGGGTATTTATCAATATCTGATAAATGCTGCTGTAAAGCAAAAATCACCCCCGATCCTAAACCGAGGGGATTGATACTAGCGGAAAAATCCAATATTTGGTTGACCGGACAGCCAGCAAGACTAGCTGCCCAGACCAAGTTGCCGCCATGAGTTGGTCGGTTTGATTGATCCAAAAGTTTCCTATTTCTTTTTGGCAGCAGCCTTAGCTGCTGGCTTTTCGGGTTCGGAAGCCGAGACTTTATCCTTAAACAACTTACCAGCCGAAAAAGCAGGTACTTTGGTTGCAGGAATATCCATCTTTTCGCCAGTCCGAGGATTCCGACCTTCTCGCTGTTGACGTTGTCTAGGCTCAAAGGAGCCAAAACCTACTAATGTGACCTTATCGCCAGTCGATACTGCTTCCATAACCACTTCTAAAGCGGCAGAGAGTACAGTGTCAGCTACTTTTTTGGTAACAGCAGCCTTATCAGCAACCTGATCGACTAATTCGCCCTTATTCATTGATTGTCTCCTTTGGTTTCAAGAGAAGTTGGTGATGCTTTTCTATGATTAATCTGGGTGTATGGCAGAAAGAACAGATTTTTTTTTCTATTCGATCTCTCAGACCTTGACTGAATCCTATTTGCACTGACTTATTCTAATAGGAGAAAGGTAATTTTGGAATAGGCAAATCTTTAAATTATGTTGATTTTTATACTTTCTTTGTTATTTTTGGTTGATTTTTTCTCGGGAGGCTGTCTAAAAAGAGTCGATTGATTGCCAAATCTATGTCTTTATAAGTAATTATACTCATGAAAATTGGCCTCACTGTAACCTACGACCACCAAAGATTACAGACGTTACAAACAGTTTCCTCTGCAAATTTTATGATTGATCGCCTGTAATTTCATCTAAAAATCCTCAAAAAATTTCTGCAATTTAGCTCCGATCGATCAGAGTGCTAGAGGGCAAGATTAAGCCTTCAGCCCTCGCCAGCTCCTCGATTGCGCTTTCTAGCCGAGATAGAGCCGCTGGCGAATACTCCACTAAATTAGAGTACTTCATGAAAGTCTCTACCCCTAAGCCGCTGCTAAAGCGCGCTGCCCCTCCAGTAGGTAAAGTTGCTACCGGACCCACTAAATAACTGCTCGGTGGAGTCTGACCTCCCAGAAAAATTGTCCCTGCCCGATCAAACCGGCCAGAAATCTCCCAAGGATCATTCACCCACAGTAAAAGTTGAGCCGGAGCAAAGCGATTACTCAGCTCAATCGCCTGTTCGATCTTCTCTACCACAATAATCAGCCCGCAATGAGCGATCGCCTTCTCTATCAATAAAGCGTGCGAATGGCTGGCTAACCGATCGACAATCTCGATTTGCACCTTTTCTGCCAACTCCCGATCAGTCGTAATCAAAATCGCAGCGGCCAGCACATCTCGCTCAGCCTGAGCCAGCAGATCTGCCGCAATGAGCGTGGGGGTCGCCTGTTCACGTAGTGTCCGCGAAGCAGAATCATCAGCCACTATTAATAGTTCTGGAGCACCGGCAAAACCATCAATACCCACAGTGTCAGCAACTAACTGTTTAGCCAGATTCACATAGGCATTACCTGGCCCCACTATTAAATTTACTTGGGGAACAGTAGCCGTGCCATAAGCAAAAGCCGCGATCGCCTGTGCCCCACCCATGCGATAAATTTCTTGAATTCCTACCATCTGAGCCGCCACCAACACCGCTGGCGGAATCGAACCATCAGCATTGGGTGGCGTAGCCAACACCAAGCGAGGCACTCCGGCCACCCTCGCTGGGATGGCATTCATCAACACAGTGCTGGGGTAGCCCATGCGCCCCCGAGGGATGTATAGACCGGCACAGCTCACTGGCCGATACTGACGACCAAGAGTGCTGCCCTGGGAGGTGAAATGCACCCAAGACTTGGGTAAATGTAAATTATGAAAAGCCGTAATTTGTTCAGCAGCCACCTGCATAGCTTGGAGCAACCCTGGTTCCACCTGTTGGTAGGCAACATCTAACTCTGCCCCATCCACCCGCAATCGATCGAGGGTCAGATGGGGACAGTCGTATTCAATGGTGTATTGCAGTAGAGCACTGTCTCCATGACGGCGCACAGTTTGGACAATTTCTCTGACCGTGGCTTCGCGATGGATGGACTGATCATCCTGGTGGCGAGAGCGGATGCGATCCAACTCTTGCTGGGCTTCAGCCAGTTGGTGAATGATGCGCACCATGGGTTGGGTAGCCAAACGAGGAACTATAGAATCTAGCTTAACGCGATTTTCTCTGGTTCAGAATTTCCTGAGCCGGAATTTCTGACCAAGAGTCATCACCTGCCATATGGTGAATCTAAATGTTTTTTATAGAGTGCAGAAAGTGAGGACATCGAGAAAAAGGGGCACTTTAGAGTAGTACAATCGGGCATTGGCTTAATTCCCTAAAAATTCAGGTATGACTTCCATACAGACGACCCAGCTATCTACCACCGAACTCAGCTCTGTCATTCAGGCTTTTGAACATGAAGGTGCCAGCGTGCGCGCTTCATTACGCTCGTTGCTGCAAGACAAAGAGGCTATTGCGGCTGCTCTACTGCTATCTCTATCTTTTTTGAAGGGGCAGGCGATCGATCGAGTCATCATCGAAGAACTATCGCGAGTAGAGCCAGCTCAATTCAACCAAAACCTCATCGATTTTCAGATGCGCTGCTCGATCGCCGATGGCGGCTCGATGAATATGGGGGTGGCAGTGCTGCAAGAGCGCAATAGTCAAGAAGTCTGTCAATCATTGAATCGGTTACTAGTCTATAAAGATTTTGGCCTAAATCGGCTCTGTATTCTGCGATCGGCAGAGTTGATCGAAGATACCCCAGAAATCCAAAACTATTTACCTCGGTTGCTGTCACCCGAAATTGGCGGCAGCTTTGTGGATTTACAGGCTGGAGCAATTACTACGCTGTTAACAATACTCTATGTGTTCCGAGGTCGGCGTAAGTATCTCATCAATGTTCCCCATATCGTCCAGTATCTAGAACAAGAAAACATTCTCCGCCGGAACCCGATCTTGCGAGACTTGATGGTGACAGTACAAATGTAAGGTGCAAATGTAGTATTGTCACCAACCAGCTTACTTGTAGGCAGTTGGTGGCATTCCAGCAAATTGATAAATCTTGATTACAGTGTCTTCGTAGTATATTTTGCTGTCGGGATGATTTTTGGCATAGGTTTCGCAGAGAGCCATGGCCGAGGCTTGTAATTTGCTGCGTCCGATGCTCGATCGATAGTTGTTGTAAACTGGGTCGTTCAGGGTAGAGTAAGGCACATCGTTAAACTCTTTATCACTGCTAAAAGGCTTTTTCTCTACCATCACAAAGATATTGCTGGTTTTAAACGGAAGCCGAAAGGCTGGAGACTCTACTGGCTCCTGGTACTGCTTTACAAATTTAGCCAGATCTTCATACCAGCCCTGCTGAAAACTTTGAGACAACTGCTCATTAGGAGCCACCATCGTCCAGTTTTTATAGGGGAACCGCCGAGAAATCTCTAAAGTCTTGCGGGCAGAAGCTTCGTACTCTAAGCGCTCGATCGCCACATCGGTTGGCCAACCAAAATTCAAAGCTAGACCCAAGATGATTGCCAAGATCGTCACAGCAGTCCAGTTACCTAATAAACCCTTTAAAATACTCTCAATGAGTAAGAACAAGATACCCAGTGATAAGCTGAGGGCGATCGGCAAAGTGCGCAAAAACACCGAGTCAATCATCAATTGTTGGCTGGGCAAAGCTACCAGCAAAGCTGCACTCAACCAAGTAATCCCAATAGCCAGCAAGGCCACTGGCCGCCCAATAATCAGGCCAATGCCGCCAATCAATAACAGCAGCATTAACGGTGGAGCAGTCATTAGCAGCATCAAAATACAGCAAATGCCGCTGAGTAAACCATCAAATTGGCGAGCTGGCGAACCAATTTGGATTGCGGCAGTTAAGCCCAAAATTAAAAAAATTACCCCCAACTCCAGTTCACCCGGATTCCACTGCCTAACCCAGCCGTGATTGAGGCTTTCCACAATGTTTCCTAGCCATGCCTGGGTGCGCTCCGATCGATCGGGGGCAATTTTGCCCGACCAAGTGAATAAATAAACTCCTATCCCCAGCATTCCAACAGTGCTAGCAGCCAGGTTATCAGAGAGTTTCCAAAGACCATAACCCAATGCCGCCACCAACCAGCACCCTATGATCGCCAGAGTAAAGTGCTGAGTATGGATTGGGTTAGTGCTGCTGATGAAACTAATTACGGCGGTTAAGGCCGCCAATACCGGCACCCGCCCCTGAATCGTAGCAGTGGGTGCATCGAACATAGAAGTGTCGCGTGACAAGATCTGCTGGGTGATCAAAAGCTGGCTATAACTCTCTGGAGTAGTAAACCTCAGCTCACTCAAGGGATGCTGAAACCGGCCATACCAGCTCAGAATCAACACTAAAAACATTACTACGAGACAAATTGCCGTGGCCGAATCTTTGATCTGAAGACCAGCCTGTATTTTGACAACTTGAGAACCAATAAATCGCACTATTGAACGAATAGCCAGACCCCGATCGAGCAAGTCGATGGTTACAGCAAAAAACTTTTGCCGGATCTGGTTAATTTTGCGGGTGGGATGTCGATCGCTGCCAAAGACCCAAATAGCAAATAGACTAGTCAAGATAGTCAAAGCTGCGGTCAGCCAAGTTAGTAAACCTAATCTTGCCCACAGCAAAGTACCCAGGCTCGTCAGGGTAATCATCCGGCTAAAGCCATTGGCTAATCGATCGAGCGGACAAGGGGTTTTGCGATCGCCCAGTAATATGCTGGGCAAAACAATAAAAATTCCACTGACGATCGCCATCATCCAAATGGCCGTCAGTAAATCTATCAAAAAAGTAGGATTCTTAAACACGTTAGGCCGCTAATCCAAATCTGAAGTGCAAAATGGGGCAAAAAAGCTGGCTGAAAATTAATTTCTGTATTAGTATATCCCTACCCTTCACCCTACTCTTTATGGAGCCAAGATCACGGTTTACACACGCCCTCTCGCCAACCTTATTGAGAAGCTTCAGCGCTTACCGGGAATCGGTCCCAAGTCGGCTCAGCGACTAGCTCTGTACTTACTCAAACGCCCAGAAGAAGAAATTTCTGCCCTCGCTCAAGCCTTGGTACAGGCCAAACAGCAGGTCGGGCTTTGTCAGAGCTGTTTTCACCTGTCAGCAGAACCACTCTGTAATATTTGTCGACATCCTCAACGGGATAGTTTAACGCTGTGTGTGGTGGCCGATTCTCGGGACGTGATCGCCCTGGAAAAAACCCGTGAATACATCGGAAAATATCATGTTTTGGGTGGCACAATTTCACCTATGGATGGCATTGGCCCCGAACAACTAAATATCCAGTCATTGGTGACTCGGGTGGGAACACAACAGATTACCGAAGTAATTATTGCCATCAGTCCCACGATTGAGGGCGAAACCACCACCTTATATTTGGGTAGGCTGCTCAAACCCCTCACCAAAGTCACCCGCATCGCTTTTGGCTTGCCGATGGGCGGGGACTTAGAATACGCCGATGAAGTTACTTTGGCTAGAGCCTTAGAGGGTCGCCGGGAGTTCGATTAAGCTTAGACCAACTTTTTCTTGATCAGCAGTACCAACTGAGCCAACTGTTTCTTTAAGGTATCGATTTCGCCGCTCATGTCCTGGATCTGCAATTGCAGGTCTTCGATTTCGTTGCTGCTGGCCTTGCGGAATTGATGAAGCTGAGTCATCCATTCTTGGGCACTTAGAGTAGTGGCGTTTTCCATCTCCAACATCCGCTCTTGTAGAGCTTCAATTTCGGAAGTGGCCATGTACTCCACAGGAGCAGCGCTGATGACTGCGGCTTGGGGACGGACTTTCTTAGCCTTGGCCATCGCGTCTTTGATGGCTTGTGCCAAGCTAGCTTTATCGAAAGGCTTTTCGACAAACTCAAAATATTCAAAGGGTTCCGCAATTTTGTTGGTTACTTCTTCCCGCCGACCAGACATCAAAACCAAGGGGATTTTTTGTAGTTCGGGATGAGATTGAATTTGTTGGAAAACTTCCCAACCGCTCATCTTGGGTAGAATGAAGTCCAGCATAATAAGGCTGGGATGCAGCTCATTGACTAGGTTGATGCCTTCAACCCCGTCTTTGGCTTCGATTACTTCAAAGTCGCCTTCTGGCAACATGTCCTTGACGGTTTTGCGGATCACCCGACTATCGTCAATTACTAAAATTTTGCTATTCGCCACGACTTACTCCTTCAGTGTTTGGTGGTAGTTAAGGGTGTAATCCTACTCGTCAGTACTTACTTCGCACGTCTATGATGAGTATCAGTGAAATTTACTCACAACCTGAAAAAATCTGCAGCTCCAGTTAGGTTTCTGCGTTGTGATACCCATCACCTATCTTAATCTGAATTTGACACTCGCTTTTTATGGAAACAACCGATAGCTCTGCTTCCGCCAACGGCGATAAACAAGCCCCTAGCTCAACTTGGCAATCACAGGTGCGCTCTCTACCGCCTTGGTTACGCGGCTCGATCGGCAGTGCCAGCGAGATTTCTACGGTGCAACAAATCATTAAGCAGCGCCAAATTCATACCATTTGCGAAGAAGGTCGCTGCCCTAATCGGGGAGAGTGCTATAGCCAAAAAACCGCAACTTTTTTACTGATGGGACCGACCTGCACCCGAAGCTGCGGTTTTTGTCAAGTAGATAAAGGCCATGCTCCCATGGCCTTAGATCCGCAAGAGCCCGCGAAGGTTGCCGAAGCTGTAGCACTGTTAGGATTACGCTATGTAGTACTCACGGCAGTAGCCCGTGATGATCTGGCCGATGGAGGTGCTGGTTGGTTTGTGGCTACCATGCAGGCCATTCGAGCTGTAGACCCCCAAATTCAGATTGAGGTACTAACTCCCGATTTTTGGAGTGGTCAAGATGCAGTGGCTCAGCAGCGCCAGCGGGTGGCCATGATTACTAACATTTCTCCAGCCTGTTATAACCACAATGTAGAAACTGTGCCCCGTTTACAAGACAAAGTGCGTCGAGGAGCCAAGTTCGATCGATCTCTAGATGTGCTGCGCTATGTTAAAGAAATCAACCCTCAGATTCCGACAAAATCTGGGCTGATGCTGGGTCACGGCGAAACTACTGAGGAGATCTTGGCCACGCTGGTTTCGTTACGAGAAATTGGCTGCGATCGAGTCACCCTCGGTCAATACATGCAGCCTTCTCTAGCTCATTTGCCAGTGGTGAAATATTGGATTCCCCAAGAATTTGATGAACTAGGCGCAGCGGCTCAGAAGTTGGGCTTTAGCCATGTGCGATCGGCTCCTTTGGTACGTAGCTCTTACCATGCAGGCGACCCAACCTAAAGCAAGAGGCTGTCTGGATTTAGACAGCCCCTTACCTCACACAAATTTTTCCGAAAACTTGAAAATCAATTTATTCAGCAGCACTAAATGGGTTTTCCCCAATGTGCAGGCTTTTTTTACTATTTTTTAGCTCTTTCCATAGAGATTCAATTCTATGATAAGAATCTTCTGGTGTGAGCTTGCCTGCTGTTTCTAGGCTAGAAATATAGCCAACCTTCTGAGCAAACTCTTGCAAATTGGCGTTGAATACCAAGTTTTGCGGCTGGATTGTACCGAAATAACGACTGCGATGATGGATAAAATCGGAACGATTAATCATAATTCACCCCTGTATGACTCTGTTGGTCAGATAGATGGGAAATTTTGGTTAAGTTCTGTGGCGGGGGAAATTTCCCTTTTCTCAGTTACTCGAATAAGACATTTGCCTTAACCTTTATTTAATTCAAGCTTAACCTATTTATAATGAAAGTGCAAGGGTAAAGGTGCCCTTTGTCAACTTTTCCGTCCACAGTTCATTAATTAAAATAACTTACTACTTCAGGAATCAACATCCGTAAACCTACTGACATGGTTTTTTGTTTATTTGTTTTACTGTTAAATATACGGAGAGATCTTAGGAGATTCCAGAAACCCACTAACCATCGACATCACAGCCACAGGCGCAGTAATGGTTCGCAGCACCCTTTGGCCTAAAGACACTGGTTGCCAACCTAGCTTGATCGATTGCTGTAACTCCCGATCAGTCCAACCACCCTCGGGGCCAATGGCGATCGAGATAGATTCTTGCAGATCTAAGCAGCTCATTAAATGTTGTGAATCGCCGCGCGCCGCACAGATCTTCCGCTGTCCGATAATTTGTACCATCGCTGTTTTCCAGGATTGGACTGGATGGATCGTGGGCACAATTAATCTTTCTGATTGCTCGGTGGCCTCTTTGGCAATTTCTAGCCAGCGTCGCCGTTTTTGCTCACTGGGCTGCACGATAGTTCGATCGCTAGTTACTGGATATATCTCGCTGACTCCAAGTTCGGTGCAAGCCCTTACCACGTCATCTAAACCTATTTTGGGTACCGCCACAATTAAACTGACTGCCACTGATAACTCAATACCAGCAGGAACCGACTGCTCTAAGACCAAACCATAATCAGCGCTGAGTTCCACCAAATATAAGGTGCCAACCCCATCGATCGCCTGAAATTTAGCGCCTGTTTGTAAGCGCATTACTCGCTGTAAATAGTGCAGTTGGGGCACAGTCAGTACTAGCTGGTTGCCTTGGAGCTGTGGTGGATCGATCGTGATGCGCTGCAATTGTTTTATCCTTAGATTAGTTCTTCCATGGCCCAGTCTGGGCGCAAATTACTGGCTCCTCGCAAATAAGGATGTTCGATCGGCTGCTTGACTGGCAAATTGGCATGGATCAAAAAACGAATGCACATGGGTAGACTATCTTTCACATACATCTGCTGCACGTCCATTAAGGCCACACCATCCCAATGGGGACGCTGACGGGCAATTTGCGCCGGAAAAATGGCATCTAGGTCACGAGTGGCAGTAAAGACCACGCTGATCATATCTTGGGGGTCAAGCCGATTGCGGGTTTCTAACTCGATGAGAAGTTCTAAAACAGCCTCGGTGATCGCTGCTACCGAATTTTCTTGAGCCGTCGTCGCTCCTCGAATTGCCCGCACTCGCCACTCTGCACCCATGTTTCCTCCAATTAAAGTTTTAAGCTATGTTTTCTGACTGCTTACCGGTGAAGATTTTACCATCGGCGAAGGTTTTTACTCGATCAATCTCTCATTAAAGCGAAAAAATATATACAATCGGGTGAATAGCGCTTATTTCCAAGATACATGCAGAGTTCCAAGTCTTCATCTCTCACGACCATCCTGCTCACAATCTGTCCATTTTTCCTGTGGGGGACAGCCATGGTAGCCATGAAGGGCGCAGTTCCCCATACCACTCCCTATTTTTTGGCCGGTTTTCGGCTGTTGCCAGCAGGTATGTTGATTTTGCTGGCCACTTTTTATTGGAAACTGCCCCAACCTAATACTTGGAAAGCCTGGGGCTGGATTACGATCTTTGGTTTGGTAGATGGCACTTTGTTTCAAGGGTTTTTGACCAATGGCTTGATGCGGACTAAGGCTGGCCTGGGTTCAGTGATGATCGATTCTCAGCCTTTAGCAGTAGCCTTGTTGTCTGCTTGGCTGTTTAAGGAGTCGATCGGGCTTTGGGGTGGTATTGGGCTGTTGTTAGGGATTTTAGGCATTAGCTGTATTGGCATCCCCGAAGAACTCTGGCTGACTCTTTTGGACCCCGACCAGTCTTGGGAATGGGCGAAGCTGTTTGTCCATGGAGAATGGCTAATGCTATTAGCGGCACTCTCAATGGCGGTAGGCACTATTATGATTCGCTACGTGACTGCTGAAGCCGATCCAGTGGTCGCCACCGGCTGGCACATGATCATTGGTTCTTTACCGCTGTTCGTGATTTCAGCTACGACCGAAAGCAATTCTTGGCAGCAGCTCACTTTGTTAGATTGGTCGGCTTTGACTTATGCCACAGTGTTTGGCAGTGCTTTGGCCTATGGACTGTTTTTCTACTTTGCTTCTACCGGAAATCTGACTAGTTTGAGTGCCCTGACTTTTTTGACTCCAATTTTTGCCTTGATTTTTGGTGGGTTGTTTTTAAATGAAACTTTGACTCCGCTGCAATTTGGTGGGGTGGCGGTCACACTGGTCAGCATTTTAGCTATTAACCAACGAGAAGCGATCGATAGATTATTTACTAATTCTGTTGAAGAAGAAACGCCTAGTGCGGTGTTGACCTCAGAAGCAATTGTGGAGGCCACCAACAAAGTGCTGAAATCCCCTAAGACTTAGAATTTTTTGTGTGGTGGGCATTGCCCACCACACAATTGGTTTTATTGGGGATGGAAATATTTATAGGCACTGTAGGCCATGGTCACAACACCAGTGACGATGGCTTCTTCATTGATTTCAAATAGCGGATGATGCAAAGGATAATTGTGCCGATCGGGATAGCCAACTCCCAACCTAAACATGCTCCCTGGCACCTGATCTAAATACACCGCAAAATCTTCTGCCCCCAAGGACGGCTCCGGTAAAATTTCTACCTTATCGTTACCCCAAGCCTCCCGCGCCGCTGTTTCCACAATCTGGGTCAATTGCAGATCATTTTGTACTGCTGGGACTCCATGCTTATAATCCACCACAGCCTTCGCTCCATAAGTGGCACAGACACCATTCACAATGCCATTAATCCATTCCGGCAACATTGCCCGAGTCTCGGGATGCAAAGAGCGCACTGTGCCCTGCATGGTTACTTGATCGGCAATAATATTGTGCGCTCTGCCTCCTTCAATTTTGCCAATAGTCAACACCACCGGGCGCAAACAGTTTTGGGTGCGACTAATGGCCTGCTGCAAAGCATTCACCACCTGTGCCGCCACCCAAATTGCATCGATCGCTTCATGGGGTCTGGCTCCATGACCAGCTTCCCCCTGAATAATAATTTCTAAATCATCTGCTGCTGCGGTCAGGGCACCATAGCGAATCCCGATCGAGCCACCCATAATGCTAGGAAATACATGCACTCCCAACAAATGGTCAATGCCAGCCAAAGCCCCATCATTCAGCATCCACCGAGCACCTTGAGCAATTTCTTCGGCGGGCTGAAATAAAAACTTCACTTTGCCCAGTAAAGATCCTGGTAACTGAGATAGCACCATTGCCGTTCCCAACCCCAGAGTAGTGTGCAAATCATGGCCGCAAGCGTGCATTACTCCGGGTTGGTGAGAGGCAAAAGATAGTTTAGTGCGCTCTTCGATCGGCAGCGCATCCATGTCGGTACGAAGGCCCAGACACTTTGTGCCTGCTGCCTCTCCCCTAAATTCCCCAATCACCCCAGTTTTACCGACTTCTTCTGTTACCTTAAGACCCAATGAATTTAAGGCTCCAGCAACATAGGCTGCAGTCTGGTATTCTTGGCCACTCAGTTCTGGGTGAGTATGCAGATGACGGCGAATTTCAATGAGGCGCGGGGTGAGATGGTAGGCGATCGATTTAATTTCGGCAAGCATGATCAGAAGCTAGAAAAGAACCAATGAAGTTGCCAGTGTAAACTGACTGACTCATTTTTGCTAGGAATTACTTTTGCTGAGCCAAGACCTGAGATTGATAGATCTCCCACATTTGACGATAAGCGTTCTCCATTTCTAGAGTAAAGCTCCGGGCATTCCACAAAGGCGAAGTTTTCCGAGAATGCAGGAGTTTTCCCATCACATGCTGGCGCAGAGCTAAATCAGTTCCTAATTTCACTCCCCAATCTACATACTCGTCATCGTTATAAGCGATGCCTTCCGTTACTCCTACGCTCTGCATAAAGGTATAGCTGTTACGAGCCACAAATGCCTGACCAACCTTAGTAACCATCGGCACACCCATCCACAGGGTTTCTAATGTGGTGGTCGCACCGTTGTAAGGAAAGGTGTCTAACACCACGTCAGCTAACTGTAAATTGGCCCGATGGGTCATTTCGTCAGGATCAGGTTGAATAAAGCGGAGTTGCTCCATCGAAATCCCCACTTCCTCAGCCAGCTCCTGATAAATTTTCATCAGTGATTCTGGATTGGCTCGCATTTTTACTAACAGATAGCTGTTGGGTACTTGTTTAATAATTTGCATTTGTAAGCGAAGAATATCAGGGTGATGCTTATAGCTTTTTTGAGCACAGAGATAAACTACTGCATCTTCGGGTATTTGGTAATCGGAGCGTCGCTTGGTAGGAACTTGAATTTCAAAGCCATCTACTGCTAAATAGGTTTGAGGTAATCGCCAAATTTTAGTGCGGTAATATTCTTCTGCATCTGTTGGCAATACATGAGGATCGGCAATGAAATAGTCAACTTCTGGACAGCCAGAGGTATCCCACCCTAGCCAAGTAACGCTAACTGGAGCGGGCTTCAGGCACATCACCTCATAAGTAGTAGAAAGAGCCAAACTATCCATATCAATTAAAATATCAATCTCATCACGCCTAATCAAATCAGCAATTTCAAAAGATTCATTCTTTAAATAATGAGCTACATCTACTTTGTCTCTAAAAAACTTATGGTTAAACTTATGATTATCTGTTTGACCAACGTGATAAATAAAAATCTCGAAATTTGATCGATCGTGATAATTAAAAAGCCACCGACTGAGCCAGCCTACTGAATGATGATATAAAGTGCTGGCAATGTAGCCGATTCTTAAAGCCTTGGTTTTAGGCGGTGATTGATAATAATTATTATAGCTGGTAAAATTTTGCGCTGAGTTTACCAATTGCGAGCAGATATCACCCATCGCATCACGAAAGTGATGCAATAACCTTGGCTCATCATGAACGTAGTTTAAAAAGTAAGAAGAATTGAGAATAGCACCCGCATCAGCGGTAATGATATTTTTTTGGGCTATAAATGTCTGAATTAACTGCTGGTGCTGCTTGGCCATTGCTAGAATTCGTTGCCATTCACCGGCTTCCATTAGGGCAGCCAACAAGCGGTGGCTGCCACAAAATTGTTCAACGTCCCCTAGTCGGTGGCCTTCTTGGTAACACTGCTCACCAATTGGCACAATTTTGCTGTAATCCCTTTCTTGAATAGTGCTGTCGGCGAGGTCGCATAAAACAGTAAAACGAAAGTTATCAGGAGCATAAGCTAAACAGACTTCTAATACCTGTGTTCGGAGGTGAGCTAAGTCAAGATTTCTACCAATAAAAGAGGTTTGGGGAGCTATCTCACAGATGAATCTTTGGGTATCAGTGATTTTATCTGCAACTAACTTAATAAAATCTAGGTAGGCAGCGGCATAATGTTCTTCTAAAAGTTTTGTGATGCCGGTGATGAATATATAAAGAAGATCTGGATCAATATCTGATGCTTGCTGAAATACCTCGATAAAGCTAGTATCTGCCAATGCTGCTGGGCTGAACTCATTGAACTGAATAGAGATATTAACTAGCCGCAGTAAACCATTGACGTTTGTGGGTGCCACTGTTTGTAGACATTTGGCAATTTCATAAGCTTCTGATACCTTACCCTTGATGATCTGTTCATCAACTGCGTTCAACAGGTAGTCGGTCAAGCTTTGGCTTAGCTGTTCTTCGCTCATTGCTCTGCTGTCAGGATCGGCTGAAAACTCATTATCAAAGAAAGGCGTTAGCCAAATGGCCTGAGCATCTTCTTCTTGACCCGCTAATACCTGATCGACACCAGCTTGCCAGTAATCATCAAGCAAAGTATTATCTATAGCTACCAACACAAGCACCCTGGTAAATAAATTAAGTAGTCTAAGCTACAACAGTTTGCAGTTATAGTACCCGGCAGAAAACGATCGTTCACAATTCAGTAATTCAACTCAGTTCTACCAAGAATCACTTTTGTTGAGACTGGTAAATCTCCCACATTTGGCGGTAGGCATTCTCCATTTCTAGCGTAAAGCTCCGGGCATTCCACAAAGGCGAAGTTTTACGAGAATGTAGGAGTTTCCCTATCACCTGCTGGCGCAGAGCTAAATCGGTTCCTAATTTCACTCCCCAATCTACATACTCCGCGTCAGTATGAGCAATACCCTCCATGACTCCTACGCTCTGCATAAAGGTGTAGCTGTTGCGAGCCACAAATGCCTGACCAACCTTAGTAACCATCGGCACACCCATCCACAGGGTTTCTAAGGTGGTGGTCGCACCGTTATAGGGAAAAGTATCTAGAACCACATCAGCTAGCTGCAAATTAGCCCGGTGAGTCATTTCATCAGGATCAGGCTGAATAAAACGCAGTTGCTCCATCGAAATCCCCTCTTCATCAGCCAGCTTCTGATAGATTTTCATCAATGATTCTGGATTAGCTCGCAGTTTTACCAATAGGTAGCTGTTAGGCACTTGTTTAATGATTTGCATCTGTAAACGCAGCACATCGGGGTGGTGCTTATAGCTTTTTTGAGCGCAGAGATAGACAATTGCATCTTCTGGCAGGTTGTAATCCAATCGACGTTTAGTTGGTACCTCTACTTCAAAACCATCGATCGCCACGTAGGTTTGGGGTAAGCGCCAGATTTTTGTATTGTAATATTCTTCAGCATCTGGCGGTAAAACATGTGGATCGGCAATAAAGTAATCAATTTCTGGACAGCCTGATGTATCCCAGCCTAGCCAAGTGATGCTTACTGGTGCTGGTTTAAGACACATTACTTCATAGGTAGTATCGGCACTGATACTATCTAGGTCAATTAAGATATCAATCTCGTCTTGAATAATTAAGTCGGCAATCTCTTTGGCATTAGCACCCATATAATACGATACATCTACTTTGTCTCGAAAAAAGCTATGGTTGAACGGCAAATTATCGGGTTGCCCAGTGTGGTAAATAAATATCTGAAAATTTGATCTATCATGATAATTAAAAAGCCAACGACTGAGCCAGCCGACAGAATGTTTGCGCAAAGTACCGGCAATATAGCCAATTCTGAGTAATCCATTTTTTGGTAGTGATTGGTGGCCATTTTTCGGCAGGAATGAGCCTCTGGCTGAATTAATTGACTTTGAGCACATCTCGCCGATCATACTTTTAAACCTGTGTAAAGACCGTGGCTGATCGTACAAGTAATTAAGGAAGTATGGTGCCATACAAATAGTAAGTTCTGTAACTTTCTGTGGTGGATCAACAACCAGGTTTTCTATCAGTATTTGGTGTTGCTCTGCTACTGCTGGAATTTTTTCCCATTCACCAGCTTCCATCAGCGCTGTTAACAAACGATGACTACCGCAAACATGCTGTAATAGACCTAGTTGTTCTCCTTCTTCTTTGCATTGTTCACCCATCAAAATAGCTCTGTGGTAGTTGCTCTCTCTGGTAATGCTTTCTGTCAGTTCACATAGAACTGTAAATCTTAGAGTTGGCGGCGCATAGGTCAAACATATTTCCATTAATTGAGTTCGCAAACGAATGATACCTCGCTCTTGACCGAAAAAAATTGCTTGAAGGGCAATAAAACAAACAAATTTGTAATTGTCACTAACATTTTTTGCCCATAGCTGAATTAAGCTGACGTAGTCTGAGATATATTCTAGTGTCAGGAGTGGAGCAATCCCTTTACTAAAGGCATATAGTAGTTCTTCGTCAACATCTCTGAATGAGTCTTGATGAAACACCGCTATCAGATTAGGATCGGTCAGAGTCTCTAGGTTAAAGCTATTAGCCTGAATTGATAGATTTAAGAATTGCAGCAAAATATTGAGATGATCTGGTGCAACAGCACAAAGACATTGAGAAATTAGATAAGCATCTTTAATTTTACCCATAGATAGTCTATGGTCTACTGAGCTAGATAAATAGTTGATCAGGTCTTGACTGAGTTGTTCTTCGCTGACCAATGTTTCACTATCCAAAAAGGGTAATAGCCATGTAGCTTGTGCCTCATCATCTTCACCAGCTAAGATATGGTCAACTCCAGCCTGCCAAAAGTCATGGAGGGAATCGCTCTTTGCAGTTATTGACATAATCACCCTATTTATAAATTATGAAAGCAGTCTTTATGGCCTGCTATAGACTCACGGTTATAGTACCGCACCAAATTCATCAGCTAATACCGAATAATTACTGATCTAGTTGATGATTGAGTGATTGTCCTCCGTGAATACACGGCTATTTGTATAAATTATGTATGAGTGAGTTATTAGATAATATTGACCGAAAGTAATACATATATAGACAGAAGATGATTTTAATGATGCAAAGATAATGATCGACAGACAATTTAGACTGATTCGTAAGAAATCTTCTGATTTTTCCTGATTGGGTGATGGGTAAATGGAATACATGGGTAAGTTAAATTCATCAAACACCCCCCTTCGGAGAAATCAAAATGAGACCTGAATTACAAGCTAAGCTTTTGCAACACCTGAACAAAAAGAAAGCAGACGGCGGCTTTACCCTCGTAGAATTGTTGGTTGTAGTAATCATTATCGGTATTCTAGCTGCGATTGCTTTACCTAGCTACCTAAATTTAACGGCTTCTTCTAAGCAATCTGAAGCTAGACAAAATCTTGCTTCTATTTCTCACGCACAGCAATCGGCATATACCGAAGGCAACAGATGGGCAAGTAGCTTCGACGAATTGGCTGTTGGTGTAGTAAAAGGCGCTGGCACATCCTCTGCTAGTACTGTTTATACTTATACAATGGCTCTTGTACCCTCTACTATATTGGCAACCACTGCAGCCACTGCTTTCACTCAGGCAGCACCTATTGATGATAAACTTAAGTCATACGTTGGTGGTACAGCAGTATTTTTAAATAATGAGAAGCAAACAACTTGGACTTCTGGTGCTTGTGAAGCTGCGAAAGCAGGTACACCAGCCGCTACTGTAAGCATTTCCGCTCAGACAGGAACTGATGTAGCTATCGTTTGCCCTGCTAACTTTGGTGTGATCAAAGTAGCTGGTAAATAGAAGTTAATGGCTAAAACACTTTAGCAGCTAACTATTAAGCAACTAGGGTCGAGATTTCACTTGACCTTAGTTGTTTATTTTATCGTTAAGTTCACAACCAGGTTGCTTAATTTTATCTCTATTTAAGTTTAGTAAGTACCATGAAGATAAATGACAGAAATCAAATTGCTCGTCAGCTATTTGTAAAAGGTGCGAAAGAAGGCTTTACACTTGTTGAGTTGCTAGTTGTAATAATTATTGTAGGTATTCTTAGTGCTATTAGCTTGCCTGCATATTTGAGCTTAACGGCTAGTGCCAAGCAATCCGAAGCTAAGCAAGATGTTGCGGCCATCATGAAAGCCCAGCATGTCTGGATAGATGAGCATAGGATTGGCGTTTACCCCACTAGTTTAGATGAATTGGCTATAGGCGTAGCAAAAGGTTCTGGCCTGACCGACAATACATCTAGTAGTGTGTATGAATATACAATTTCTAACTCGAACTCTACTACTGAACATCAAATGAATGCCAGTGCTAAGCCTAAAGATGACAAGCTTAAGACATATACTGGAGGGATTAGAAGCTTTGTCAATGATGCTGGTAACAGTACTTGGTATAGTCTTGTTTGTCAATCAACATTAGCAGCAACAGCGACAGCAAATACCGCTGTAAGTGGTATCGGCACCAGCTCAATATTAATTTGTCCTACCGGCTACAACAGCCTGACAGTAAAGGGTAAGTAAGATAGGTGCTGTTTTGAGTAGCATTCTACGTGTCGAAATGGATCAACACACAATGTTCAATGATTAACTCTTTGATCGGGCTTATTTAAAACAATAGTCCGGACAGATTTCAGGAAAAGTCAAGCCCTAAGAGTACCGTGATGTATGAGTTTTTGGTAGTTTGGGTGTAATTTAATTAAAGTTGGGTTTAAACCAAACTGCTCCATAAATAACTCGAATACAGCGGTTTGCA
>JANYHM010000088.1 GCA_025359065.1 Synechococcales cyanobacterium GL140_1_metabinner_5_sub | reverse complement strand
GCTTAATAATTGCCTTACAAGAACATTTTCCACGGTTCACTCCTGCTGAATATGTCTAAATGTGCCCAACGCGCCAAATTTGTATAATTACGTTTTAAACCCGCGCTAGACATGCTTTTCACCCCAGACCGAGATCCGGGGGATTTCCCTCACACTAGCCTGAAAGCCTTGAATGAGAAAATTGGCAATTCGCTCAAACCTTATCTAGAAGCAGGTTTGAAGGCAGTTTTGAAATCCTTAACTCGGTTTTCTGTTCCAATGTTCTTCACTGGTAAAATGAAGCATAGAATCAGCTCCTAGCAACGCTTTGATGCCCATCTTGCAGGTTTTTGCAATTATCCTGTAGCGCTTACCCAGCCTAAGTTTTAGGCTATAGTCGATAGCTTCACAGCTATTTTAGCCAGGATGAAAACTGGGCTACGTATCTTTGATCCCTTGCTTAACACTAATACTGCATTGAATACCCCAACCATTCAGCTCATCAGAATTCCTGCTTCTACACTGGAACCATTGACCGAGAGTCGATCGTCTTTGGTGCCAGCTACCATACAGCCATCAAACGAAATCTGGGAGCAGTTCCTCCGGGTGCAACTCAAGCCCACCACCCAGATAACTTATCGCCGAGCGATCATGCGATTTTGTCAGGATAATGCCCCTGATCGTTCGCGTAGCGTCTCCGAAGGAGAATCGCCCTCGGAGTTTTTGATAGAATTCCTAGCTTTGCCGCAAAGAGAGGCAATTCAACTTGTTTTGGAGTGGCGGCAAAAACAAATAAATGATGGGTTAGCTTCTGCCACCATCAATCAACGGCTGGCGGCTCTTAAGTCTTTAGTTGATTTTGCTGCCAAGGCGGAACTTTGCAGTTTTTCTTTAAGTGCAGTGAAGTCTCTCAGAAGCCAGAGCTACCGAAATACACGCGGTATTTCGGTAGCAGATTTTAAAACGATTATTGGGCTGGTCGATCGATCCACTGATTTGGGCATCAGGAACTATGCCATCCTGCGAGTTTTGTGGGATTTGGCGCTTCGTCGTGCTGGGGTTTGTGCTTTGGATCTAGGGCATTATTTACCCGCAACGGGACAGTTAATGATTTTGAACAAGGGTGAGTTCGATCTTACACCGATGGATATTGGCGCTGGACTGCGGGAAGCTCTTGACCACTGGGTGGCTGTTCGTAGCGGTCTGTATTTTCAGCCCAAAAGTGGTGTTCAAGATTCGGCACTATTCTTAAGCTGCAATGGTCGGCGATTGGATGGGGTGGCTATTTGGCGAATTGTTACTGGCTACGCTGAAGCTGCTGGCCTTAAGTTGTCGCCTCATGGCACCAGGCACAGTGCGATTACTGCTTTCTTGGATGCTAGCGGTGGCGATGTTCGATCGGCTCAATCGCTATCGAGACACAAAGACCCTCGGACGCTGATGATCTATGATGACAATCGTCAGGGTCTACAAGGCAAGGCTTCTCAGGCTTTGGGGGACTTGTTGGATTCGCCTGAATCTGAGTGGTAGGGAGGACTTCGAGGTTTATTTTTTATCCTTAACCCGGTTTTCTGTTCCAAAACTGCTCGACTCTTAAAAGCATGACTAGCAAGGGTTTGAAATGTACTTTTACCTTTTTGGCGCGTTGGGCACATTTAGCCTGCTAGGGGATTTTGTTGATTACTGTGGGGAGATAGTCAGTTTGAAGGTAAATCTTGCACTCGTTTGGCAGTTGGAGAAGTTACGTTTTTGATGGTAGATTTTAGAAAAAGCATAGATACTGCCAAAAACGAAACCTCTCGAACTACCGAGAATAGTACTATTGAGAACCTAATCGTCGATCAAGCATTTATCATACTACCTTGTTGCTGTTTTGCTTTTGTAATGCTCAAGGTTTCACTGATAGCGTTGGGCGTGGTTTGATCGACTTATAGCACTCCGGAAACCAGAGCTAAATCTTTCTTCCTTGCCAGATACTGAGTCAGCTCATTGGCTAAGTCATTCTCGCTGCGTATCGCTTCCCACCTTCCAGAATCCGTCACTTCTCCATAGGCCGGTGAATACATTTTCAAAGTCCACTCTCCCTGCATCAGATTTTCATCTTCTGATAGCAACCCTTGATAGATAATATTTCCTTGAAAAACGCTGACATATCGCTTGGAGAATTGGATATTACACCCGGTCGCTTCTCCAGTTATCGTAGCTTCTCCGAGATTACCTTCATCAAGGATATTCCCACTGAGAGCATTGCTACCTTGGGCGATCACCATTTCAAAGCGGGTCGGCATACCATCCTGCCAATAGGTTCCAAGCCAAGTTCCAGTAAGGTTTGCCATAAAGCTGGGGGGAAACGAGAGTGCTATTTGGATTCAATCATAGTACTTTGGGGCTGGACTGCTTTTGCCCATAATTGAGAATCTCGCACCACGTCTTACATTTAAACAGTTTAGAGAAGAAGGTCATTCAAGAGAAAGTTGCTAAAATAAAACCAATAGCAGCACAACTGATCTCTTATTTCACCTGAAGTGTCCACCACCAAAACACCCTACTCAATTCAGAATCAGTCATTACCCCCCGTTGCTTTGACTGGAGTAGTTGAGCGCATTACTTTTCATTCGGAAGAAACTGGTTATACAGTGGCGCGTTTACAGGCTCCCCGCTGTCATGAGCTAGTCACAATCGTTGGTAATTTTGCAGGTATTCAGGCAGGACAAACTCTTCAGCTTCAGGGAACTTGGGCGGAGCACCTACAGTATGGGCAGCAATTTAAGGTCATTCGCTACAGTGAGACTAAGCCTGCGACTCTTACCGGAATTGAGAAGTATTTGGGCAGTGGCTTGATTAAGGGTGTTGGACCAGTGACAGCAAAACGAATTGTGGCGCATTTTGCTTTGGATACCTTAGAGATTATTGAGCAGCACAGCGATCGGTTAATTGAAGTGCCAGGGATTGGTAAAAAGCGGGTGCGGATGATTCAGAAGGCTTGGATTGAACAGCAGGCCATCAAAGAGGTGATGCTATTTCTGCAAGGTCATGGGGTTTCTACTACTTATGCGGTCAAGATCTTTAAGCAGTATGGGGAGAAGGCGATCGAGGTGGTGACGCGCAATCCCTATCAGCTTGCTGAGGATATCTTTGGGATTGGTTTTTTGACGGCGGATACGATCGCGCGAAAGTTGGGGATTTTGCCGGATTCACCGTTTCGTTATCGGGCGGGGATTTCTCATGTTTTGACGGAGGCGGCGGAGAATGGTCATTGCTTTTTGCCTCAGCCGGAGTTGATGGATTTGTCGATCGCCAAGTTAACTACGGCGGAGTATCCAGCGACATCTGAGGCTGTGTTAGAGCTATTGGATGAAATGGGGCGGCAGCAGGATTTGATGGTGGAAGTAGTAGGGGAGATTCCGCTATATTTTCAGCCCAGCTTTTTCTATACTGAGCAAAGCTTGGCAAATTTGACTTTGGATTTATTGCAACAGCCTCCGGCGGTAGATATGACACGGGTGAGGAGTTGGATCGATCGATTTACTCAGAGCCACAAAATTAATCTGTCGCCGGAACAACAACAGGCGGTGGAGATGGCTGCAACGGAGCGGGTCATGATTCTGACAGGTGGTCCAGGTTGTGGCAAGACTTTTTGTACCCGCACGATCGTGGCTTTGTGGAAAGCGATGGGTAAAAAGATTGCGCTGGCTGCTCCTACGGGGCGAGCGGCGCAGAGGTTGGCGGAGATGGCTGGGTTGGAGGCCAAGACGATTCATCGGTTGTTGGAGTTCGATCCGGGAACTAGAGGTTTTAAGCGAGGGATTGAAGAGCCTTTGCCCCATGAAGCGATCGTGGTGGATGAAGCTTCGATGTTGGATTTGTTTTTAGCGAATTCTTTGTTGAAGGCGGTGGCTAAGGATGCTCAGTTGTTGTTGGTGGGTGATATTGACCAGTTGCCTTCGGTTGGTCCAGGGAATGTTTTGGCGGATTTGATCAATTCGGAGCGGATGCCGGTGGTGAATCTAACCCAGGTTTTTCGGCAGGCTGAGTCTAGTAGTATTATTCGGGCTGCTCACCAAATTAATCGGGGGCAGTTTCCGGGGGTGGAGTTGATTTCGGCTACACCTAAGTCGGATTGTTTATGGCATGGGGGTGGACAGGAGCCAGCGCATGGGGTGCAAACGATTTGTGAGCTGATTAGCGACTTTATTCCGAAACAAGGTTTCAATCCGGTGACTGATGTACAGGTTCTTTGTCCGATGACGCGGGGGATTTTGGGGACAAGGAATTTGAATGTGGTGTTACAGGAGTTAATGAATCCACCACATCATGATAAGGCGCAGATTAATCGGGGTGATGCTATTTTGCGGGTGGGCGATCGGGTGATTCAACTGAAAAATGACTATGAGCGGGAGGTTTTCAATGGAGATTTGGGGATGGTAGGTTCGATCGACTCTACTGAGCAGGAGGTAACTATCATGTTTGATGATCGCAAGGTGGTTTATGACTATGGGGATTTGAATGAGTTGGGTTTGGCTTGGTCAATTTCGATTCACAAGTCCCAAGGTTCGGAGTATCCGGTGGTAATTTTGCCTTTGTATATGCAGCACTATTTGTTGCTGTCCCGGAATTTGATTTATACCGGGTTAACTAGGGCAAAGCAGTTGGCGATCGTGGTGGGTTCTAGTAAGGCGATCGGGCTTGCTGTTAAAAAGCATGAGGTTGGGCAGCGGTATACTCGCTTGCAGGAGCGGTTGAAATTGACTCAGGAGTATTGAGTTGCCCACAGCACCCCGGAAAAAAACGCCCACTTTTTTTTATACCAGATATTGAGTCAACTCACTGGATAAGTCATTCTTACTACGGATCACCTTGAAGCGATTTGCCAGATGTTGATAATTGCCAAAGCTTACAAGACTCTCCTGATAAAGCACTATGGTCTTTCAAAATGTTTGCATTACCCAAAACATCAGCTTTTGTTAAAGCATTTTTCCACCTTTTGCGTTTGGAGGAAAACGTTTTCCTCCAAATTCTGTTTCAGAGTTCTCATCAAAGCGTAAACTAAACTGTAGAACAAATTAGTTTCTGGGAAATATGCCAATTATTGCTGTCGTCAATCAAAAAGGGGGCGCAGGTAAATCAACGGTTGCAGTCCACTTAGCCCACTGGCTCCATAAGGTTAGCTCCGAAAAATCATCTCAGGCGGCTAAAGGTAAGAAGAATAAAAATGTTAAAGCAGAAACACCTCCACTAAAGCCAATGGTTATTTTAGTAGACGCAGATGCCCAAAAATCTTCATCCTCCTGGCTTTCTCGACTGCAATATCAGATTCCATGCAAAATCATTCAAACTCCTGATGAGCTGCTGGATGAACTGCCCAAATTAAGTGAGCAATATGATTGGGTGGTTGTAGATGGTCCTGCGGCTCTTTCTGAAACAACACGCGCGATCGTACTTGTTGCTGATGTTGCTCTAGTCCCTTGCCAACCCACAGGAGTTGATCTAGAAAGTGCATCTGATACGGTGCGGCTCTTAAACCAAGCCCAACGTGTCCGCCAAGGTGCTCCCCATGCAGTTTTATTTGTCAATCGTGCCGTCAAGGGAACTCGCCTGAAAGAAGAGGCTCTTGAAGTTTTAAAAGTTATGCCTGGAGTATCCATACTTGATACCGTCATCCACCAACGTCAGATTCTTGCTGATGCGTTTGGTCAAAATGCAACTGTTTTTGATTTAACAGGTTCGACTGCTGGAATTGCTCGTCGGGAATTAGAATCTCTATTTAAAAAAGCATTGGAGGAGCTAAATGTCTAAGCGGCAACCTCTCTCTCAGGGACTTTCTGCATCTCTAGCACAAAAGTTTATTTCAGATCCAAGTAGTATAGGAGATTTCAATTCTAATGAGTCTGCATTATCCCATACCGTTCCCTTGGCTAAAATCCAACTGCCACTCAAGCAACCACGTCGATACTTCGACCCTGAAAAACAGCAGCAATTGACTGATTCAATTCAAGAGCATGGCATTCTTGAACCACTACTATTACGGAAGCTTGAGAATGGCAATTATGAGTTAGTAGCTGGAGAACGGCGCTATCGATCAGCACAGGCACTTAAGCTTAAAGATTTGCCAGTGGTCATTAAGGAGCTTGATGATAAGCAAGCACTCCAAATTTCCCTAATCGAGAATCTTCAGCGCGATGACCTCAATGCAATTGATGAAACTGAGGCAATTTTGGAGTTGCTAGCAATCGAAATTGATGGAACTCCAGAAGATGTAGCCTCAGTTCTTCACCGAGCTAATCATGCTAAAACCCGAGGGCAAGAATTGGAGGAAAACGTTTTCCTCCAATTTCAAAGGATTGAAAAAGTCTTGGCTGGAGTCGGGAGATTTTCACCGGAGTCGTTTCGGACAAGTCGATTGCCACTGCTAAATATGCCTGAAGATGTCCTCAGAGTTTTACGAGAGGGTAATCTAGAGTTTACAAAAGCACGAGCAATTGCGAATGTTAAAGACGAGGTGCAACGTAGTCAGCTCCTCACATCTGCCACAGGTAAAAATCTTTCCCTTGCCCAAATCAAGCGGGAAATTGCCCAAACTAAATCTATTGGTACTTCAATAGAATCCGAAGTCCCTGCGACAGTCAGGTTTACACAAGTGGTTAAAGCAGTAAATCAATCTAAGATTTGGGATAATCCTAAAAAGAGACGTAAACTAGATAAGTTGATTGCCGAACTTGAAGCGTTGCTTGATTAGATCATCATGGCTCAATCACCCCAGAAATCCCGCTACCCCAAAGATTGGCCAATAATCGCCCTCAGCATCAAAGAGCGCGAGGGATGGCACTGCTACCGCTGTGGCATCCTTGGCCTACGTCCCGGCGAGAGACTGTTCTCAGCGAAAGACCGCGCCTACCTCATCCAAGTCCACCACTGGGACTGCGACCCCGCTAATAATCACCCAGAAAACCTAGTAGCTCTCTGTACCGTCTGTCACCTGGGTATGCACCGCAAGCATCGAGGATCGATCTTAGAAGGACAAGGAGGACTCGCGCTAATCGTCGAGCATCGCTTGCCACCACCGGCTATGCGAAGGAAACCGGTAGCTATGCAGTTGGGATTATTTGGAAACTATAGCCGGTATCGCCAGTTGGAACTTTGGGAGCCTCGCTATTACCGCCATTGATCTTCCCCTCATTTCCCAGGGGGCAACTGCTTCCCCAGAAATAGCCTGTCAGCAGTGAGGCTCATTGACTTCTTCGATCGACTGCTGTTCACCTTCTCCTTCGTCTTCTTTGGCTCAGAAGTTTCTGATAAGATCTGCTGTTTCTTTGCTGATGGAGATTTACCGCTGGCCTTCTTCCCCTTGGGTATTGCGGCTTCTACAGCTACTGGTAAATCTGCTGTTTCTTCTGGCGCTATTGGCTCACTTGGAACCTCGACGATCGCTTTGATTTCACTGGCAACCATAGGCTCAATGACTTCAACTGCTTTGGCGGCTACGGGGAGTTCTTCGAGCGCTTGGTTTGCGTTGAAGGCGATCGGCTCTGATTCGGGAAGTTTGATCGCCATCGGCGCAAGCGGAGCTATCAAAGTCTTGGCACTTTTTAAAGTTGGTGACGGTAGCTCTGATTTGATTTCTTTCGGGTCAATGCTTTTCAGGACTACTGGCGGTACATCTAATTTGATGGCTATAGTTCTGTCACCTTTCAAAATTGGCCGAGGCAAGAAAGACTTTGCTAATGCAAAGTCTTTCTTGACCTGCTTCTGATATTTCTGCGGTGGGTCAAATGATCCGATCGCTTGCACAACTTCAAATTTATCTCCCTCCAATTTCGCTTCAATTTCCCAATACTGCCCATCAGCAATTGGTGCTTCTTTCCAAATTAAGGGTAATACGGTTGGTGCTTTGCATTTAGTCCGGCGATTACGATAAATAATCAGTCGCGGCTCTTCTTCATAAATTTCCCAGCACCCTCTCAAGAGAATCCCTGCTTCTCTTGGGGCTATCTGAGTTACCAGCCGTAAGCTAAACCCCAATTCTCCTTCTAATATTGCTGGGTAAACTTTAAAGTTTTGGAGTTGTCCTGGCTGGTGTTTTTCTCGCACTTTTTTGGAGGCTGTCACAGAGTAGGCTTTCCCTCTGACCAACAGGCTAGACCAATGATCCTCGGATAATTCTAAAATACCGCTGAGGATACCCAAAGCTTTGTAAATTTTCCGCTTCTCTAAAATTTGATTGTCTTCCATTTTTCGTTCCTCGCGCTGCGCTGGCTCCGATGACTATCCTAACCCAGATGCTCCTTTGATTGAAATTTCGATCACGGCTGAGCGGGTTCTAAATTTCCCA
>JANYHM010000068.1 GCA_025359065.1 Synechococcales cyanobacterium GL140_1_metabinner_5_sub | reverse complement strand
GACCAACTCCAACAACAGATCATCTTGATCTTAGATTTTGGTTCCCAGTACTCCGAGCTGATTGCCCGCCGGATTCGAGAGACTCAAGTTTATTCTGAGGTAATTTCTTATCGCACCACCGCCGAGCAACTGCGGCTTCTTAACCCCCAAGGCATTATTCTGTCTGGGGGACCAAATTCTGTTTACGATACCGGTGCCCCCCAATGTGACCCAGCCATCTGGGAAATGGGCATCCCAGTTTTGGGCGTGTGTTACGGAATGCAGCTCATGGTGCAGCAACTCGGCGGCGTGGTAGAAAAAGCCGATCGAGCAGAATATGGCAAAGCCGCCATTCGTATCGATGACCCCACCGATTTGCTGACCAATGTAAACGAAGGTAGCACCATGTGGATGAGTCATGGAGATTCTTGCCACAAGTTGCCTGAGGGGTTTGAACTACTTGCCCATACCGATAATACTCCCTGCGCGGCGATCGCCCACCATGAGCGCAAACTATACGGCGTACAGTTTCACCCAGAAGTAGTGCATTCGATCGATGGCGCAGCGATGATTCGCAACTTTGTCTATCATATCTGTCACTGTCAGCCTACTTGGACTACTGAAGCTTTTGTGGAACAGTCGATTCGGGAAATCCGCGCTAAAGTTGGCGATAAACGAGTTTTGTTGGCACTTTCTGGCGGAGTAGACTCTTCTACTTTGGCCTTTTTGATGCACCAGGCGATCGGCGATCAGCTCACTTGTATGTTTATCGACCAAGGCTTTATGCGCAAGCTAGAGCCAGAAAGACTGGTGACTTTGTTTAATGAGCAATTCCATATCAACGTAGAGCATGTGCAAGCTCGATCGCGGTTTATTGATGCGATCAAAGGCATGGTAGATCCAGAAGAAAAGCGCAAGCGAATTGGTCACGAATTTATTCGAGTATTTGAAGAAGAGTCTAAAAAGCTTGGACCTTTTGATTATTTGGCTCAAGGAACTCTGTATCCAGACGTGATCGAATCGGCAGATACCAACGTAGACCCCCAAACCGGTGAAAGAGTAGCTGTCAAAATCAAGAGCCATCACAACGTAGGCGGTTTACCTAAAGACTTGCAATTTAAACTTATTGAACCACTACGCAAGTTGTTTAAAGACGAAGTGCGCAAAGTAGGTAAGGTGCTCAATGTCCCGGAAGAAATTATTCAGCGCCAGCCTTTCCCCGGTCCTGGTTTAGCGATTCGGATTATGGGCGAAGTTACGGCTGCCCGGTTGAATACTTTGCGGGACGCTGATTTAATTGTGCGTCAAGAAGTCAACCGTCATGGCCTGTATAACAGCGTCTGGCAGGCTTTTGCTGTGTTGCTGGCCGAGGTAAAAAGCGTGGGTGTCATGGGCGACCAACGCACCTATGCTAACCCGATCGTCCTGCGCTTTGTTTCTAGCGAAGATGGCATGACCGCAGACTGGGCAAGAGTTCCTTATGACGTGCTAGAAATTATCTCGAACCGAATTGTGAATGAGGTAGAAGGCATTAATCGGGTAGTTTATGACATTACCTCCAAGCCGCCTGGCACGATCGAGTGGGAATAGTTTAAAGCAATGGCGACGTGGATTTAATATCTACGTCGCCATTAAACTTATCTGTTTCGCAATGAACAAGGAGGGATTCGAACCCCCGACCTTCTGATCCGTAGTCAGAAGCTCTATCCACTGAGCTACTTGTCCTAGTGCGTTTCTCACAATAACATAGCCCTTACAACAAATGCAAACAAATTCTGCGATGAATTCTTTAACCCACCTTAATGACGAAGGCGAAGCCCGGATGGTAGATGTATCTGATAAGGTCGTTACTAGGCGATCGGCCACGGCTGAGGCGTTAGTAAAGATGTCGTTGGCTACATTACAACAAATTGCCAGTGGCAATGCCCCCAAAGGCGATGTGTTGGCGACGGTGCGGGTAGCGGGCATAATGGCGGCCAAGCAAACCTCGAATTTAATTCCTCTCTGTCACCCTCTGCCAATTAGTAAGGTCTTGATCGATCTTCAGGCCGATGAAGCCCTGCCGGGATATCGCATCCAAGCCACGGTGGATATCGAAGGCAAAACTGGAGTAGAAATGGAGGCGTTGACGGCGGCAACGGTGGCGGCGCTGACTCTTTATGATATGGCTAAGGCCATCGAGAAATCGATCGAAATTGGCGGTATTCGATTGCTAAGCAAAACTGGCGGCAAATCCGGTGATTACATCGCGCAGTAGAAGCAGCAAATCCTTCACCGATAGGGAATTATGGGGTTTATGGGTTTCTTGAGTTATGAAAAAAACACTGACGCAACTTGTGCGGGGCTATCAAAAATGGGTGTCCCCCATGTTTGCGCCTTCTTGTCGGTATACGCCGAGCTGTTCGCAGTATTCGATCGAGGCCATCGATCGGTTTGGGGCGGGCTATGGCACTTGGTTGACAGTGAAACGAATTTGTCGCTGCCACCCAGGTTATCCGGGTGGCTACGATCCGGTGCCAGAGCAGCGACCTACGCAGAATAAGCCGGGAAGTTAATCACGCTGTCGGTTTGCTTGAATTTTTCGACTACATCTTTATAGAGCTGCATATCTTGCTGCCAATTAGCCAGAATTTGCTCTAACTTGGCCAGATCTGCACTGTTTTCGGCGGCGTTTAGCTCGTAGTCAAAATTGCCGCTAAACAGAATAATTGGTGCCCCCGACTGGTCGGGTTGCTGTACCGTTGCTTCGTTGATAGTGAGGTTCAATTTTTTATCGGGAAAGGTGTAACCCAAGTTGATGCCAGCTTGCACCGGAGAAGTACCGATTTTTTGCCAGTCGCCGATCGCTAGTAAATGAGAGAACATAAAGCGGTTAGCAGCGACTTCTTGACCGGCAAAATCTAGATAGCCTCGGAAGTTGATACCAATGCCTGCGAATTTGAGGTTGGCCAATATTTTGACTAAGGACTTGGCGATTTTTACAACTTCGATCGATGCGGTATCTTTGTTAAGAATCAACTCTACAAAGCTGAGCCGCTGGGGCTGAGCGATGATTGAAACTCCTTGTTGATAGGTGATTTGCGAACCCTCATAGCTGCGCATGGGCTGACCGAGGACTTCCCACTCGCTAGGGACTATCTGGGTCATGCTCAAAAATTCTGGGGTAAGTAGTGTGGGGTCAATTTTTTCGACGGCAATGACGATCGCGAGTTCTTGGACGGTCAGGTTTTGCATGGGGCTGATAAGCAAATTAAAAATATCTCCATTAATTTAACCCACGATCTCCATATATTTAGTAGTCTTTAGAAATTTGTTTGAGATTTTTGTAGGAAATTTTCTGGAGATTTTTTTATGGCCACAGCATTTTCTCGTTAGACTAGAGGGCAGCCCGGGGATCGTCTCCAAATTCGGCAAATATCTTAACCTCCTCAAAAAATACTATGCGTTTGATTTTAATGACTGGCAAGGGTGGCGTTGGCAAAACCTCAGTAGCGGCGGCTACTGGTTTGCGTTGTGCCGAACTGGGTTACAAAACCCTGGTTTTGAGTACTGATCCTGCTCACTCTCTCGCTGATAGCTTTGACCTAGAAATGGGGCATGAGCCAATTCAAGTTCGCCCTAACTTGTGGGGTGCGGAACTAGATGCCCTAATGGAGCTAGAGGGCAACTGGGGAGCAGTCAAACGCTACATTACCCAGGTCTTACAAGCGCGGGGCTTAGATGGAGTCCAGGCCGAGGAGTTAGCGATTTTGCCGGGGATGGATGAAATTTTTGGTTTGGTGCGGATGAAGCGCCATTACGATGAAGGCACCTATGATGTGCTGATTATTGACTCGGCTCCCACTGGGACTGCACTGCGGTTATTGAGTCTGCCAGAAGTTGGTGGCTGGTACATGCGGAAGTTTTATAAGCCGTTACAGGCGGTATCGGTAATGTTGCGTCCTTTGGTAGAGCCAATTTTTAGACCGATCGTGGGTTTTTCGCTGCCAGATAAAGAGGTGATGGATGCGCCATATGAGTTTTATGAGCAGATCGAGGCACTGCAAAAGGTGTTGATGGATAACACTACTACCTCGGTGCGTTTAGTAGCTAACCCCGAAAAAATGGTAATTAAAGAATCACTCCGCGCCCATGCTTATTTGAGTTTGTATAATGTCTCAACCGATTTGGTAATTGCTAACCGAATTATTCCGGCGGAAGTGACTGATCCGTTCTTCAAGCGTTGGAAGGAGAGTCAAGAGAAGTATCGCCAGGAGCTGCATGATAATTTTGCGCCTTTGCCAGTCAAAGAGGTGCCGTTATTTTCAGAAGAAATGTGTGGGATGGAGGCGCTCGATCGACTCAAAGAAGTGCTGTATCCTAACAACGAAGATCCCTCCCAGGTTTATTACAAAGAAACCACAATGCGGATCGTTTCGGCGGGCAGCAATGAGTACAGCTTGGAGCTGTATTTACCAGGCATTCCTAAAGATAAGGTACAGCTCAATAA
The DNA here is from genome assembly GCA_025359065.1 of Synechococcales cyanobacterium GL140_1_metabinner_5_sub. GTDB lineage: Bacteria > Cyanobacteriota > Cyanobacteriia > Cyanobacteriales > Chamaesiphonaceae > JAAFHZ01. The sequence goes on along the minus strand of JANYHM010000068.1, from coordinate 21,403 downwards.
GACTGGTGATGAGCTAAATATTCGAATTGGCAATCACCGCCGTAATCTGGTGCTACCGCAGGCTTTGGCCGCACTTCAGCCTTCGGGAGCCAAGATGGAAGAGGACTTTTTGAAGATTAAGTTTAAATAGAATATCTCTGTAAGCTATCACTATACACCTCCGGTGGGGTATCACTAATTAGTATATAAATACTCTGAGTAATACCCCAGCAACATTGTTATTAGTGCAGAGTTCGTAAATTATTGTCTCCTGGCTCAGCGGTTCGACTATCTTATAAAGTCTCCACGATCGCTGTCACCAATCCCGGCATGGTGTATTCACTAGCTTCTATATCTACCCGACCAAACAACTGCTGACAAGTCGCTGAAGTCTGCGGCCCGATCGAAGCAATCAGCAAATTATTTGACCAGTCCTTGGGCAAATGCGTCACCACCAACTGATGAAAATGCTGTACGGTTTTAGAACTGGCAAAAGTAATAATATCTATTTCCCGCCGCTGTAAAGCTAACAAAGCCACCGGATCGGCTGTTGTGGGACAAGTTGACTGATAAGCCGCCACCTCATCCACCTGGGCACCCGCAGCCGTAAAAGCCTGTACCAACAACTCCCGACCACCGCTCTCTACCCTGGGAAACAATACTTGCTTAGCGGTCAACGACTCTGGGAAACTATCAACTAGGGCATCAGCTACATACTCTGCTGGTATAAAGTCTGCCAAAATCCCCCGCCGCTGCAAAGTATCTGCTGTCTTACGACCTACCACGGCAATCTTCACCCCACCCAAAGCCCGCGCATCTTTATGTTGGGCAGCTAATCGATCGAAGAAATATTCCACTCCATTTGCCGAAGTTAAAATCAGCCAATCATAATCCCCAATTTTAGTAATCGCCTGATCTAACCCCGCCCAGTCACTCGGTGGGGCAATTTCCAACGTCGGCATCTCGATCGTCCGGGCACCCTGAGCAGCCAATAACTGCTGTAGTTCTGGGGACTGCTGTAAAGAACGAGTGATTAACACCGTCTTGTCCCGCAGGGGAGAACGTCGATCGCAGCGTAAGAAGGGACGCAGCTTAACTACTTCCCCAATCACAATCACTGCTGGCGACATATTTCGATCGGCTACCGTCGAGACAATATGACCCAGATCGCTCACTAATACTTCCTGCTGGGGCAAACTAGCCCACCGGATAATGGCGATCGGGGTTTGAGGAGACCTACCATGATCAATTAAGCCTTTGACCGTAGCCGCTAAAGTACTCGCCCCCATCAGAATCACCACCGTCGGGATTTGGACTAGAGCATCCCAATGTAATTCCTCTGGAGCGTGGGCTGTGACCACCGCAAAGCCATAACTCAGCACTGTATCAGTCAAAGGGATTCCGGCTAACAAGGGCGCAGCCAGAGCTGCCGAGATGCCTGGGACAACTTCGTAAGAACAATTTGCCATCATGAGGGCATCGACTTCACTGGTGGTGCGACCAAAGATAAATGGATCTCCAGATTTAAGCCGCACTACTCGATCGGCACGTTGAGCCTGATCAACCAAAATTTGATTGATTTCAGTTTGGGTAATGCTGGGTTGGCCACCCCGTTTACCCACATAAATTCGTTCACAGTGAGCAGGCAAAAATTGCAGCAGGCTTTCATCGACTAAGGCATCATAAATAACCACATCGGCGCTGGCTAATAACTGCTGGGCGCGCAGAGTCAGATGTGAAGTATCACCTGGACCGGCACCAATAATAAAAACTTTGCCCATCAGAACACATCAAAAAACTTGAAACTCTTCAGTAGTATAGAACTCATTGACCTCCAAGGATAGTTACAACAAAACCTCTAGAATGATGGCGACCAATTAATCCATTTGGCATCACAATTTTGATCGACGGTACCATGAATCATGGCCGGCGACCAACGCCAAAGCGATGAACGCCCCGGTGCCCAATGCGGACACACCAAATTTGATGGTACCACATCCTCGCTGGAAGGTCTGAGTGAGGGGAATGTACGGCATCGTGACCGTTCACAAAGTGTCTGTAATGCAGAATCGCCCAAGATCGTCAGTTCGTTCGGTGAATAAATAGCATTGTCTATCAAGCAGGGGATTCTATTTTTGCTACGTCTAGCAAATTCGATAATGCTTGGACTGCGGTGGCATCGGCTTGGGACGACCACACGACTGCTTCGGTAGCTAGTTGATGAAGCAGTGATTCATCGGATCCAGTCTTCTTCTCAGGCAACTGCTAGGAGGAGAAAATGAATCAGTCGAAATTTGTCCTAATGGAACAATTGCTCCACCGTCGGTAAAAGTTCACTGAAAGTCATGATGCCTTTATTGAACGGTTGGAATGACTACGTTCATCATAGCGCTTTGTACTACTCGATCTCGATCAACCTGTAGGCAAGGTCTCAAATGAGATGGATAAGACAATTCAAGAACTTTCCACGACTCAGCTAAAATTTCTGGGGGAAGCGCTTTTGGATTTTGAAGCGTTCACGGAGTGTTTACTATGCAGAATTGCTGACCAGCAAGAGTGGTTGCAGCGAAATCTTTAGAATAACCAACAGTAATCAGCTCTATACCAGTACTGAATGATGCAGCCCTGAGGTAGTCCTTATGGCTAGAGCAGTGATAAAAACTTCAATTTATGGAATGTAGAACTACTGTCTTTGTGAAGATTTCATAAGATTTTATCGAATTAGTAGTGTAGACTGTTACTTTAAGGAGTTCTGAGCTGCTGCAAATTTTATCTCTCACTAAATCTAGTTCTCATAATTTATTCAGTTATGTTCTCGAACTCCTCCGGTCGGAAAAAATTAAAAAAGTGCAATTTTAGACACCAAAACCTTAGTGAATCTGATTCGGGGGCATTTTTTCATTAGCTGCTTTACTAATGTCTTCATTCAAGGTTTATTCAGCGGCAGTTTTACTAGCTGTTTTAGCAACTCCATCTTTAATAATCCCTGTTTTTCTTGCTATTGGGTTAGCCGGATTTCCTGCAATGTATGTCTTATCCGTAATCATTATTTTAATTGCAGTACCAGGGATTCTTGGAGCTGCAACAGGATTTTTAACAACAAATTCATATTTTGATAACATACCTTTAGCCATTTTCATTCTCGCAGCATTCGTTGTAGCAATTTTTATACTGTTTGTTTATGGATGCTTGGAATTGATTCAGGATTCGAGTAATTTTAGTTATATTAGACTGATAGTGGCTAATTTTGCTGCATCTGGTGGAACAAGCTTTCGCAAAGCAAACTTGACTAAGGCAATATTTGAAGAAGCAAATCTTAAAGGAGTTGACTTTCGAGAAGCCAACATCAAGCATACTAACTTTCGTGGTTCAGAAAACTTACATCAAGCTAGACAAGAATATCAAGGTTACTCAGTATTATCTAGTCCAGCAGTGAGAGAACTGCTAATCACTGGAGATGGGCAAAAGAAAGCATATGCTGGGGAAAACTTACGGGGAGTTTATTTAGATGGTGCAAAATTAGATAATGCTAATTTTTAAGGATCTAATTTGAATGATGCCAGTTTGAGGAATAGTAACTTAAGCGAAGCTATCTTATCAAGAGTACAAGCTGTTGGGGCAAATTTCACTGGTTCAAATCTAACTGGAGCTTGCTTAGAGAGTTGAAATATTGATAGAAAAACCGTCTTGGAAAACGTTGAATGCGAGTATTTTTTTGAGTTGGAGCATAAAAACCAAGATGGACAATATGATCATCAAGAGCGACGGCCTCACAACGATAAAACGATTTTTGAACCTGGTGACTTTAAAGAATATCATGAGAAGAGTCTAGATGTACTGCATTTTATGATAAAAGGAGTAGTTAATCCAAAATCATTTGCTATTGCCTTTGAAAAATTAATTCAAGAGTTTCCGGGCATAAATCGTGAATCTATTATTCGTGTCACAAAAAGAAGAGATGGGGTTACAATTGATATTCAAGTACCGCCTGACACCAATAAGGGTGAAGCCGAACGTATTCTTGACGATACTTATACTAAAAGTTTACCATCTGCTTCAGAATCATCAGGTAACCAAGTTAGTATTTATTACACAGTAAAAGGAGATATAGTCATGGATAAAATGTAATAAAGAATGAAATCAAGGCTAGCAAAAGTTCTACTATTTCAGAGGTAATTATCAATCTTGGAGTGCATCAGTGGACAGGCTGTGGCCTTTGAACCTTATCGCAGTCCGGTCAAAATTGCTGAAATTCAAAGCTGTGTGGGAAAAGCTGTGCTGCTTCAACAGCTCCACGGCTCCGAATACGTTACGGTAGAACAGCTACAGCCCCGAGTCTGGATTGTTACCCCAACTTTATCAGAAGAAAAACAAGACCTTTTTTGTGCCAAAACTGATGAGGAGAATTGGGGCAAAGGGATTTACTTAATGGGTAAAGGCTTTCAAGTGGGGATTATTGTGGCACATCAGTTACCTGTCACACCGGAGACTCTACTATTCCGATTGATGGAGAAGGGGCAAGTACAATTGCAGGCTATGGCTGAAGTGGAGGCTTTGCCAGCGGATTCGCCATACCGTGAAGGTCTGTTGGAGTTGCTGGCATCCTATAGAATAGATCTAGCCAGTCAAGTAAATGTTGAATCAGATGAGGAGGAAATCCTAATGCAATTGTCACCTTTGTACTTAGAAACAGTGGAAGCTATTCGTCAAGAAGCGCGTCAAGAGGGCGAAGCTCGGGGGCAAATGATGGGGCAGCAGGTTTTGGTGGTGCGGTTGCTCGATCGACAAGTAGGCAAAATATCAGATGAAATGACAGCGGCAATAAAATCTCTTTCCACGACTCAGCTAGAATCTCTAGGGGAAGCACTGTTAGATTTTGAGGCGATCAATGACCTCCAAAAATGGTTGCAGCAAAATCTCTAGAACGGCATTTATTCTTTGTCTTGCTCCAAAAGATTAGGTATGCCAGCACAGCCACCAGGAATAGTTGCCCGAGTTTTATCACCACCCCAAGCACAACAATATTGTCGCTGCTCTGTACTCATTTCCAGTGCATCGGTAAAATCAGCATTTTCTACAACAGCACCAGTAAATACACCTGTACTATAGCTAGGAATTTGGTTTTTACTACGGGGGCTAGCAGTTTCTACCCGACCATAAAACAGCAGAGTGCCCTTTAGATCTGCCTTTCGCAAATTTGCTCCATACAAAATAGTGCGAGAAAAATTTGCTCTAACTAAATCACAGCCCTGCAAATTTGCCCGAATCATGTTGGCATCACTTAAATCTGTCCAGCGTAAATCAGTTCCAGACAAGTCGGTGCCCGCCAAGATCACCCCCAAATCAATCACCCGTGAGCCTTCATCTCGATCTTCGGCATAGCCGCCATTGCCATCGAGCATTGGTCTACCCAGCCTGCGATCGCGCTTTAAAGGACTAATGAGTTTGGATTGGGACAAAAATCTTAAAACCTTAGCCTTACCATTGGCATCAATACTGCCCAACAGCGCCGCCGTGCGTCCCACGGCAAAAGCCTGCTCCTGTGGCCAGTCTTCCAAAAAACCATCGTCATCCAAAGCCAGATCAGAAATTCCTTGAAAATAGGTATCGATCGTTTGCTGTTGAGTCAAGACGTTCTGTTGGGTAGTAAGACGGTTTTGTTCGATCGTTAAATCCCGCGAAATTACATACTGTCGCCAAGCAATATACACCGCTAGTACTGCAATCAAGACCTGCCCCAACGCCCCAGTCCACTCTGCCAGACTCCCGGCAATATCCCAATTGATTGATTTGATCTGTACTCTAACCCAGGCAATGGTGCCAGTAAGCTCAGCTAAGACTACCAAAGCAATCAAGAAAGTAAAAATGGCTAGAAACTGCCGCCGCTGGGCTGGGTTCAGTGCCTCCAAAAATTCTTGCTGAATCGATTTGGTGATCGTGGGGACTGAAAGTATCAGCGCCAAAAGACATCCAGCGAGAGCTACCCACCAGTTCGCTATGTATAGGCCGATCGCCATCAGGACGATCGACAATAAATTCAACCAAACCATAAGCTCTAATATTTTGCACTGATTCTAGCCGAACTTTGACCTTCAAGCAATATTAGCATTGCCTCGATCGACGGATAATTCTTCTTTTCATAGTGGTTTAAACTTACCTACCACTTATGTAGCCGGAGTCTGAGTCGCAAAACTCAAGCGATCTTTAACCAGCGTTACACTAATAGTTTCACCTTCTTTAAAATCACCGCGCAAAATGCCCTTAGCGATCGGGGTTTCTAACTCTCGTTGAATTGCCCGCTTTAGTGGTCTTGCCCCATAGAGAGGATCGTAGCCCACTTCTACAATGTGACCGAGGGCTTCATCGGTCAGCTTCAGACCGACTTTGCGTTCTACGAGTCGATCAATTAAGCGCTGAAGTTGGATCTGGATAATACCCCGGAGCTGACTCTTTTGCAGACTGTGGAAAATAATTGTGTCGTCGATTCGGTTCAAAAACTCTGGGCGGAAGCTTTGACCTAGCAGCTCCATTACCTGCTTTTGCATTTCATCGTAGCGACTATCGTCACCGGCTAGCTCCAGAATAAACTGAGAGCCAATGTTGCTCGTCATAATAATTACGGTGTTTTTAAAGTCGATCACTCGCCCCTGAGAGTCTGTGACTCGCCCATCATCTAAGATTTGCAGCATCACATTAAACACATCGCTGTGGGCTTTTTCGATTTCATCAAATAACACGATCGCATAGGGACGACGACGAATAGCTTCGGTAAGCTGACCGCCTTCTTCGTAGCCCACATAGCCGGGAGGCGCACCGATTAACCGCGAGACAGCGTGTTTTTCCATGTATTCCGACATATCAATGCGGATCATTGATTCTTCGCTGTCAAATAAGAAGTTGGCCAAAGTCTTAGCTAATTCGGTTTTGCCTACACCAGTAGGGCCTAAAAATATGAAGCTGGCGATCGGGCGGTTGGGGTCGGCTAAGCCAGCTCGGGATCTTTGGATCGCTTCGGCTACTGCGGTTACTGCTTCTTCTTGACCAATTACCCGCCGATGAAGTTCTTCTTCTAGATGTAAGAGTTTTTCCCGTTCGCCTTCGACTAGTTTATTCAGCGGAATACCAGTCCACTTAGAAATAATCTCAGCAATATCGGACTCTGTGACTTCCTCTCGTAACAAAGATTTACCGCTGGTTTGAGCATCAGCTAAGTATTCTTCAGCCTCTTCTAAAGCTTTATGCAGCTCAGTAAGCTTGCCGTACTTTAATTCAGCAGCTTTGTTTAGATCGTACTCCCGCTCAGCTTGTTGAACTTCAATACTGACTCGATCAATCTCTTCTTTGATTTTTTGAATCTTAGTAATAACATCTTTTTCTGATTGCCATTGGGTATTTAAGCCCCCCTGTTGAACTTTAAACTCGGCTAGTTCTTTTTCTAATCTTTCTAGTCTTTCTTTAGCTCCACTTGAAGTATCTTTATTAACCGAGAGCCGCTCCATTTCCATCTGTAAAATTCGGCGATCGATCTCATCTAATTCCTCTGGTTTAGAGGTGATTTCCATTTTCAACTTAGCCGCCGCTTCGTCCATTAGGTCGATTGCCTTGTCGGGCAAAAATCGATCGCTGATATAGCGACTAGAAAGAGTCGCCGCTGCCACCACCGCATCATCGGAAATCTTCACTCCATGGTGCAGCTCGTAGCGCTCCTTTAACCCCCGCAGAATCGAAATGGCATCTTCTACGCTGGGCTGATCCACATAGACCTGTTGGAAGCGACGCTCTAGCGCCGCGTCTTTTTCAATATATTTGCGATATTCATCGAGGGTAGTGGCTCCAATACAACGCAGCTCCCCGCGCGCCATCATCGGTTTCAGCAAATTTCCTGCATCCATCGCTCCCTGAGTGGCACCGGCTCCCACCACAGTATGGATTTCGTCAATAAATAAGATGATTTTGCCGTCAGATTCGGTGACTTCTTTAAGCACCGATTTCAGCCGTTCTTCAAACTCTCCACGATACTTTGCTCCAGCAATCAATGCTCCCATATCTAAAGAAATTAGCTGGCGATCGATCAGAGAGGCAGGTACGTCACCACTGACAATTCGCTGTGCCAAACCTTCGGCGATCGCTGTTTTACCGACTCCAGGTTCACCAATCAACACTGGGTTATTCTTTGTCCGCCGGGAAAGAATCTGAATGGTGCGGCGGATTTCTTCATCGCGGCCAATTACCGGGTCTAATTTACCCGCTTTGGCTGCCTCAGTCAAATCTCTGCCGTACTTGGTCAAAGACTCATACTTGTTTTCAGGGTTTTGGTCGGTCACTTTCTGACTCCCGCGAATTTGTTTAATGGTCTTGGTGAGGAGTTCTTCGTTGAGATTAAATTCGCTGAATAGCTTTTTGCCTAGCCGATCGTCCTGAGCGCAGGCTAAGACTAGGTGTTCGATCGAAATAAATTCATCTTTGTATTCTGTTTTGATTGTGACCGAACGATCAAACAATAAATCTAATGCTTTACCCAGATATACGTTAGTGTTGTCACCAACTTTGGGCTGGACTTGAATATACTTGTCTACTTTCTCTCGTAGCTTAGCCACCTCTACGCCAGCTTTGGTAAAAATATCGATCGCTAAGCCTTCTTGCTCCAGCAAAGATTTCAGCAAATGCTCGGTTTCCATTTGCTGATGCTTAGCCTGTTTGGCCACATCCAACGTGCGAGTGATCACTTGCCAAGCTTTTTCGGTGAAATCTTTGGGGTTGTTGGGCTGCATAAGAAGGCTAGATGTGTGCTGATGGAATTTTAATGGCAATGAACATTGTAGAGATGTTCGCGATCCAATAGGGATCGGTATTTACTCCAAATATTTTTTGATTCTGGGAACAACTAAGTTTGCCAAGGGTACTAAGCGGCTTCGGAGCTAGTGCTTTCATAAAAGTTGTACTAGCTTTACTCCAACTAAAAAGTTGTGTTAACATAAGATAAAACGCAGCCTTGTTTTCAAGTTCGATGGAGAACCAACTCAATGCCCCCATTTACCGAGAGCGGCTATTTACCACCTGGAATTTGGGCAATGAGTTGGGAAGATTTTTGGGAGCGATATGGTTACAACCCTCGCCGCATTAATCTATTGTCTGGCTTGAAATTTGCACTCCAATTATTAATCCAAGCTAATTGTCAGACCGTTTACATCGGTGGTAGTTTTATAACTGATAAGGAACGACCAAATGACATTGATGGCTGTTTTGACGGGATGAGCATTAACAGCAGCGCTCTAGATCTAGTTTTTCAAGATCTCCATGAGCAACATGCTCGCTTTGGCTGTGAGTTGCGGGTGGATTTCATGTCAGCTTTTCAAGGTTTTTTGCAGAAAAATCGCAATGGCGAAACAATTGGAATCATAGAGATCGATTTGAGAAATTTTGATACAGCGAGGTAATTAGTCATGATTCAAAATGAGCATCAATATAAGGTTACTAAGGGCGAAATTGGCAATCTGCAACAAGTCATTGACAAAATGATAGAGCAATCACATATTCCATCTAATCAATTGGCAGCGATGCAGAATAGCTTTCAGACACAAATTGCTCGAATGCAAATGGACATCCAGGCATATGATGATCTCAAAGCAGGGAAGGTTGAAATTACCCTGGGGGCAATCGAAGATTTGCCCAAAGTACTAATTCAAAAGCGAATCGGTTTGGGTATGACTCAAAAAGAGTTAGCCGCCAAGCTAGGTATCAAAGAACAAATGGTACAAAGATATGAAGCCACTGGCTATGAATCGATCGGTTTTCAACGATTAACAGAGGTCTGGAATGCACTGTCTGTATCTATTCCTGTGATGACGGTGAGCTGAATGTCTCTAGAGGCTGGGAAGATCGAGAAATCATCCCCAGCGCAAAATTGCTGCTCCCCAAGATAGACCAGCACCAAAACCCGAGGTCGCGATCGTATCACCAGGCTTAATTTTGCCCGATCGCACTGCCGCATTTAAAGCGATCGGAATCGAAGCCGCCGAGGTATTGCCATACTCCGCCACGTTACTCACAATTTTCTCTGGGGGCAAACCCAATCGATCGGCCACCGCATCCATAATTCTTTGGTTAGCCTGATGCAAAATCAACCAATCTACATCTGCTACCTGGAGCTGCGCTTTAAACAACGCTTTATCAATCACATCGGGCACCGCATTAACCGCAAACCGATAGACCTCCTTACCGTTCATCATCAGCCGCCCAAAGCCCCCTTGCTTTACTTGCACATCATCACTTAGCTCTATGTTTGTGCCCTCATAGCGCAAATGCAGCGCATCATTTTGACTACCATCACTGCGCAGCTCAAACCCTAAGAGATTTTCTTGCTGGCCTGCCTGAAGCACCACTGCCCCTGCGCCATCACCAAACAGCACACAGGTATTCCGGTCTTGCCAATCTACCCAGCGGGAGTGAATATCTGCCCCAATCACCAAAATATTTTGATAGCTGCCGGTTTGAATAAACTGCGAGGCTGTCACCAAACCAAACACAAACCCCGAACAAGCCGCACTCAAATCAAAAGCCACTGCCCGGTTCGCTCCAATGCTAGCCTGAATCAAACAGGCACTACCATACAAATCGTCTGGCGTAGAAGTGGCCAACAGCACCATATCAATATCTGCCGCATCCACCCCAGCCATTGCTAACGCCTGCTGGGCTGCCGCTGCTCCGAGGCTGACGATCGAATCTCCTGCTTCGGCCAAATGCCGCTGGCGAATTCCGGTGCGGCTGGCGATCCATTCATCGCTGGTATCCACAAACTTGCTGAGGGCATCGTTGCTCACGATTTTGGCAGGAGCGGCTGCTCCGCAACCAATGAATGTTACGCCCATGGTGATTTACCCCGAATCTTGTGAGTTAATTTACTGTTTGGTGCGATCTTGGAGATGACCGAGCACTTGATTATCGATCGCTAGCTTAGCTGCATTAATGGCGTTGGCGATCGCAAAGGCATCGGAGCTACCATGACTAATAATACAGACCCCTTCTACTCCCAACAATAAAGCCCCACCATGCTCTGCTGCGTCAATCCGCTGTTTTAGACGTTTCAAATTGGGCTTGAGAATTGCGGCACCCACCTGACCACGGGTACCGCGAGGCAGTTCTTCTTTGAGCATCTGCACTACAATGCCACCAACAGCTTCGGCAAATTTCAGTAAAATATTGCCGACAAAACCGTCGCAAACAATCACATCAAAGTTACCCGAAAGCACGTCTCGACCTTCGGCGTTACCGGCAAAAGTTAAGGCTTGGTTTTTAGCTAACAAAGCATGGGTACTGATGGCTAGGTCATTGCCTTTCGATTCTTCTTCGCCAATATTCAGCAAGCCTACTTTGGGGTTGGCAACCCCCGAAACATACTGGCTATAGATGGAACCCATGACTGCAAACTGCTCTAGGTACTTGGGTTTGCAGTCTACGTTGGCACCTACATCTAAAATTAAGACTGATCGATCGGGCACAATCGTTGGAAAAATGGCGGCGATCGCGGGCCTTTCGATGCCTTTTAAGCGACCCAGTCGCAATAGAGCCGCCGCCATTGCTGCCCCAGAATGTCCTGCGGAAACAACGGCATCGGCTTTGCCTTCTTTGACGAGCTTCATACAGAGATTGATCGAAGCGTTGGGCTTGCGTCGCAAAGCGCTTAACGGCTCTTCGTCCATCTCGATCATCCCTTCGGCGGGGACAATTTCAATTTTTTCGGTCACGCCCTGTTCTTTTAAACAGGCGCTAATTTGTTCGGGATCGCCAACTAGAATGACATCCACATCTAGCTCTGACTGTGCTTTAACCGCCCCTGCGACGATCGGAGCTGGGGCAAAATCCCCACCCATTGCATCGAGGGCGATTCTTGCGCGAGATGTGGCCATTGGAAACCAAATTTAAAGATACTAACAATTCCGAATTCTACCAGAAGACGGCCTCTTCCCTTGGTGAGCATCTTTACCCGATCGCCTTTGGCGCAAGCGCAGCGATCGACGATGACCATTTTTTGGGGGTAATGCAATTAGGTAAAAGCCGAATAGGATTGATTGTGATGGTTCCAACTGGTGGTGAGAGTAGCAAGAAGAATGCTGATTTAAATATGGATGTTATCTAGATTTGCTGTAAAGCAACTATCATGGGAACACAATCAATCATTTGGAGAAGATCATGAGCATTACAGAACTTCTGCCAACTTTGAAACCTTTATCCCGTGAGGATCAGATTCAGGTGCTGACGTTTTTGGCACAGGAGTTGGGGGTTGATGATCCTCGGTGTTTACTAGGTTTGAGTCTGAAAGAGCTTCAGGCTTTGGGTGACTGTAAACTGACGGTAGCGGCACAGGAACATTTGTCGGATTTGCTCGATCGCAATTCTAACGGTCTTTTGCCTGTTGAGGAACAAATTGAATTGGCGCAATTGGTGGAGCAGGCTGAGCAATTATCACTGTTGAAAACCCGCGCCCAGTATACGCTTCATCAGTTGGCGGCATGAGTCGCTATGTTCCTATTGATCTGCGAGCAAGGGTACGGAAGCGTTTTGCGAACTGTTGTGGCTATTGTCAGACGGCAGAACGATTGACGGCCATGCGGTTTGAGTTTGAACACATAGTGCCACGCTCTCGTGGGGGTGATACGACTTTTGAAAATTTGTGTTTGGCCTGTCCTTCTTGTAATCAGTTGAAGGGCGATCGGGTCGTGTTTATTGAACCGATGATCGGGGAGCCGGTCGCAGTTTTCCATCCTCAACAGCAGGTTTGGTCGGAGCATTTTGCTTGGGAGCAGGATGGAGCGATCTTGATAGGTAAAACGGAAATTGGACGGGCGGCGGTGGAAGCTCTTCAGATGAATCGTGAGGTTTTGGTGACGATGCGGGAGATGTGGGTGGCTTTTGGGCAACATCCTCCGGATGGGAGTTTGGGATGATGTGATTGAGCTACGCTCTGCTACGGAAAATTTGCAGCCTCTACAGTAAAAGATGCAGGAGTATTAGCGGTTGGGTTTGCTCATTAATCCGCAAAATAAGCAGGTGGAGATTGATCGACGATGAGCATTTTTTGATCGTGTATAATTGGCAAAAGCCGAAATAAGTATGTGTTTAGAGGTTTTATGGTAGCTGCTGCTTCGGCTGTGTTGACTGTAGGCAATGGTTGCAACGCAATAGATTCTCCATCATTACTGCTGAATGTCAGCAATACAGTTTTGCAGGTTACGACAGAGCAATTCGATCGACTCTGTATCGATAATCCTGATTTACGCCTGGAATTAACCCCCAATGGAGAATTGATTGTAATGGTTCCAACTGGTGGTGAGAGTAGTAAGCAGAATGCTGATCTAATTGTTGATGTGGGAATATGGAACCGGCAAACTAATCTGGGTGAGGTTTTTGATTCGTCGGGTGGCTATGATTTTACGGCTTTGGGTGGTGGCATACTTGCGCCAGATGTTTCTTGGATTGAGAAGTCCCGGTTGCCAGAGGGCAAAATTGTGGGATTTATTAAGGTGGTTCCTGATTTTGTGATTGAGCTACGCTCTGCTACGGAAAATTTGCAGCCTTTGCAACAAAAGATGCAGGAGTATCAGCGATTGGGTGTGCGGTTGGGTTTGCTTATCAATCCGCAAAATAAGCAGGTGGAGATCTATCGATCGCCTTTGGCGCAAGCGGAGCTATCGGGGCAAGCAAAGGAACTGTTAGAGTCTCCGAATTCAATTGATTGCAATGAGGTCATGCCGGGATTTGTATTGAGTTTGATGAGAATGTGGTAGATCTGAGCAACAAGGATATAATTGCTGTACATGTCGTACAGGTTAGTGAAACATGCTGACAGTCAGACTAGACCCTGAAACAGAACAACAGTTAGCTGAAATTCTTGTCCATGAAAAAGATGTTGATCATAGTGACTTGGTTAAACGCTTAATTCGAGAACGCTGGTTGACCCTCAATTTAGATATTCCTTTTGTAGAGCGACGCGGTGGACATCCTCAGCATCTCCTCTCGGATGCCTCGCCAGATTTATCGGAAAGAGCTAATCGGAAACAGGCGATCGCCCAACATCTCCAGCAGCGCAACATATGAGTTATCCACCACTAACCATCACTGATAGTGGAATTTTAGTGGCTTATAGCGGTTCCTCATCGGAAAGGAAAAAGAGAACGTTGTTGTGCCTCGTTCCACGATGGGGAGCTTGATGCAGCGACTGGATCTAAATCGCAAAAAAAAACGCTCTACCATGTAGAAAAACATACAGAAAGAACTCAAAAACTGCGGGTTGAATATTGGGATGTGATCCGAAATGTCACACCCGAAAACTTAATATTTATAGATGAATCTGGCGTGAATTTAGCTATGATTCGGATGTATGCTAGAGCATTTGGAGGTGAAAGAGCAAGGGGAGCTAAACCACAAAAGACACAAAATGTCTCAATTATCGGAGCAATATCTTTGGAAGGAATGATTGCATCATATAATATTTTAGGGGGAGTGAAAAAATGACTTTTGAGGCTTTTACCTGCGCCAAGCTAGTACCTATGCTTAAGCCTGGACAATATGTCATCATGGATAATGCCGCAGCTCACAAAAGTGCCAGAATAGAAGAAGAAATAAAAGCTGCTGGAGCTACTTTAGTTTTCTTACCCCCTTACTCTCCTGATTTATCACCAATTGAGAATTACTGGTCTAAACTTAAAACAATTTTGAGATCGATAGGAGCGAGAACATACGAAGAATTAGATGAAGCTATTAAAGCAGCATATTCACAAATATCACTTGAAAATATTCGGAACTGGTATGCTAATGGATGCTATTGTAATTCGCCTTTTGAGAATAACTCAGATAACCAAGAAGCACAAACATGCTAATCAGCTCGATTAATTCACTTTATTCAAAACAGAACCGCTATAAGAGGACAAAAATCGGTATAAGAAACATGGAGTTTAGGCGATCGTCTGATTATTTATCCACTGGGGCTAAGCAACAACAGAAGCACTATGGTAACAGTTTGATTTTGCAATGATTTTACAAGGATTTTTGGCATTAACCGTCTACCATCCACTTAAAAATACCTAAGATTCGATCGAGAGGATTTAAAGAATACTCAGTAACATCGATGGTCAACTCTTTACCAGTGAGTTTCAGAAATTGCCATTGGGTGCCGGTGGTAACACTGCCGTAAATTGTGAGAACTTCTTGACCATTAGCAGAGTTAAATTTCTGGGCGGCAATCATTTCTGCGGCACATTGACCCCAACCAGCGTTAAGTTCACCCTTTTTGGCTTCAATGATGACGATTGCTGGAGCTTCGATAATCAATTCGTTAGTTGAGCGCGTGAGGAGGAAATCACAAACTCCATTCAAGCCAGCATCAACATCGATGGTGAAATCTGCCCCAGAAAAGAAGCCAATCTGCCGATCGAGGAGTTCTCTAATCTCAAACAGTAAAGGCGCAATAATTAGCTCCGATCGCACTTTTTCAGTCCCAAGACCTACAGCGAGCGGGGCAGATTCATGGAGGAGATTAATTAACCAATCACGGGGAGCCAAAACAGGTAAATCAGTAAAAAAAGTGCCTTTAATTACATGTAGATCAAACTGTCGCTGCACCTGAGCAAGGGTAAAACTACTGTAGGGCATACAAAAGGGATCAGGAGAATTAAGATCAACTATACCACAAGCTAAATCAGCACAGATATAAATTTTCGCTGATGATACTAGAATCAGACAAAATTTAAACTTACCCCTGCTCATGATACAGTTTTGAGGTCACAGCCCAATTTCATTAGCTCTTCGGAGGCTTTGAAATGATCGCATTAAGAGACAATTCTCCTAAATTTACTCCTGAGGAATATTTCGCTTGGGAAGAACAACAGCTTCATCGCCATGAGTATATCGATGGGGAAGTCTATGCTATGACTGGTGGAACGATCAATCATAGTCAAATTGCATTGAATTTTGGTTCTCTGCTTAAAATTCATCTGCGCGGCAGCGGCTGTAAAACCCTAAACTCTGATGCCCGAGTTAGCATTCTAGAATCGTCTCACTATGTTTACCCCGATGTGAGCGTTACCTGCGATGAACGAGACAAAGCCACAACTCAGTACATTACCTATCCCTGTCTGATCGTTGAAGTGCTTTCTGCCTCCACCGAGTCTTACGATCGAGGAAATAAATTCAAGCTCTATCGGCGCAATCCTTGCTTGCAAGAATATGTCTTAGTTGACGCAGAAACGATGGCGATCGAACTATTCCGTAAAGTCGATCGCAACTGGAGCATCATTGACTATGAACCGGGTGATTTGATTGGACTAACTAGTATTGACTTGACTTTCCCTATCGAACAAGTCTATGAAGATATTATATTCACAACGGAAAAAGTCACTGAAAATCAGGTAGATGCCCAGACCTAAATTCCTGGAGAATACGTCAGTTATACTGATTTTGCTAGCGTTATAAATCCGGAGCTGCTTGCTAGCTCCAGAGTAAAAACTGACGAAATGATATTTGAATAACGGTATCATTTGTTACGTTTACGTATTGAGAAAATATTCTCTCGCCAAATCTAACAAGATTCTATATTTTTTTGCAAAAATAAGTTAATAGATTATAATCCAGCTTATAGATTCGCAAAGATTCTTCATAGACCTTCTATTTACCGGTGTGCCATGGGGAGAAAATTTGTTAGATCAGTCATCCTTTTTTTCATGGCGATCTGCTTAGTGTTAGGAACCCCAGCGTTTGCGCAGAAAAAAATGCTGTCGGTTACATACCCCCCTGCCACACACAAAACCAAGTCAGACAAGGTATTCTTCATTGGCACCGCCCCAGTACCTGCACCAGTTACTATCAATGGTGTGGTGGTCGATCGCAGTAAAACCGGTAACTTTGCCCCCACCCTCCCCCTCAAAGAAGGCGAAAACAACTTTAGCATTCGCTACCAAAACGAAGAAGTAAAAATTAAGGTCACTCGCGAACCAAAAATAGCCGCAGCCCCTATTACCGGCTTTCGAGAAGAAGGCTTTGAACCCAGAGGCAACGTCAGCGCCATGACCGGCGATACCCTCTGTTTTGGCGCTATTGCCCCCGAAAACTCCAAAGTATCTGTAGATATTCAAGGTGGCGGCAGCATTCCCCTGCAATCCCAAAATCCTCAAGTTGTTTTACCAGCAAACAACGCCGTCTTAAATGATGGTGGTGAACCTCAGGCATTATATGGAGCCGGTAGATATTTGGGCTGCGCGATCGCCAAAGCCACCGGAATAGTCAGCCCTGCAACCTATCGCCTCGAAGCCAAAGATCCCGCCACTGCCAAACTGGCTGCACCTGTGTCGGTGACTGCTCCCAGCAAAATCGAAATTTTATCTCCAGTTAACTTAGATATCGCCGAAGTAGTTACCGACAAAGCTGTTGCCCGCACCGGTCCGAATAGTAACTTTAGCCGGGTTACTCCTTTACCTAAAGGCATCAAAGCTACAGTGGTTGGTCGTCAAGATGGCGACAACAACGGCAAAATCGCCAACTGGGTGCGATTAGACTATGGCGCTTGGGTAAATTCTAGCGACTTGAAAATTACTAGTGGTAAATCTGTACCGCCAAAATCTATTATTCGCAGCGTGCGCAGCCAAAAACGCGACGGACATACCGATGTGTTGTTTCCATTGGAAGTAGCTGTGCCAATTTCGATCGAACAAACCGATCGCACTCTTAAGCTCACCCTGTACAACACCACCGCTCAAACTGACATTGTGAGATTGGGCAGCGACCCGGTCATCGACAAAGTAGATTGGAAGCCCTTGCAACCCCATCAGGTGGAATACACTTTCACTTTTAAATCTAAGCAGCAATGGGGCTATCAGTATCGCTACGATGGCACTACTTTTGTCCTGTCCTTCCGTCATCCTCCCAAGTTGGCTTTGCAATCCACTAAACCTCTTACCGGAGCCAAGATCTTGATTGATCCTGGCCATGGTGGCATGGACTCGGGGGCAGTAGGAGCCAACGGCTACACCGAGAAAGAAGCCACCCTGTTTGCCTCGAAGCTGTTGGCTAACGAATTGGTTGCTAGAGGAGCTACCGTTTACCTCACGCGGGAAACCGACAAAGAGGTTACTTTAGATGCACGGCGTGCCTTGGTAGACAAAATTGAACCGACTATTTCCCTTTCGGTACATTACAACTCTCTACCCGATGGTGGCCAGCCCGATAAGGTCAAAGGCTTCTCTACCTATTGGTATCACTCCCAAGCTCAAGGCTTAGCTAACTTCTTACATACATACGTTACCCAATACGGTGGTCGTCCCCAATACGGTGTGACCTGGGATAACTTAGCCTTGGCCAGACCAGCCGAAGCGCCTTCGGTACTTTTGGAGCTAGGCTTCATTAGTAACCCAGAAGAATTTGAATGGATCACCAACTCCAACGCACAACAGCAAATGGCCAAAACCCTTGCTAGCGCAGTAGTTCAGTGGTTTCGCACCGTGAGCTAACCCAAAAAGTAGGTTAAACTAGGTTTTGTTCAGCCTATTAAAATTCCACCCTCCAGATCCGCATAAGGAGATTGTAGCCTTGGACGAATTACGCACTGCCCTCGAACTAGCAACCGACGATGAGTTACAGCAGCTCACCCGGATTTTGTTTTGCCGCAAGTTTAATCCTTTAGACTATATGGGTACTCCAGAGCCTCTAGATATTCAGAGTCAAGAGCGGGTGGAATGGATAGATTCGATCGAACAGCGTTTTCGCCATTTGGCCGCCGATGGTTTGACTGTTTTACAAGGTCGCACTCAAGAAGTCACCTATCGCCAAGCAATCATTCAAGTCTGCCGCTATCTCAAGATTCCTTATTCTAAAAAGCTCAGCACCGAAGACCTAGAAGCAGAGTTATTTGTGCATTTGATGGGCAAAGCCTACAAAGAACTCCCCAGCACCGAACAGGCCGCGATTACGGTCAAAATTCAGAAATCGCTGAGCAGTTCTAATCTGACTACGCCGCTGCCAGTCCATATTCAGCACGATCCAATGAAGCTATTTTTAACTGGCAGCAGTGCTTTGGTAATCAGCTCCGTGATTCAGCCGGTGGTATTGCAGCAAATTGCCCGCCAGTTTGCCATTCATTTAGCAACTTATCAAATCACTCAGCAGGCTTTAGTAAAAGGTGGAATTGCTACCGCCGGACAGATACAAGCCTATGTGACGATGCAGCTAGCGAAGCGTGGCATGGTTACGGCAGCAGCTAGTCAAGGGGTAGTGCGGGGGATGTTTGCTTTTTTAGGGCCAGCTATGTGGAGCTGGTTTTTTGCTGATTTGGGCTGGAGGGCGATTTCTACTAATTATGGACGGATTATTCCGGCAATCTTGGCTCTGGCACAGATCCGCTTGCTGCGCGGCAGCTATTTAGATTCTGAAACCTATTGGGAAATCGCCTAAATTTGATGTCCGGAACTCTATACCTAGTGGGCACCCCGATCGGCAACCTGGAAGATATCACCATGCGGGCGTTAAGGATCTTGAAAGAAGTAGATCTCATTGCCGCTGAAGATACCCGCCACACCGGAAAACTATTGCATTATTTTCAGATCAAGACTCCCCAAATTAGCTGTCATGAACACAACGAACAGCAAAAAATACCAGAAATTTTAGAGAAGCTGCAAAGCGGTAAATCGATCGCCCTAGTCACTGATGCTGGAATGCCAGGAATTTCTGATCCGGGGTATGTTTTAGTGGCAGCCTGTGTCGCAGCCGGTGCCGCAGTGGTGCCGATTCCTGGTGTAACGGCTCTGGTTACTGGTTTAAGCGCTTCTGGTTTGGATACTAGCCGCTTTGTGTTTGAAGGCTTTTTACCAGTCAAAGGTGAGGTAAGGCAAGCGCAGTTACAGGCATTAAAATCGGAGGTGCGCACCACCATTTTTTATGAATCTCCCCATCGCATCGCTAAAACATTGGCAGATTTAGAAGAAGCCTGTGGTGCCGATCGACAGATAGTATTAGCCCGAGAACTCACTAAAATGCACGAAGAGTTTTGGCGGGGCAGTATTGGCGAAGCGATCGAACTCTATAATCATCGAGAACCCAAAGGCGAATACACCGTAATTTTGGCCGGGGTTGTGATCTCAGAAATTATTTGGACAGATGAATCGATCATTGCTGAGCTGTCACAGTTGTTAAAGAACGGGGTATCTCGATCGACGGCTAGCAAACAATTAGCTGAATTAACTGGCATCAACAAACGACATGTTTATCAATTATCGTTATCGATCAATTTGGCATAACGCTAATCTGCATTAAAATATATCTTAATCAAAAAGTATTCTACCAACTTTTATAATGTCTTACCTATTTGCTAAGATTAGCAGAAAGCTTTTTCACTACTTCAATAGCTGGCAGTTAACTATTGCATTTTTATTTTTATCAATGCAAATATTGATGTTACTAGGAATTTTTGCTAGTGGTTATGCTGGCTCGCCTTATATTAACTATTGGATATTGTTAGGTTATGGTTGGTTTAACACGGTGTACGTGTGGATGACCTTATTAATAATTGTCGTGAGCTTACTGTTTTTTTGGATATTTCAATTAATTCGCCAGCGCGCCACCCGCAATATCACCTTTGAAGCAATGCTCATGACCCTGTTGGCGTTGGGGATTGCTTCATTGCATGTGTTCATGCAAGTTTCTGGTGGCTACTATCAACAAATTTCTAGTCTTGCTCATGATGGTCGATCGTATCATCTTGTCCATAGATTATCTACCAAAACTATTGGTTTTGAACTGATTAACTGTGATAAAACCAGCTTCTTTTGTAATTCGATGGTGCAAATCCCGATCGATTCATATCGTCATATCAAAAAAGGGTGGGACAAAGGGAAAACCGGCCTAGCTTATGACAACAAAAATAATGCCGTGGTGGTCACGACACCCACAAAGTCAATAGCTGTTGGCCAATAATTTGAGACAGATGAGTGGGTTCATCATGTTTCAATAATTTCCTAAATCCAAATGCTGCTCTAAAAATCGGTCTGTTCACCATTGTTTTGCTTGGTAAATAGGCTCAACTAACCGCCACCACCGCCGTCACCTCCACCTCCTCCTCCACCTCCGCCTCCACCTCCGCCTCCTCCACCTTCATCGGGACTAAAATATTCCAGGTATTCACGGTGATAAGAGCAGTTCGAGCAATGGTGAATTTTCAGAAATTTGCCTAGGTTAGTAGTTGTATCGAATGATAATCTTTCACTTGTTCGCTTTAAGGTTAGCTTTTTACAGTTACGGCAAAACTTAGGATCGCAAATTAAATAACCTATGATTCTGGCCTGACAACATAATTCCATTTTGGCAAGGCTTCGTCAAAAACTATGCTCATTGTTTCCTTGAAATCTTCGGCAACTTTTCGTCCTGTTTCATAGCATTTGTCCAG
>JANYHM010000010.1 GCA_025359065.1 Synechococcales cyanobacterium GL140_1_metabinner_5_sub | reverse complement strand
TTATGAACAAATTTCTACTCAAGATATTCGCAGTTGGTTCACACATGATTGCTACGGTCATGACTCTATGGAGCTTACTGTATAAAAATTACCTGCTTTATTCATTTAATGGACTTCATTCGAGCTGAAACCGCTATAGTTGGCTGCACTTCTTTCTCAAATCTATCCATTCTCCTCATTAATTCCTGAATTAGCTCAAGGATGTTCGTCATAACTTGTGCCCACTCTTCTGGACGATTGTTGTCATTAGTTCCGACACTGACTTTTCCATGCTGTCTACTCTACCAGCTTGTCTCTTTCTTTTCTACCCCCGTGAACTTCTACGAAATTAATTATATTCAGTCGTATGCTTCGATCGCAGTAATATTTTCTGGATAGAATATGGCAATGAACTCATGAGTAAATAAAGCAGAGAAATAAATAATAACCAGTTAAAAATCTCATCTAAAATACCAGAATCAATCCAAGTTGGGCAACAAGAGCCAATCGTAGAAACCATCGCCACAATTGAAATTAGCTTACGGTTGCGATCGGTTTTAATCCAGGTCACTAACTGTGGCACCATAAAAATTAAAAATATCATGCGATAAGACCAGCAATTCCCTAACAAAAAAGTCCCCACATACACTCCTGAACCCGCCCGAAAAGCATCCAGATGTGTCAGCTCACTCTGTTGCCAGCCCTGCAAACGGAGATTGTTGAGATAAAAAATAATTGTGCTAATTAAAACTGCTGCTACTGGAATATAAGACGTAGGCGTAGCTTTTTCATCGTAGGCCATGACTCCATAAGCCCAGTAATAAGATCCCTTAAGAGTAGATTTGAAAACCTGCGGTAGATCTGGAAGATTGTAGATGATATATGACAGGAAAATCAGGAAGAACACAGAGCAAACCACAATACTTTTCTTAGTTGAATACCTGACAAGATATAGCATCGCAAAAACTGGAAATAACTTGATAAATGAGGCCAATAATAATATGAACATCGAAATCCATGCTCGATCGGCCAAATAAATTGCTAGAGCTACCAAAAAAAATATTAGTAAATCATGATTTCCTCTTTCTATGCCTAAAACTACTACTGGTGAGAACATCAAAAAGCCAATAATTATAGCGCTGGGCTTATCTAATTTGCGGAAAGCAATAAAAATGCCGGTTAGGAATAATAATCCAAATAGAATCCCGAGCAATACCGTATGTCCTTGATTAATATGGATAAATCTTAAGATGTGCTGTACCAATCTAGGATGATTTAATGGTCGGTTCCAGGGATCTTGGGGATTATAATATAATGGGTCATGGCCTAGTGCCAGTGATTCAGCAGCACCTGTTAAGTTCCTGGTATCTGAAAAACTCATGGACATTGGTGGAATTTTCCAGATTGCCCAAATATGCTCATAGCCAACAAAATAGCCAGTAGTGGCTAACAATGCTAAAACTACACCAACTATCCAAACTAAAATTGTCTTTCCTTGCATTGAAATATCCAAAACTGCTAAGCGATCGATTCTGTTACACCAAGCCTATTTTCAGCCCATGCTTAACTGGCTTAAGAACTGTAATGATTTCACAATATAGCTAGCGCAGATTTGGGGCGAAGTTTCATAAAAATTGCTCCAAGCTTGGGCTTTGTATTGGGCGTACACAGCTTCTCTAAGATCTAACTTACCAGTAGCTAGAGGTTTGGGTAGATCTGGGTCTAGCCAAGCCAAGCGCACGGCATGACCAATTAATACATCTAGCACAATATATTCTGCGACCCGCAGATTGGGGTTTTGTTCAGAGAGCGCAGCCAAAGCCATTAGTGCCTCAATATTCACCTGGCGATATTCTGGGGCGGGGATTTTGTTGAGTAAATGCTCCACCCGCAGGGCAAAATTGCGCTCGCCGGGAGTCATCTCAGCCAAGATTGGCGCACTTTCTAGCCGATTACGCTTTTCCAGTTTGTCACCCACGATCACGCCGGGGCAGTGTTCTAACAATTGCCAGATGCTGGGGTAGAAGTTTGTCGCCAGCCTGTTGACTGCACCATCGCGGCGACGTTGACGAAGCCAGCCACTTACTGGTGTGGGCATTGGTTCAGCCTCAGATTGCAGATTCCACTGAATATCTTGGTTTTGGCTGATATGCAGAGATTCTTGCTGGAATACTAATCGATCGACTTTTTGGTAATCAATAGCTACATGACGCAGACGGGTTTTGATATCAAAAGGACTCAGACCCATTAATGCTTCGTAGGCTTCATCTTGAGTTAAGTGCTGTTCGATGGCAATTTCACTGGTGATCAGTAGAATTAAGTAACCAACCCGTAAAGTCAGCATTCCGTCGAGCGATCGAGGTTCAGCCTTAATCAATAAGCTCAAATAGATCAAAATTTCTTGAGTTAGTACTCGATCGCGGATATCTTCCCGACAAAAAGTATCTATTTTTTCGACTAATTCCGAATGGGCGATCGGGGCATCAATGAGCGAATCTTCGCTGTAGGCCATGCCCACCGCAATCTGCTTGCCTCTGACTAAAATCTCGGTGACAGAATCAGAAAGACTCATATCGACCTTACCCAACACTCCAGCGCTATAGCGAACCACCGCCCAGTTGGGATGGGGTTGAGCTTGACCGGCTCGCAGATAAACTTCGGTAAGCAACTGTGCCAAAGTTACTGAGTGACCGGAGCCGCCCCAGCCAGTATCAAAATTGAGGTTTTTGATTTTTACCAGCCGATGCAATAGCTCCACCTGTTGATAGATATTGTCGGTTTGACGCAGGGTATCTAGAAGCCAGAGTAAATCGGTGGCTGATTCTAATCGGAATTCTTGGTTAGTGGTAAGCGGTACGTCGTTATTAGCCGAACGCAAATAGTTAGTGGGAGACACAATCAGGGCATCGGTGGGTCGATCGTCAAATTCAAAATTTGGTAAGTTAATTTGCTCGGTGCCCGCTGTCAACATCAATTGACTCAGAGAGCCGAGGCGAATCGCCACGCCCTGACAGCGACCGCCTTGTAATTCATGGAGCAGAGCTAACAGCGGCGAATTATATTCCTGATTTTGGAACTCGGCTTGACCTTCTTGCAGTAGCTCTTTGGTCAGTAATAAAGTCATGGTGGCACGCCCCAGTTGATACCAATGGCGACTGATGTAGGCGATCTCGGCGCGCATTTGGGAAACTAGGAAGTGATAATCTAGGGTGATGTAAAACTGTTGTTGATCCAAGAAAGCAGGCAAAAATACAATTTGCTGACCTTGAATTTGAAACACCCGAGAAGTCATTAAACTGCGCAAACGTCGAATCGGGCGACCGCTGAGACCTAGCTTAGAATTTTCGCCCAGATGGTTAAAGACTCTGCCGAGTTCGGTGGACGATCGCACTTGAGTAGGGGCGATTTGTTCTAAGGTTTGGCTGGCAATGCCATATTCTGCCAACTGTCCTTGTAATTCCTGATTTTCGGCGATCAGGGCAATCTGAATCGTCGGCTGGCGCTGTCGGCCAATGCGTAGGTGTCGTCCTTGGGGGTCTAAATCACCAGGAGCCAACAGACCAGCATCGATCATTTGTCCCAGCAGATATAGGCTCTGTGCCCAGACTAAAGGCAAGTTCTCGTTGGGTAGTCTGGTCTGACTTTGGGGGTTGCGCTTTTCGGCATCAATCTGTGCTTCGGGTACAAAGTATAGCTCTGGCAGCAACTGATAGCCTTGGCGCTCTACAGTCACTGCGGCGAGGGCATTGCGATAGTGCACGATCGATTCTTCATCGCCCTGAAACAGAGCGTCTAAGTACAAGTAGGTGAAAAATAATGGCCATTCGCACTCGATGTTTTCAAAAGCTTGCAGCTCGGCAGGCTCATAATGTAACCGGGTATGATCTTCGATCGCCGTCTGGTGGCCATCTCTTAAAAATCGTTTGCAGCCATAGCGACCACCAAGTTGATTAACAATTTTTTCGCGGGTGCGTTTCACTAGCTGCGGATCTTCGATCGCAAACGCCGGAAACCCAATCACGCTTAACAGTGCGGCATCGGTTTCTTTGGAAGCTGATTCTCTGGGTAAGAGAGAAGCCAGAGTGATCCTCGATCGAGCAATTTCGTCGGGCAATACATAGATTACGGAAGCCTGGGAACCACTGGCTCCAAAAAGATCTAGGCCATTGATGGCTTCTAAAGCGGCTTTGGCCATCCCGATCGAGCTGGCATTTAGCTCGGCGCTGCCATGGTTGATTTTATTTCCCCGTTCCCACAGCCCAAAATCTGGGGTACGGTAGGTGCGACCAATGTAATAGACCAAGTTCTGAACAAAATTGACTTCATCGATCGAGTAAATAATTACCAAACCGCTGCTGATCATTTGAGCCAGGGTCAAGACAAACAGCGAGGTGGCATCAAGCTGTAAATGTCCCCATTCATCATCACCGACCACTTCTAAGCCAGTAGTAGTGCTGTATTTAGCATGTAAAGCATCCAGCGGCGACTGGCTATATTTGAATTTTTCGACCTTCTGCGCCTGTCGCATCATGCAAACCAATAAGCCGCGCATCAGCTTCACCACGCTGTTTTCCAGCAAATGTAACCGACCCGGGGGCGAACCAGCTCGTCGATAAGCCAAGGCCAAGCCCCATGCAGCCAAAATGCTGTAAACATTGTCTCGCACCCAGGCATCGGTATAGTCCCCATGGGCAGTCACAGCGGTACTCGCTGGTAACAATCCGGTAATGGGATGCTGACGGCTAAGGATTGTATCGTAGATTTCTTGGTAGTAGCGGTCTAGCGCCTGCTGAGATTTGGAATACTGGGAGGGAGTTTGAGTCGCAGAAGATCGAAGCATGGTGAGGGGAGGGTGTGGGAATCACTACCGAATTTAAATTCTACTTAGTTTGCTTTCCACTTAAAAATTAGTTACATTAATTAACATAAGGCTAAAATCTATGCCACACAACGGAGTTAGGACTATGCAAAACCAAAACGATGCTAAATTCGGTTTCACCCCTTCAGCCGAAAACCTCAATGGCCGGGCAGCTATGATTGGCTTTATTGCCGCCGTAGTAACTGAGTTAGTGACTGGCCAAGGTGTATTACATTTCTTAGGTCTGATGTAATCATTCCGTCTAAATATTTTTTGAATATTTTAAAAAGCTGAGCAAGTAGCTCAGCTTTTTGTTTGGCCAGGTTTTGGGTGAATGTAAATGGAGACTAGAAAAAACTTGGGGAACCTCTTTTGAGATCAGGTTATCCTGATGGATATATGTCTCTCGATCGAATATTTTATGAAGTTACTAAGTACTATTCTACTCACTCTATCGGTTCCTACAGCTTTTTGGTTGGCTGTGCCACCAGCAGAAGCCAAAAAATCAGTGGTTTTCACTTGTACTGATGTATCTGGGCGCTTGGCTACTGCGGTACAAACCAAAAAAGGCAATGTGCCATTAGTCTACTGGGATTCGGCTGCATTTAACAGTGCCGGATTTAGTCCCCAAGTGCGCTGCCAAAAAGTAACTCAGCGCTTTACCAATCTCTATGGCAGTGGTCAACTCAAATATTTGGCCGTGGGCAAAGTGCGCAGTCAGTCGGTGATTTGTGGTTTAAAGGTCAGCAGGGCTAGCTGTAACAGCGAAAATATGCTGTTTACAATTAAGCCCGACTCTGATCCCCGCAATGTGCTGCGACAGTTAAATGCAGTACGTAACCGTGCTGCTAATAGTGCAGCAGTGAATGAAAGCTCTAGTTCGATCGCTGCTAACCCTTCTACTGATACTCAAGTAGATGTAGAAGATTGGTTGAATTTTGCCAATGAATAACTAAAATCTGTCGCTGGCCAGGTGGTAATCGAATCTCACTTGGCTTTTTTTTGATCTTTATCTGATCTCGAATATTTTTGCTGGATGGCCTTAATTCTAGCCACTAGCAAAAGTCCATCAGTTTGGGATATTTTATTAAGCATTCATCTCTTTCAGAAAACATTGTGCTGCACCCTCGTTCTGTTGTTCTAGCCTCGATTTCCTTGATTTTGCTCACAAGCTGCGAAAGCAAAGTCTCCCAATGTCAGAAAATTATCAAAGTTCACAATCAGGTTGTGCTCGAAGCCAAAAAAGTTTTAGATACTGGTACCAAAGGCGATACTAGCAGTGCCAGTAAATCTGCCGATGCTTTTGCTCAGGGAGCCAAAGAAATGATGGGTTTGGATGTGCGCGATGAGAAATTGCTGGAAATCAAGAACCAGTTGGCCACAATGTATCAAAACTCTAGCCAAATCACCAAGCAAATTTTGACGAGTCAAGCCCAGAAAAAAAGCACAGATGCAGCTAAGGGCATGGAAAATCTTCGGCAAGTAGCCAGCCCGGAAAAAGATCTAGTTGATGGAATCAATAATTATTGCAGCAAAGGCAAAAAAGCTGATGCTACGTCTAGCCCTGCTTTGCCTACCCCAGTTAGTCCCAATCCCGCAAAGCCCAGTCCAAGAAAATAAGCAGTCTTAAAAACTTTGGTATCCGTGGAACCAAACCAAATGAGCCTAAATTACCCATTTCCAGCCAGAGGTGGTACAATGTGATGTTTGGATTCTATAATCTTCACTCTCAGACCTCGTTTAGGCGGGGAACAGTAGAGCTATGTTGACTTTGACAGGTATTTGCAACTTGTTTTAGCCAGCAGGAGGCGTAGTAACTACGGAGAAAATAACCTTAGGAAATTTGCATGGTCAATCAGAAAAAAACCGCCGACATCGGCTTCACTCTCGACGATTTCGCTGCCTTACTGGACAAATACGACTATCACTTTAGCCC
Organism: Synechococcales cyanobacterium GL140_1_metabinner_5_sub; assembly: GCA_025359065.1. Classification (GTDB taxonomy): domain Bacteria; phylum Cyanobacteriota; class Cyanobacteriia; order Cyanobacteriales; family Chamaesiphonaceae; genus JAAFHZ01. The sequence goes on along the minus strand of JANYHM010000010.1, from coordinate 43,837 downwards.
TGGGGACATTGTGGCCGGGACAGTGTTTAGCCTAGAACCCAGAGGCGCTCTGATTGATATCGGTGCTAAAACCGCTGCATATCTGCCAATTCAGGAAATGTCTATCAACCGCGTTGATGCTCCTGAAGAAGTGCTGCAATCAAACGAAACCCGCGAGTTCTTCATCCTTACCGATGAAAACGAAGACGGTCAGCTTACTCTCTCCATTCGTCGCATTGAATACATGCGCGCTTGGGAACGGGTACGCCAATTGCAAGCCGAAGATGCCACTGTGCGCTCTCAGGTGTTTGCGACCAACCGAGGTGGTGCGCTGGTACGCATCGAAGGTTTACGCGGCTTTATTCCTGGTTCACACATCAGTACTCGCAAGCCCAAAGAAGAGTTGCTCAACGAAGAGCTGCCTTTGAAGTTTTTGGAAGTAGACGAAGAGCGCAACCGCTTAGTACTCAGCCACCGTCGCGCCCTGGTAGAGCGCAAAATGAATCGTCTAGAAGTAGGCGAAGTAGTAATTGGCTCAGTACGTGGCATCAAGCCTTATGGTGCCTTCATCGACATCGGTGGAGTGAGTGGTCTGTTGCACATCTCCGAAATTTCTCACGACCATATCGATACGCCTCATAGCGTGTTTAACGTGAATGACGAAGTTAAGGTAATGATCATTGACCTTGATGCTGAAAGAGGCCGTATTTCGCTCTCTACTAAGCAGCTTGAGCCAGAACCCGGCGACATGATCAAAGACCGCGATCGGGTGTATGAAATGGCTGAAGAAATGGCTCAGAAGTACCGTGAAGCAATGGCTGCTAAGGCTGCTGGCATCACTGTAGAGTCAGAAGAAGTGGAAGAAGAAGAAGATACAGAAATCTTGGAAGAAGACTTGGTTTCGGCTACCGAAGACTAATTTTTGCTAGTTGATTTTGATACAGCGCCTCATAAGGGGCGCTTTTTTGTGTTGGACTTTAACCTGAAATTACGAGTGAATGATATTATTGACAATTATTTATATTTTTTTGTTATGGCTGAAATGCAGTTTGCACGCGGCAGAACCGAACCGGTCGTGCCAGATATTAGATTGACAAAGTCGCGCAATGGCCAAGAAGGCACAGCTATTTTGTATTTCAATAAGCCCGACGCTCTTTGTGGTAACGACGTGGATGCTGTTACCGGTTTATACATGATTGACGAAGAGGGTGAAATTGTCACCAGAGAAGTGAAGGCCAAGTTTTTAGACGGTCAGCCTGCTGCTTTGGAAGCAATATATCTGATAAAATCTCCGGCAGAATGGGATCGGTTTATTCGTTTTATGGATCGCTATGCGGCTGAAAATGGCTTGGGATTTGATGAAGCTCCTAAACCCAAAGAAGAAAATACAGAAACCTAGTAGAAACACTGAATTGCAGACAGCTTAAATCCGGTATCCTAAATTGTCACCGCATTCTGCCGCCTGCAATGAATTTTAAAAACTTTCTGTCTGTCCTGCTATTATTTATTCCAATTTCGATCGCTGGCCACTTCTTAAATTGGAGTGCGCCAGTGATTTTCATTACCTCTTGTTTGGCCATTATTCCGTTAGCAGCCTGGATGGGCACCGCTACCGAAGAAATTGCGGTGGTGATGGGTCCGTCATTGGGTGGTTTGCTCAATGCTACTTTTGGCAATGCCACGGAGCTGATTATTGCGATCGTCGCTCTCAATGCCGGGTTAGTTGATGTGGTCAAGGCCAGTTTAACTGGTTCGATCATTGGTAACTTGTTGCTAGTAATGGGTCTTTCGATGTTGCTGGGCGGTCTGCGGTACAAGGAGCAAGAATTTCAGCCTACGGTCGCCAGAGTCAATGCCTCTAGTATGAATCTGGCGGTGATTGCTCTGCTGTTGCCTACGGCGGTTCATTACACTTCTACGGGCATCGATGAGGCTACTATCCAAAAGCTTTCGGTGGCGGTGGCTTTTGTGTTGATTGCAGTCTATGGATTAACTCTGCTTTTTTCGATGAAAACTCACACTTATTTGTACGATGTGGGCTTGGCAGAAATGGATCCAGAAGATTTGGCTGATGCTAATTTAGCGCCCGATGGTGAACATACGGTGAATTTACCTCTGTGGATTGGGGTATTGCTGGGTTGTACTTTGTTGGTGGCTGCCGAATCGGAGCTGTTGGTTTCTAGTTTAGAGGAAGCGACTAATGCTTTGGGTCTGAGCGCTCTGTTTACTGGGGTGATTTTGGTGCCCATTATTGGCAACGCGGCTGAACATGCTACTGCTGTGACAGTGGCTATGAAGAACAAGATGGATCTATCTGTGTCTGTAGCGGTGGGTTCTAGTTTGCAAATTGCTTTGTTTGTAGCGCCGGTGCTGGTTTTGACTGGTTGGATCTTGGGTAAACCGATGGATTTAGATTTTAATCCGTTTGAGCTGGTAGCGGTGATGGTGTCGGTGGCGATCGCCAACTCAATTAGTTCTGATGGTCGATCGAACTGGTTAGAAGGTACTTTACTCTTAGCGGCTTACTTGGTGCTGGGCTTTGCCTTCTATTTCCATCCGGTGATGCCGGTGCTGGGCTAAAATCTAATCTAAAAACCTGATCAGCCGTTTAGCCTTGAGCTTTCTCTGCCTCTATCTCAGCCTGAAGTTTAGCGATTTCTTCAGGAGTCATAGAATCTAGACGCTGCTGCAACACTGCATTTTCGTAGTCTGCTCGCTGCTGATCGTAGGTCATGTTGCGATTGGATACTCGAAATATATAGGTACCTGACCAACCTAAAACCACCAAAATCAACGCCACTTGGCTCCAGATTCCAGCATTGATGCTATCTAGACCCACCGCCTGCAATATGAGGTAGCTTAAACCACCACCTGCAAAGACTACCAGCGTGATTAAAAGAGCATCGATCCGGCGCATAGTTTTGGCCTAAATAATTTGGCTAGATGATTTGACGGCGTTGGGGACGCAAATTGATGAAAGGTGCTAGCACCAACATACCGGGGAAAAAGAAGAACATCATGAAATACATGAAGCCCCGCTCTAGAGAGCTAGCCGTGTAGAATCTTTTTTGAAAATAGAAGTAAATACCAGCCGGGATGACGAACAGGTAGGCACCACCGATGGCTAGGTACAATAGAGCAACAAGAATAAGCATGATAGTTTTGGGGCTTTAGGCCGTATTTTAGTCGGTTTGGCCATCGATCGACAAGTTTTTTGTTAGTGGCTGCCAAGACTCATGACTCCGCTCAGCTTTAAATTAAAAAAAGCAGGCTAGCCGCCTGCCTTTTTTAATTTAAAGCTGACCCATTTGAGCAGCTACTTCATCAGCAAAGTTAGACTCTTGCTTTTCAATGCCCTCACCCAGAATGAACCGAGTGAAACGACGCACTGTAACTGCTCCGCCCAACTGCTTAGCAGTTTGACCCATCAGCTCAGTTACAGTCAGGCTTTGATCCTTAATGTAAGGCTGGTCAACCAAAGTCATTTCTTTCAGGCGCTTGTCAATGCGACCTTGAACAATCTTTTCTTTCATGGCATCGGGCTTATTGGCGATGTCATCGCGACCCATTTCAATCTCTTTTTCCTTGGTGGCAATTTCGCCAGGAATTTCGGAGACATTGATGTATTCTACGTTGGGGCAAGCGGCAATTTGCATGGCTAAGTTGCGCGCCAAAGCTTTGAAATCGTCGCTACCAGCGGCTGCGGCACTGTCAGTACCCAGTTCTAGCAATACACCTACCCGACCGCCAGTGTGGATGTAGCAGTCTACGACTCCAGCTTCGCCTGCGGCCAGTTTGTAGTTGGCCAGACGACGCACGTTGAGGTTTTCACCCAAAGTAGCGATCGATTTGATCATTGCTTCTGAGACCTTAATGCTGGTGTCTTGAGCAAATGACTGATCCATCAGCTCTTCAACAGTATTGGCAGTGATAGCTTGAGCAGCTAAGTTGACTACCAATTCTTTGAAAGCTTCATTGCGAGCTACGAAGTCGGTTTGGCAGTTGACTTCTAGCAATACACCCGATTTACCATCGGCTTCAATGAAGTTATCAACTAAGCCTTCGGCAGTTACCCGATCGCTCTTTTTACCAGCAGCGACCATGCCTTTTTGGCGCAGCCACTCTGATGCTTTAGTTAAGTCGCCTTCAGTTTCACCGAGGGCTTTTTTGCAGTCCATCATACCTGCGCCTGTTTGTTTGCGCAGCTCCTGGACCATTTTTGCAGTAATTTCAGCCATGGTTAGTTAGTTGTAGATATAAGGTGGCAAATGTATTTGCCTATGCTTGAGCTGGTGCTTCTTCGCCGGAGACTTCTTCGTCGGTGAAGTCTTCTTCAGCGTAGTCGGCGTACTCGTCTTCGGTGTCGAGCTGACCATGACGACCTTCGTAGATCGCGTCGGCTAGTTTGCCTAAGATTAATTTAACTGATCGAATTGCATCATCGTTGGCCGGAATGGGCACATCAACAATATCAGGATCGCAGTTGGTATCTAGTAAAGAGACGATCGGGATGTTCAGTTTCTGGCATTCCAACATGGCGTTATATTCGCGGCGTTGGTCTACCACAATTACTACATCAGGCACCTTGCGCATGTTTTTGATGCCGCCCAGGTACTTTTGAAGTTTGTACATTTCCCGGCGTAATACCGAGGCTTCTTTTTTAGGCAACATATCTAAAGCCCCGCTAGCTTCCCGGCGCTCTAGATCTTTGAGGCGATCGACCCGACCTTTAATGGTCGTCCAGTTGGTGAGCATTCCACCCAACCAGCGCTGGTTAATAAACGAAGCGCCACAGCGAGTTGCTTCTTGGGCAATGATGCCTGCTGCTTGGCGTTTGGTTCCTACAAACAAGAAGCGCTTGCCTTGTTCGGAAGCAGTACGCATATAATCGTAAGCATCTTCCATGAGCTGGGCCGTTTGCACCAGGTCAATGATATGTACGCCGTTGCGGGCGGTGAAGATGTAGGGAGCCATCTTGGGGTTCCACCGACGGGTTTGGTGCCCGAAGTGAACGCCAGACTCCATCATTTGCGCGAGAGATACTACAGCCATTATTTTTTTCCTTCCGGGTTTATCCTCCATCTGAGTGCATCTCCAATAAGCTGGAAACACCCGAATTCTCAGATGTGCGAATTTTTAGACAACCTTCTCAGCATACCAAAGGTGATGACCTTAGACAATAGCTGTCTGAGGCTCGCCAAGTGACTAATTATCGCTCCTACGCCTGAAAATAGAAAACCGCTCCCAAAATAACGTAGGTGGCCAGGAGTAAAACTCCTTCTAACCAGTCCGATCGACCGTCCAGACTAATCAAATTAGCCACAATTACTGCTATCGCCACAGCCACTACTTCCAACAAATTAAAACTGAGGTTCATGGGTTGCCCGATCGCATAGCCTACCAACACCAGCAAAGGAGCCATCAAAAGCGCAACCAACAAACTAGAACCCATTGCCACCGACACCGACAAATCCATATTGTTTTTCATCGCCACCCCTACCGCCGTCACATACTCAGCGGCTCCGCCGACCAAAGGCAGCAAAATAATTCCGGTAAACAGCGGAGTCAAGCCCAGACCCTTAGTGGCTTCTTCTACTACTCCTACAAACATCTCTGACTCATAGGCTACTGCTAAAGTCGAAACCAGCAACACACCCAGCCACAGCCATAAATTCGGCTTCACGTGTTTTTCTTCGTCTAATTCCACCACGCTCACTTCGTACAGGTAGCTATGAGTTTTTAGTGAGAAAACCAAGGTCAACAGATACACCACAATCAGGACTAATGCGACCGTTAAGGATAAATTCTCAATCGATACCGCGCTGGTTTTTGGCGAAGTGTAAGTAGCCAAAGTGGGCAGCAAAATAGCAACTACCGCCAAAGTCATAGAAGACCCATTTACTCGTGCGACGATCGGCTTAAATTCTTGCTCTTTATATTTCAATCCACCGCAAAACATCGATAAACCCATGGCCAGCAGCAAGTTGCTGATAATGGTGCCGGTGATACTGGCTTTGACAATATCAATCAGTCCTGCATTTAAAGCTACTAGGCTAATAATTACTTCAGTAGCGTTACCAAACACCGCGTTTAATAAGCCACCTACCGATGGCCCCGTGACCAGCGCAACTTCCTCTGTAGCAGTGCTCAGCCAAATGGCGATCGGCACAATAGCCAGCGCTGAAGTGATAAAAACGGGCATCGTGCCCCAGTGCAAATTTTCGGCGGCGATCGAAATCGGAACAAATACTAGTAAGACAATTGATAAAATCTTTTTGATTGACATAAAATATTTTAAATCGGTGGAGATGCAAGATCAAAGATCTCGACTGCTGCGCCAGAACTTTTGTTTAGCATACCCACAACAGACCTCACTTTTGGCAATGTTAACCCAGTCTCAAAGCCTCTCGCTGCGCAATAAAAAACTTATTAATTCCGATCTCCGCTAAATCTAAGAGCTGATTCAGTTCAGATCGGCTGAAACTGCCTTCTTCTGCCGTACCTTGCACTTCAATAAGTTGGCCTTTGCTATTCATAACGACGTTGAAATCTACGCTGGCAGCCGTGTCCTCTGGATAATCTAAATCTAGCAGCGCTGCACCCTGCAACAGACCGACAGAGACTGCGGCTACTTGGTTTACTAGGGGAGTCTGAGTAAGACGGCCGGCGGCTAGCAATTTATCGATGGCCAAGGCCAAAGCCACATATCCCCCCGTAATTGAGGTTGTTCTGGTGCCAGCATCGGCCTGAAGCACGTCTGCATCGATCGTGATAGTCTTTTCACCTAGTAGCTTCATATCGAGACAAGAGCGCAGGCTGCGGCCAATGAGGCGCTGGATTTCTTGAGTGCGCCCAGAGAGCTTCATAAATTCTCGGCTGTAACGCTCGTGGGTGGCTCCAGGTAACATGCGGTACTCAGCAGTGAGCCAGCCCTGGCCGCTGCCGATAAGAAACCTGGGCACTTTGTCTTCGATCGATACCGTCACCAGCACCCTGGTCTGGCCACAGCAGGTCAACACCGAGCTGGTGGCAAAACCGGCAAAATCTGGCTGAAAGCTCAGGGGGCGCGGTTGATCGAACTGGCGACCATCCTGACGAATACTACTTTGTAGCGGCGTAATCATAGCTGAGGGGTAAAGACCGAACAAGTCATTCTACATGATTGATCCCAGATAAGAAAGTCCTTGACGGATCTTTGTATTTAGTGTTTCACTATGAGTTCTGTCGGCTAAAAACGCTACATATCTCAGGGGCTTCTGGCAACCTGAGTGGTGCTCTCATATCAGATTTACACCTCCATATGGCTGTTCAAACAAATCGGTTCGGTACTATTACGAAAAGTTCAAAGTTCAATACTAGTAAAGTAATTGGCGAAGCTCTTAAAACAGCGGCTGCTGGTCGGCGGGTTTTGGTAGTGCAATTCCTCAAAGGTGGTATTCACCAAGGTGAAGGGCACATGGTTAATTTAGCGCAGAATCTGGACTGGATCAGGTCAGATTCTGCTAGGCAGCTTAATTCTGGCGAGTTAGATGAGTCGGAGACTAAGTCTTTGCTTAATCTATGGCAACACGTTCAAGAATTAATGCGATCGGTGGAATATCAACTCGTGGTTTTAGAAGACCTGGTAGAGTTGGTTAATCTCAGAATTGTGGAGCAATTAGAAGTCGATCGGCTTTTAACAAAACTCCCCGCTTCGGTAGAAGTAATCATCCCCGGTATGCTGCTAGAAAATAATTTAGAGTTACAAGCTTCCTAAGTTCGTTCTTCACAAATTAAAAGACCTTGATCTGAACTTGTATTCGATCAGGGTCTTTTGTTATTCATGTATATCTGAAAAAATCTTTACAGAAAATTCGTTTTTAGCGATCGTCTAAAAACAGCAAGCATTGCCGAGATGCTGATCACTAAAGTGCTAACTTTGTTAGCAAAGCAGCTCGATCGACAGTCCATCGGGATCAGCAATAAAAGCTACTTCGTAGGTGCGATCACCAATCATCTGCTGATGCGGAGACAGTAAAACCTTTAAATCTAGTTTGTGCTCAGGGCTTTCTGTTAAGCGGCGCTGGAACTTTTGCAGCCAATTAGTCAAATCAACTCCTTGATCTGCCACATCAAAAGATAAATGATAGTAGCCCACATAGTGCTCATCATTAAAAGCATCGGGAGCCGGATGGGGTTGAGGAATTTGGATTAGTTCTAAGCGAGACTGTTGACCCGTCAACCAGCAAGCCAGGGTATAACCGGTGGTAAACCGCTCACTCATCTCAAAGCCCAAGCACTCGTAGAAGGCGATCGATCGATGAATGTTAGCGGTGCGAATAGAAACATGGTGCAGCATGGCTAGGGAGTCATACGAAAATAAGGGTAATGCACCGGAATCCCCGGTTCTTTTGCTAATTGAAAATTGATCGTCGCCCAGCAGGGTTCTATCTCGCTGCTGGGGCTAAAAGAGACGGGCAAACCCAACAAGCGGGGTGGATCGCCTTCGGCCACCCAAGGCGCGCCTTTTTCTAAGTGGTTGGTCATTAGTTCGCGATATCGATCAGCCAACACCAAATGAATTGCTCGATAGCCCTGAGTATAGAGTCTATCTAAAGCATCATGAATTTCAAACCGAATGCCGTCAGGATGAGTATGCTGCCGATACCATTGTCCTTCCCAAAGTCGCCACTGCCTACCAGATTGTAAGTGAACCAGTTCTAAAGTATGAGGGTCGGCTTCAAATGCCCCGTGTCGTGGACATAGGTAAGTGTCAGTTAGAGTCAAGGCCGGGACAACTTGCTGACAGTGCGGACAAAGAGTTTCGGGGCCAAAAATAGGATACTGAAAAGCTGGATTCATGATTCGGAGCAGGCAGCACTCTTTAAGATTGTCTTGGGTTAGCCATCAATGCTACACCTTCTGTCGGTTAATCTGAGAGGAGCTGCAACAACAATTTTCATTCAGGATACTCAAATAGTTATTATGTATTGCTTGGTGATCCAAATCAAGCATGGTTAGCCATCCTCCGGCTAAGATCTTCCCCATCGGTGTGACCGATCGAAGAAAGCACTCACAGAAGCTGAGTGATCAAAGGTGCTATTTACAAAATTTTTTTGGGCATGATTGATAGAGGTAATCATTTACCACTTATGAAAACCAGCCAACCAACAAATTTTTTAAAAAAGTTTATTGCAAAAGCCCAAGGTCTTCTAATAATTAGTTTCCAGTGACTGGTCTTCAATGATCGGCTGTTAGCTGCTAGTTAATGACCAAATAATTGGGCAGATATATTTGGCAATCACCTCAATGCTCTGGCTAGGGCTTTGGCGGTAGCCCGCACACTATTCAAGGTACATCTCTTAGGAGTTGAAAAATGGACGACAGTAAACAGCAAATCATTCACTATTTCATCGAAGAAGCTCAAGAGCACTTGGATACAGTAGAACATGGTCTGTTAGATCTTGGCGAAGTAATTAAAGATGCAGATCGAGTTAACGAACTATTTCGGGCAGCTCATTCGATCAAGGGCGGCGCAGCTATGCTGGGCTTTGATAGCATTCAAAAAACTTCTCACCAGCTAGAAGACTGCTTTAAGACTTTACGGGACCACTCCATCCCGGTCGATCGGCAGCTAGAAAGCATGTTTCTTAGAGGTTATGATGCTCTAAAAGAGCTGGTAGCTGAGTTAGCAGAATCTCCAACTCTTACTCTCCGTCCCCAAATTGTTGAACCAATCGTCCAAAACTCTTTGAGCAACTTTGCCGAACTCAAAGAATATCTCAATGAATTGTTAGGCATGGCCACGATCGAGTCACCGTTACCTGTACCTCAAGCTACTTATACCAGAAGTGTAGCTGCCGTCAACTCCAATACTGCGGTGATGGCTCCACCAGTCAATCTATCTGCTAAGGTCATGGAAAACCTCAAGGCGATGTTGAATTCGTTCAAGCAGGGCGAAGCCGCTGCTGCTCGTCCTCAAATTGCTAGCTATTGCCAAAACTTAGCTCACCTAGATGTCAATACCGCCTCTTGGCAAAATATTCTCAAAATCTCGGCTCAGGCGATCGGCAACTCGGCCAATGCTTATGAAGCGCTAGCTCCAGTGGTAATTAAAGAGCTGAAGCTGGCCGGTGATTTGTTAGCAGCCGGCAGAAGTCAAGAAATTGTGCCCAGTCCTGCATTGCAAGCACTGGCGATCGCCACCGCAGCCGCGCCGGTACAAGCTGCTCCTGCTCAACTCTCTATTCCGTTAGATGCTCGCGGTGCTGCTCAATTAATCTTGCGCAACTTCAGCCGTCAGCAAATTTCTGACATGATTAGTTTGCTGCACCGGGCGATCAACCAGCCTAAGCAAAACTAGAATTGGTAACATCTTGCCGCCGCCCTGACCCCACGGCTTGTAAAGCTTCGGTCAGGGTAAAGGCTCCGGTATATAGGGCTTTGCCCACGATGGTGCCGGTCACTCCCAAGGGTTCTAAGGTCAAAAGATTCAGTAAATCTGCCAAAGAACCCACGCCACCAGAAGCAATCACTGGTACTGCGGTGTTTTGGGCTAGTTCTCGTAAAGCAGGTAAGTTTGGCCCGACTAAAGTGCCGTCTCTTTGAATGTCCGTGTAAATAATTGCCGCCGCACCCCAATCAGCCATTTGCTGTGCCAGGTCGGTGGCTTTTACTTGAGAGGTTTCGATCCAGCCTTTGGTGGCCACCCAGCCGTCCCTTGCATCGATGCCCACCACTATTTGGCCGGGGTATTGTTTACAGAGTTCTGCTACCAATTGAGGCTGTTCGATCGCCACTGTGCCTAAAATCGCCCGATCAACTCCCAGATCTAACAAAGCCTTGACGTTATCGGCGCTACGCAGCCCACCACCAACTTGAATGGTCATCTCTGGCACTGCTTGAACTATTTGGCCGATGATCGCCAGGTTGGCTTGTTCACCGCTCTTGGCTCCATCTAAATCTACTAGGTGCAACTTGGTGCAACCGGTGGCTTGCCATTCGGTGGCCACGGCGATCGGGTTTTCGTTAAAAACTTGGGACTGGGCATAGTCGCCTTGGTACAGACGCACACAGTTACCACCAAGTAGATCGATCGCGGGAAAAATTTCCATAAAATATCCACAAAAAAATCTGTGGCCACCAGCAAAAAAGTATTTAGCCATTCTAAGACCTGCTGGAGATCTTCTCATCAAACATCTTTGCAATGCCAAATTGATACCAAAATTACCGGATCGGCTAAACTGGGAGAGTTTATCATCGATCATCTACATGCTATCTCATTTTATTTGATGGAAAGATAAGTGAAAAATCAACAGAGTATGACCTTAGTAAAATCGAACTAAATCTCAAAAAACAAGATGCTCAGATGATTGCAGGAAAATTAGAGTCAGTGATGAGGCTCACAGTAGAAGTCGCCCATCAGGTAGAAACCAATTTAGCTCGAAAACTGGAATTAGAGCTAAATTAGTTTCTACCTATGCTCTGGAATATTATCGATCGGTAGTTGGTTCGAGAGAAAAGATAGAGGAGAAACGGAAGAAGTCATCATGGAGATCTAAGTTTTTATCTCTGTTTCTTTCCAAATGAATTGCTCTGGCACAGACTATCTACTTTAATTACAAGCTCTTCGACTTTAGAGAGAAATATGCTCCAGCCGTTAAGTAATTAATGGCTGAGGTTTGGTCGCGCTTATTCATCCTCGTCCGCCAGTGGTGCATCAAGGTCAATATCAACATCGGCTACTAACGATTGAATTCGATCGACTAAATCAGAGCTAAACAAGTATAAATGCTGAGGATTAGACTGCATATCTTGAGCTAAAAAATTTAGAAACTTTTCCAGAATTGAATCGCAAGTAGAACCTTCAGCGCGAGAGATGGTCACTTGTCCATCCGGCTCAATGGTATAGCAAATTTTATCGCGTTTGTTCAAACCCAATACTTTGCGAATGGCATCGGGAACAGTTGTTTGATATTGATCGGTTAATGTAGATTCCGAGCAAGGGAGTGATGTTTTATTCATAGCAACTTTTAAGCTGGTTAGGACATATTCACTTAGGTCGTCAGTCGGCGAGGAATGAGCAATGACTTGAGAAAATAGCCGATCGCCACCAAAATTCCAATCATTACGCCCCCGATCCCCAGCGGGTTTGGAATCCAGAAAGTAGAGGTGAGATGATTAGCTTGGCCAAGTTGCAGTTGCCACTGCTGAGTCATGGCCGGACTGCCGGGGATACTGGGAGCTTGCAGGGCAAATTGCAAATTGAGGGCTTTATCGCGCTCTAAACTGTTGACGGTGAGGGAGCGGAGGTCAATGTTATAGGTGAGTTGGTAGCGGCTGGCTAATAAAAAGTTGCTTTCAGCGATCGAGAGCTGCGAAGCCAAATTTTGTTGATCACTAGCAAAAAACTGGTTGAATTTGCTCACTAGTTCAGGTGTCCGGCGAAAAGGAACAGTAACGGTGAGTTCTTGGGGGCTGGTTTTGCTGACAGTGCCGTTGATTTGGTGAGCGCGTTGCTCGATCGACTCCAGCCAGATATCGATCGCTGCTTGGCTGATCTGATAAAACTGTTTATCTAAAGCAATATGCTGAATCAAGTCGCCACTGTTAAAGCTGTGGAAGTCGATCGTAGTTTGATATTTGACGCAGCCGCTAAGGCTCAGAGTCCACAAAAGACCAAGAATCAGAATGCCTTTTCTGACGAAGTTAGAGATCCAGGTGATAGTGGGCATGTCGGTCAATCCTCCATGATAACTTTGGTAGTTCGTCAATTCAACTTTTAAGTGAAGTCGAAGTATGCAAATGGGTTAACTGGGCTGCCGAAACTCCATCTATATAAGTCTGTAACAACATCGGATGATTATTATCACTAAAACCGATCTCACTATCGGGGTGGAAAATCACTAGGGATAAGTTTTCAGTGCAAGTCATAAATTTGTGCTGCTCCTTGCGAGGAATCCGCAATACCATTCCCGGCACAAAATCACAGCGTTGATCGGGAGTTAAACAGCAGCCAGAACCACTGACTACCAATACCACCCGATCGCTCTCATGGTCGTGCATTGTCTGATCAACCCCCGGCGGAAAATGCAAACCATATAAGCCCGGATCACCTTTGCGCATTGGCGACAGCAAAATATCGGTTCTACCACCATCAATGTAGGCAAATTCACCGGGAGCTGCGACTGGACCACCTAGCGTAAAAGCATGATTAAAACCAGTGCAGGTAAGTACAAAACCGCTAGATTTTTCACCACCAATTAAACCGGCTGGTAACGAAAAATACATTCCAGCATTCAACAAATATTCACTGCCATCAACTTGGGTAATCTGTGCTCGACCAGTAAAAACATAGCCAAAATGTGCGCCATGATCGGTCAGAGCAATCTCTCGATCGCTCCATGTTTGCAGCGTATAGCAACTGTAAGGATAATCTTGGTCGATATTAGCCGCCACATCTACAAATTCAATACTCATAACCCAACACTTTTGAACACATTCATGGTAGACACAGGCTTAAAAAGTCAGCCTTGCTCCATTTGTCTCTAAATCACTTGCATCTTTAGCCTGAAACAAAAACTCTTTTAACTGCTTTCGCTCAGTGAGCGACATCTGACAATCACGATTTTGTAGACATTCTACAACGATGCTGACTCTATTGTAGTATTTTTTGAGAGTTTTTCTGAAATCTTCGGTTCTATGACCCAAATCACCCATTCTGACTTGATTGCGAGCAAGAGTACGGGCATCAGTGGCCATTTGATCTAACACTTCCTCATCATTAGTTAAACTACCGACCTGTTCATACTTTTGCTTGAGTTCCTCTAGTTTATGGTGATTTTCTGTAGCCAGTCCTTGATCTTTTAGGACATTTTCAATTACTAACCTCATCGCTTCATTTGCCGTCTTCGCTGCTGCTATTTGTGGATCTGCTTCGGCCTGTTCGATCGCCTGCTGCAAATTGGTTCCTAACATGCGATGAGCAAAGCTGGCCGCTACAAAAATACTGCTGCGCGGATCAAGCGCAAAGGCTACTGATCGATTGTGGTCTAGGTCGAAATCGATATCAAAGCGCAGCGCCAGACAAGCAGCCGGAGTCAGTGGCTGACGCATTTGATCTAACTCAGGAGCAATCTTGGGAAGCTGGCGCAAATACTCGGCTATTTCTGGATTCTCATTGATTAACTCCCAAACATTCTTCTGTAAAGGCTGAAGTAGGCGACTACCATGACTCAATAGTTCTACAGCCAATAGCCAGACTTCCCGCCAGGTAGAATCATCGTCTAAATGATCTATTAAAACTGCTAATGATTCTGGCGCTGGATGATGGGTAGGAGTTGGTATTAAATCCCGCGCTGCAAAGTATTCATGGAAGGTGAGATGAGAAAAAGAATAAATATCTCTAGATCTTTCTACCAACAGTCCATGTTGAGCCACAATTGCCTTGAGGATCGATCGAGCATCAATTTCTTGCGGTTCAATTTGAGTATGCTGCTTTAAAAATTCCAGAATGTATTCTTCAACAACTGCACCTGTAAAAAAATATTGGCGTTCTTGTAAAGTTTGCAGCGCAATTCTAGCTAGCAGTTTCATTTTCAATTCTGGGGAAAGCCAGCGATATACCGGATATCGATCAATGCCTCTACGATCATCCCACTTAGTCAACAAAATCTCAATGCCTACCTGATACAGCCTAGTTCTGGTATGAGGGCAAGTACCTTGATCTTCAAAAGCTAAGCAGACTAACGGTAACAAAATAGGAGTTACTACTAAATCTTTGAGTTCTGGGTTGCGAGCTAATTCGCTCAGGAACTTGGCGGCTAGCTCTTGGCCTTGGGGTTTATCTTTGAACCATTTGTAGATAAATTTGGCAATTTGTTCGTCATCAAAATCAGCCAGTTCTACTTCAGTAAATCGCTCAAAGCCATGTACTCCTTCCCAAACTGCGACCCGGCAAGAAATAACAATGTAGTTGTCATTAAATTCATTTACAAATTCCCGCATTTTGCCCAGAATCCTTTCTTCCTGTGCCTTGGGGATTTCATCTAGACCATCAAGTAGCAGCAGACCTTGGCCAGCCTGAAAAATTTGTTTCCAGATTGCCATAGTTGAACCAGTTCCATAGCTATGCTCAACGTATTCTAACAGCGATTGCTCAGGGTCTGCTTGTGACCAATCTTTCAGACTCAAGATTATCGGCACCCGATCGCCGAAGGCACAGTGAGAGCTATCGGTAGCTAGTTCTCCTTGACTACATTTAGTCGCTAAGTGCTGTAAAAAAGTTGTTTTGCCAGCACCTGGCTTTCCAGATAAAATTAGCAGCTTATATTCTTCTAAAGCTTTGATGCCAGGAATACGATCAAGGTCAACTTTACCCAAACTCCAGCGATCATCAATTTTAGTTTCCGCCATTGAATCGCTGATCGTCTGCCAGCGATAAGCCGGGATTTTTTCCAGCACCTTAACTTCTGTATAAATCTCTTCAGGGTTAATCGGTGTATTCAAGCCCAAAATTCTGATTGGTCCACAGCGACGGGCAATCTCAGCCCGTACTTGTTCTCGCTGCTGTCTGACTAAAGATTGAGTGTTTTTTGACTGAATAACCTCAACTGCTTGTGAGGCGGCGGCTTTCATCCCCGCAATTTCTTGCCAATCTAAACCTACCCGATTGCATATAGCAATAAACAGTCTTTGCTCGATCGCTCGGCCACCAAAGAAGTTGGAAATGGGTTGCCGACTGCAATGCAGCTCACGCACTAGCTCAACTTGGGTTAATCCTTTCTGTGACAACGCTTGGCGAGCTGCTGCTAAACCGCTAGGGGTGGGAGTGAGAGATGGTCTAGCCATAAAGTTTTTCAGAGTCCATAAGGTCATTATACCCACATTTGCTGATCTAAATGTATCTCTTGATGCTTACAGAATCAGGGTTTGCTCATTCTGCTCAGCCATTGCAAAGACATTTGAACTTATGTATACAGAACTTTACTCAGGCAGGCTTGACACAGCCTTTACTCATACATTAAACTAACTGAAAGTTATCCGAACATCATTCTAAGGAGCATATATGTCTGATGCTATTAAGTCGATAGAATTTGCAAGTATCTTAAATATGTTTCGGCTACCCAGCCTGAGTAATATGCCTCAAATTACATGGGCTTACTCTAAGCCAGTTTGCAAAAACCTGGAAAGATTTGGTAATCAGCCCTTACCAAGCATTCTATCTACGCTATTGCTGCGTCTATTAAAAATTCCGGTTACAGCTCACCCAACACCAGCAAATCACCAGACTATCCTTACTTGTCAAGCCTTTGCAGCTAGTACAATTTTTGCAGCAGCAAATCTTTATAGTTTAAAGAGCACTTGGCAGCAGCTAAATTTTTATCATCGGTCTGCCAATATAGAATTTGCTGATTTGCTACAAATGGGCATGGAAATACTTAGCGAGCCATATAAACAAGATCATCCGCTACATTTATTCCACGGTTTTGAGCTTCGACAATGTTCAGAAGATAACTGGAATTTGTCTACTGCAGACTTTCGGTTAGGTCGTCAGCCACTCCAGCTTTACCTGAAGAAAAAATTCATGTTACTACTGACCGATCGCATCCGTCAATGCGATGGTGCAAATGAATTCAAAAGGACTAACAACGGCTTACTAAAGCGCACATCGCAGCTAAAAATGCGCGAAGCTCTAAACCAAAGGGGAAATGCTAACACCTCAATGTTAATCCTACATAAGGTGTTAGCTGAGTCCAAAGATTTCTATACGCCCCAACCACAAGAAGCTGATTATCAAAGGTTACATGAGGCGTACCAAAAGGCTTTGATTGTCAAAGATCTGCCTACTTGCAGCTTGCAAAAAACTCAAGAGCGCTTGACTGAGCTAGGTTCATCAATTCGCAACTATGGAAACAGCAGTCTGCGATCGCTCAACGAAGAAGTGGGCGAACCTGGTAGTGAATTACTGGATATATTCAGTAATCACAGCTACATTGACCCGTTTCAAAATTGCCTGAAGCTAGAGCTACAGGAGCAAGCTCAAGAACTCAAGCAGCAAGTGCATCAACAGCTCAAAAATCTCTCACCTATTCAGATGGAGGCTTTTTGGCTAAGTGCTTCTGGGCATAACGACTCACAAATCGCTAAGCTACAGTCGATCGGGGCTAGTTCTACTATCAAAAGGCGCAGGGATAAAACCATCAGCAAAACACTTAATATACCGATCAACAAGAACTTTCCCGCCATAGCTGATATTTATATGGAGGTTGCTCTTGATTTTTTTACAGTCAACGCCAATTAAAACCCCTGGGCTTTACATTGCTAATTCCCAGCTTGAGTAGATTAGCCTTCTAGTATTGATAATGCCAGCGAAATCAGAAAAGGTCTTTCGTTGTCAAAATTAGAACCTAAAACCAGCTCCAATTGTGACATTAGCCGATTGACCTTGGCCACTGCTTAAGGGGACATTTATGGCTCCTTTTAACTGAATAGTCTCAGTTAATTCATATTCAGCTCCAGCCACTAGACTGGCAGTAGTTACACTGGTATTATTGCCAGTTGCAATATCTACGGCTCCGCCAATAAAAGGGGTGATTTTATTGCTGCTGTTGGTGGTTCTAAGATTAATATCATAGGTAAGAGCAGTACCAAAATCAGTGCCACCATTGCCAAAGTAAATAAACGGTCGCAGTGAAAGATTCTCGGAAATACCAAATCTGGAATCGACCCCAATAGCGGCACCACGCCCTAGGGAAATTGACGGCCCGATCGTATTTTTGCCTACTTCCGGTTTGGCTAATGGTGGTGGCACATTAGTATTTGGGACTGGGTTTATTTCTGGTTTTACTTGTGGTGTTTCACTCGTGTTAGGGCTAATTTGCACTTGCGATTGCGCTTGAGCTGGTTTAATGAAGCTAAAAGCTGGAATTAGAGCAAAAAGCACTGTCAGTGCAACGACGTTTTTTTTCATTGTAATTACTCGGGTTCGTGGTAGATAGGGAATGTTATCCATATTGCTATTTTATTGATTTTACTCCTGTTTTACATCTAACCAAGGTCACTATCTTATCATCAAAAGAACCTGACTTTAGCAATAGGCATAGCGTTCTATAATCATTACTTTAGTAATAATCTATTTGGATGAAATCTCGATGAAATACATTGCCTTACAAAAACAAGCGCTAAAAATCTAGATCCAAGATAATTCTCTTCGTTATCAATGCGAGGAAAAATGGAGGTAACACGTAGTTTTTAACCTTACGTTAGTTTGATGACGAAATCTCCAAAGCAAACAGCCTCAGCGTTTTATGAGGCTTTATTAGTCATCACTGTGTTCTATGAACCATCGTAGTCACATAAAACTGAAAAAGATTCGTAACAGTCAAATACAGCCGATCGCCTTCTTGCACATAATAGAAATCGGTGTTCTTTTTTCAGATCCACATGGAAATCAAAATCATTGATAACTTCGACGGCAGCTTCACCCTAGAAACGGCTGCTCAAGCAGACCTCTTTCAATCGTTGACCAGCGAAAAATTCCTACAGCAGATTGTTTCTCAGGCCCAGTGCAGTACAGTGAAGTTTACGGAAGAACTCTTTCAACCAGTGCCTTACAGCGCCAACACTCCCCACGGAATGCCCGCCAGCTTTGAGAAATACTTTAAATCTCCTGATCATGTGATCATCAACGTGCCTGCCAACTTTATGTTCCACGCCAAAATCATGACCCCTAGCCGTCTTTGTGCTGTCTACCAAAAAATATCAGAATAGCCACACTCAATCATCGGTCAATCAGCAGCAGACCACAAACCGCTAAAATGCTAAAGACCAAAGATTTTTTAGGGTACTGCTATGTCACAGACCTGGAGCCAACGCTTCGACGGAACACTTCATCCCGCCATCGTTGAATTCAACGCCAGTATCAGCTTCGATATTCAACTGATCGAATATGACCTGGATGGCTCGATCGCCCATGCTCAAATGCTGGCTTATACTGGCATCATTAGCGATGACGAGGGTCTGCAATTAGTCGCTGGACTACAACAAATTCGCCAAGAGTACTGGGATGGTAACCTTCCGATCAGTCTAGATCTAGAAGATGTCCACTTCGCCGTTGAAAAAAGACTTATTGCCATTGTGGGCGACGTGGGTAAAAAGCTGCATACTGCCCGCTCTCGTAACGACCAAGTGGGCACCGACACCCGCCTATATCTTCGTGCCCAAATCGATATTATTCGCCAGCAGCTCCGAGACTGGCAGCAAGTATTACTTGATCTGGCCAAAGAAAATGTAGAAACCTTAATTCCTGGCTATACCCACCTTCAACGCGCCCAGCCTATTAGCCTCGCTCATCACCTGTTGGCCTACTTTGAGATGGCCGATCGAGATTGGGAAAGATTGGGCGATGTGCGCAAACGAGTCAATATCTCGCCTTTGGGCTGCGGTGCCTTGGCCGGAACTACTTTGAAGATCGATCGAGCTTTTACTGCGGACTTATTGAACTTTGCTGATACATATGCCAATAGTTTGGACGGGGTGAGCGATCGAGATTTTGTGATCGAATTCCTGGGTGCCGCCAGCATTATCATGGTGCATCTCAGCCGCCTTGCCGAAGAAGTGATTTTTTGGGCGACTCAAGAAGCCGGGTTTATTAAGTTAACCGATCGCTGTGCCACTGGCTCTAGCATCATGCCTCAAAAGAAAAACCCGGACGTGGCGGAGCTGGTACGAGGCAAAACCGGGCGGGTATTTGGTCATTTACAGGCGATGCTGACAGTTATGAAGGGTTTGCCCTTGGCTTACAACAAGGATCTTCAAGAGGACAAAGAAGGATTGTTTGATACGGTGAAAACTGTGCAGGTCTGTTTGACGGCGATGATTGTGTTGTTCCAAGAGGGTCTAGAGTTCCAGCCCCAAAGATTGGAGGCAGCCGTGAATGAGGATTTCTCAAATGCTACTGATGTGGCCGATTATTTGGTGACTAAGCAGGTGCCTTTCCGGGAGGCTTATGGCATGGTGGGGCAGGTGGTAAAAACCTGTCTGCTAACAAATAAGCTGTTGAAAGATTTAACTTTGGCAGAATGGCAGGCAATTCATCCGGCTTTTGAGGATGATATTTATGATGCCATTAAGCCTCGGCAAGTGGTGGCAGCTAGAAATAGCTATGGTGGTACTGGCTTTAATCAGGTACGGAAAGCGATCGATCGATCTGAGCAAATTTTATCCGACCCCTAGAGGTTAGATTAGCTCTGTTCTCGATTGATCATGCCAGCCCGCATCAAAATAGAGGTTTCCTCACCTTCGGGGTGATCTAGATCGATCGCTGCCACTGGTGCAGCAGTAGTCATTATCTTAGAGCGACTTTGAGATTTCCAGAAGCTGTATTTAATTACTGGAAAAGAAGCTACCTGTTTGGCTAATGCCCAGAAAAATACGTAGCTAGCTATTAATCTTCTAAAAGAGCCAAAGCGCGATTCCCGTAAAGTTTCCACTACTTTATCGGGGATTTGAGGCTGATGTTTGGTCAATGTGCTCAGGGTGCTGGGGAGGACGATCGAACCGGCAAAACCCTGTTTGCCAATGCTGGGATTGGCACCCACTGCTACAATCTCTGGCCCGGTTTTAAGGTTATGAATCCCGCTGGACTGTTTGCCAGTCATCAATACTGAGTTTTCTTGGCTTTGATACTTGGGATTGCGACGGCCATCGGGTACGCCCAAAAACAGCAAAGTGCCCCGGACTACTCGATGCCCAAAATTGTGGAGTAAATGATCTTGAGGATTATCTCCATGGATTTCTAAAGAAGCAATGCCATAGCTAAGCGAGAACAATTTGCTTACATAGTTCTTGAGAATTTGATGAATCCAATGGGTATCGCCAATTACCAGGGTGCGTTTGCCGGTACGGGCAAATAGCTGGCGTTTTTGGATAATGCGCAAACCCATTGTCCAGAACCAGGCACCAAAAATGTAAATAATGATATCGGCTACGGTGACGATCGGAGACACAATTTTGTAAGCCAAACTCTCTGGTGGCAGAGGCAAGATCAGTTGGATGCCCCTAAAAATAGTCTGGACTAGAGGTATCGTATAGCCAAAGGGAATCGCCCAGCCCACTGTCACCAATACATATAGAGAATGAATTGCCCAGGCCAAGGGTGCCTCAGTGATATGCACAGCCCAGGTTTTGCCACCTTGAATGAGCTGCTGATATAAATGGCTTGTCTGGGATTGTCCAGTGGCGCTGGCTCCCACCATTTCGGTGATGTTCTGCTGCAGAAATTCGTTTTCTTGTTCCAGCAGCATTAAACCTGCTGGTGATAGAGTCATCCCCAGTGGTTGGCCTTCGGTGAAATACTTCTGCATTCGCCGAGTCAAATAAAATATTAGCTCGGTCAAGGTTTGGTGTATGGCTGCGACAGAGGCAGTAGCTGGTTCCACCGTTCTGCGGCCACTTTCGTTAGTAAAAATCCGGCGGCTAAAGGCATCTTTCAAAAAGATTGGTTGACCCAGAGGTGAACCAATAAAGCTGGTAGGTTCACCGGTCAGAATAAAGAATTCTTGAATAATTTTTTGACGAACTAATAGATCGCAAGCATGAAGAACTTGGCGGGTGGGGAAGGTTTGACCCGATTGACTGATCCCAAAAATAATCGATTTTGAGGCTAGGTTCAGGCTATCAAAGTCGTACTGCACTTTATGCAGCAGTTCGTTAGATGACATGGTTTGGATCGACAAGGCCGGGTAAATTGTTTTGAGATCTTCGGCAAATCTTTCCCCTAACCACAGACTGTTTTCCACTCCAGTTACCAAAAAATCTACGTGTCTAGATTCAGCGAGTAAAGGATCCAAGCCGAGGGATTTTAATTTTTCTTGTTTTTCGTTGAGGTACTTGGCTTTGGTAACAAATAACTGGAGTAAGTATTCGGCGCTTTGGCGATTTAGTGATTCTGGATCTTCCCAATTAGTCTGAATTTTGTTCATGATCCGAGGAATATCTCGCAGATCTCTTTCTACTGGGTCGGTTGCTTGACCGGTGGAAGTTTGCACATAGGGATGTCCCTGGAAAGGCACCCGTCGTCGCAGCATCTCAGTTTCATCTAGTTCCCGATCTTCGGTCATAGAATAAATGACTAGACTGGTGGCGCTGAGAACAGCTATCTCACCAGTGTTTTGGTTCAGATCTAGGCGGTAGTTTCCGGGCTGGTCGGCGAGGACAACATCTACAGCAGTGGGCTCCGAGGCATAGACAGCGTATTGATTTTGCCGATCGAACCCCAAGGTAATTGGCTGCCCTAAAGCGCTCACAATCAAATGATCGGTTTCTAGAGTAGAAACAGTGGCTAGCCCAAAGCTGCCCTGGGCATTCGCCAGGAAGAGTTTGGTGGCCTGATACAAGTTGTTTTTTAGAAACGCCTGGATGGTTTCTTCTACAAAAGCCTGGAGCTGTTTTTGAGTCAGCTTGGCGAGCAGCAGCTCCGATTTGAGCTGCTGGATAGTATCCTGCTGTAATTTATTGAGATTCTGTGTCGTCGAAATACTTTCTGGAATAGTTAAGCCGCCGATTTGAGCCGAAAAAACCGCTTCAAAAATACTTGCCCAGTGGTTTAAATCTGCAACGGAAGGAGCCGTATTCGGAGCCGTTTTACTGGGCTCTTGGCCACCAAAAGCATCTTCTACATTGCTGGCAACGGTCAATTGGTAGGCCAGCCGCACAGAGGCTGCCCACATGCCTTGGGTAATGAGTAAATCCATCATTCCGGCCAGCTTCGGCGAGTCACCGACAGTATTGTTGGGGATGTTCAGTACTCGTTCTAGCCATAGTCCGATCGTGCCATTTTCTACTGGTTCGCCAAATAATGTCCAGCTACTAAAGTCGCCGTTGTGGGTAATGCGGTTGTTGATGTTTTTGGGTCGGGCAATCCACTGACCGTTTTCGATTTGCCAGACAGTTTCGATTTTACCAGGAGTCCATTCGTGCCAGTGGGTTTCAATTACGGCTGGGGGGCCACTGGTGCCAAAGCGATAGTGCCATGCCCCAATGGTAGATTCCATAGGTTTGATGCCCGATCGGGCGGCTTGTTGGCGGGTTTTGGCAAAGGCTGCTTCTAGGGTGGTGGTGAGGTTGCCCCGTTTGGGGTTGACAATTTTGTGGCCGACGAAAACAACGTTGCCTGCTTTGTCGCGGCCTAGGGTCAGTCCGCCGCCTGCTTGTTCACCGCGAATTTCGGTTTCTCGACCCATGGTTTGGGAGATATCTAGCAGGGTTTTGGGCAGCAGTTCGCTTTTGTCGATTTGTTGCTGCCAGCCAATAAAGCCAAAGTTGCCACAGTAGAATCGATCGGCTGTTCCGGTAACTATGGCTACCATGTCCGATCGAGAGCTGAGAATTAAGAGTAAGTTAGCGGTGATCACGGCAATCGCCGAGTATTCACCAGTCAAAGAAATGCTTGGCTGCTGTAGATAGATTATTCCTAGTAAAAAAGTAATGAAATTGAATAGTAATCCACCGGATGCTTTGATGCGAATTTTCCAGGGAGCCTTGTTTCCGGCTGTGATGGAGAGAGCCGATCGCTGTGTGAGAAAGGGTATAAATGTTGGATTAAATGGCAAAAAAGACTTGAATAATTCGTCTGAATTTCTATTTTCTATAATATTACTAATGCTTATATCAGATAATTCTTGGTCGATTAGAGCTTTAGTGATGCTATGGCCACAGCCATGAATTAATATTGCGACATTCCAAATAAATCTGGTCAATAGAACAGCAGTGAAAAACAAACAGCTTTTCTCCAAATCGCTGATAGCTGGGCTAGAAAAATGTTTGTGCCCAGCCATCAGTAATAAGAGTGAAATTAATTCTGGGATAAAACAGCTCAAATATTCAACAGAATCACTGTGAGATCGATTATTTTGGCTATTTGCAGAAAAATTCAAAGCTGGGTTGAGTTTCATGATTGATGGATGCTGAGTTAATAAGTCAATTTGAGGCGCTGGCGACTCTGGCCGAGCCATGTAACGTAAAGCGTTTAGTAGCGTAAAAGTTAGGGCTTATTCTCCACAGGTTTTTCAGTTAATTTACCGGTAGTAGCCTTAACTGGTGGAAAAGTCAGAGTAGCGCCATAGACCCTAGCCAACTCAGCACTGTTGGCAGCCAACGACTGATTAATTGGCTCTAGATCTTGAGCCAGCTTGATTTGCTGTTCCATGGTTTCTCCCGAAGATACCAATTGTCCCAAGCCATTTACTAACTTTTTAATATTGTTACGGAAGCCTGGATCTCCGGTGACTTCATCTAAATCTGCGGTGATTTTTTGGACATTCTGAAAAGTCAGCCTCGCAGAATTCAGAGTTTCTTGCAAAGTATCTAGAGTTTTAGGGTTGTTTAATCTAGCCGAAACATCCCGCAGATTTTCGGTGGTTTTATTGGCATTTGCCAGCACGCTTTTTAAATCTCTAGCCAAAGCATCAGAGTCCACTTTCGCAATCGTGGTATTTAGCTTGCTAATTGTGGGGTCTAGACTATTTACCGTCTTCCGTAGATCCACGCTCAAAGCATTAAAACTAGTCAGAGTAGTCTTAAAAGTCTGGCGATTTTCGGCAATCAAACCATCTACCGACTGGGCTAACTTGCTGTAGTCTGCGGCAGTAGTATTGATACCATTAGCAGTTTTGTTTACCTGATCAGCAGTCTCTCCAAACTTATCGGCAGTAGCACCAAATTTATTGGCCGTAATCGTAATCGTATCGGTAGCCCTACCAACCTTCTGAATGGCAGTGTCGGCATTGCGCACCGTAGTATCCAAAGATTTGGTGACAGTATTAGCACTAGCAGACACTGTACTTAGCTCTTTTTTAATCGAATCAGGCAAATCGCCAAACTTTTTACTGAGCACCGAAATATCCGCAGCAGCCTGACTGGCATTAGCTAAAGTCTTCTTTAAACCATCCACAATCTCGGGAGATTCGTAGCGGCTGACTAATGCTGTCGCCCTGCGCAGCAATTCATTAAAGCTAGCACCAGCTCGGCCAGACATTTGGGCGTTATTGCAAACAATGGCATTGCCATCACAGCTACTATCTACCGCATTAGCGGCATTGGCAGCCAAAGTCACCGAGCCTTGAGGCACAATTTCGATCACCGGTTCACCAATTAAGCCAGTTTGACTAACTTCAGCGATCGAATTACGAGGAATTTTGAGGGTAGGGTCAGTAATTTCTAAGGCCACTTCTACCCCATTTTCACTGGGTTTGATGTTGGCAATTTTGCCCACCCGAATGCCCCGAAACCTCACGGCTCCGCCCTGCTGAATCCCAGCAGCTTCAGTAAACTGCGCATTTATTATATATTTCTGGTTGCTGGGGCCGATGCCTCTGAGCCAGAGAGCCGCAGCCGCGAAGATACCCAGACCAGCAATGAGCATTAAGCCTACCGAACCTTCTCGCATTGCCCGTGACTGCATTGACTTTTCTCCATGTACCTCGATCGAGGTAGATAAATGTTACCCGTGCCTAAATTGTACCCGATGGGAAATGTCTATTTCTTTCTCCCCGCTTCTGGAAATTTTAAAGATACAATAATCATGGGAAAATCCAGCAGCACTATGGCAGATAAACTAATTCGGGCAACAGCAGCAGACGGCGGTATTCGGGTGGTGGGGGCAATTACTACCCAGCTCACTGAAGAAGCACGCGGGCGGCACAAATTATCCCACGTGGCCACGGCAGCCTTGGGGCGCACCATGGTCGCTGGCTTATTGTTTGCTTCTAGTATGAAAAAAGCTGAATCCCGAGTGAATATTCGGATCAAAGGCCAAGGCCCACTGCAAGGAATTTTGGTAGATGCCGGTACCGATGGCACCGTGCGAGGCTATGTGGGCAACCCGTCGATCGAACTACCCCCCAACGAAAAAGGCAAGCTAGATGTGGGCGGAGCCGTCGGGCGGCGAGGTTATCTTTATGTAGTCCGAGACAGTGGCAGCGGCCAACCTTATAACAGCACTGTAGAGCTAGTTTCTGGCGAAATCGGTGAAGACTTAGCCCATTACCTAGTCACCTCTGAGCAAACTCCCTCAGCTTTGATTGTGGGTGTCTTTGTCGATGCCAGCGGCGTGACCGCAGCCGGTGGATTACTGATTCAGGTATTACCCAAAGCGGCGCGCGACGAAGACTTGGTAGACTTGTTACAGTCTCGGCTCAGTGCCGTGCAGGGCTTTACCCCCATGCTGCAAGCGGGCATGACTCTGCCCCAAATGATGGAAGGAATCTTGGGTGATTTGGGATTGGAAATTTTCCCCGAAATCCAAATGCTGCGCTATCAATGTGGTTGCACGATCGATCGCATGGCAGAAGCGCTAAAAATGCTCGGCAAGCAAGAACTAGAAGATATGCTAAACCAAGAGTGCGGTGCAGAAGTTACCTGTGAATTTTGTGCTGACGTTTACCGTCTAGACGATCGACAATTGCAATCATTAATTTCTGGAATGCCCTGCGCTTAAGGCTTATTGTAGGCTTAATAAAATCTTGAATCTCTGTGGGTATACTAAGCTGACTCTAGTTTTTACCCATCGTTTTACTAGGCGTTTTTACCAGTCATTTTACAGTGACACTTTTGCGCTAAAACGCCGCGAAAACTGGTAAAATCTGCCATCTTACGCTTGACAGTCTTACGATCGAAAGTGAGATAATAACAAAAACACAATGGTTCTTAACGATCCTTATCAGCATCAGGAAGTGTAGCGTTGCCTAAGACACACTTGCGCTTTGACTTCAATCAGTCATCTACGGTCACTAAAACCTTGATGACGCAAATGCCCCAGTGGTTAAAACTGCCATTTTTACGTAGCTGGGTTTTTTGGGCAATTATGACCTGTGGGCTTTGTGGTGGCATGGGATACATTGCTCTGCAAATGCTTTTGAACCCCAAAGCAGTCCCCAACTGTCCTGAACTATTTCTGCCAATGGCTCCGTCCTCGCTGCGGGTGTCTTGTGGTCAAGCTGCTGCCGGAAAGAAAACCCTCAAAGATCTAATCGCCGCTTTCAGTTTTGTTAAAGATATTCCGGCTGATGACCCCTTACGAGATTTTGTAGATGCCAACATTCAACAATGGTCGATCGAACTATTGCGGTTAGCCGAAGGAGCCTATCAAAAAGGTGACATCAAAGGAGCTATAGAAGCCACTAAATTAGTCCCTAAAAACGTCAAAGCCTACGGTGCAGTCCAAAAGCGAGTAGAGAAATGGCAGAAGAATTGGAAAGAAGCCGAAGAACTGTATGCCAAAACCGAGCGGTTGCTGCGTGATTCTCGTTGGGCAGAGGCTTATCAATATGCCGCCAAACTCACCAAGCTGGGCAACGAATACTGGGGCGTTACCAGGTTTCAGGAACTATCTGATCGAGTACAAGTAGCTAAAGAAGACAGCGCCAAACTTGATGTCGCCCATAAACTAATTAAGAGCAACAAACTCGAAGACTTACTTAAAGCCATTACCATTGCCCGCAAAATCGACAAAAAAAGCTACGCCTATAAAGAATCTCAAGATTTAATTGCTGAATCTGGCAAACAGATGCTGAGCATTGCCAAAACCCAGCTCAACCAAAATAACTGGCAAACAGTATTAGAAATTACTCGCCAAATACCTTCTTCACCAGAAATTCAAGCCGAGTTAAACGATGTAAGTGCGATCGCCCAAGCTCAATCTTTTGCTAGAAACAACACCATCGGCGATCTGGAGAAAGCAATTGGCATGGCACAAGCAATCAAAACCGAAAGCTCGGTTTATGCTCGTGCCCAAGAACTTTTGACGGGCTGGCAGTTAGAGATCTCTGATCTAGCCTATTTGCAGCGCGCCAGAAATATGGCAGCTTCTGGCAAACCAGATGACCTGGGGCTAGCTATAAAAGAAGCTAGCCAAATTCCGGCCAATAACCCCCTAGCCAAACAAGCTGCAAATACCATCAACGAGTGGCGGAATCAGATTCAAGTAAATCAAGATCAACCCTATTACCAGGCTGCCGAACAGGCTGCTAGCAGCGGCACTCCAGCAGCCCTGCTCCAGGGTATTGCCCAAATGCAACAAATTCGGCCTGGTCGAGCACTATTCAACCAAGGGCAGCAAAAAATTCAGCAGTGGACTGGCCAACTGCAGCGCATGGAAGATGCGCCGATTTTAGAAAGCGCTGAACAACAAGCCCGCAGCGGCAACACCACCGCCGCGATCGCCCTAGCCCGCAAAATAGGAGCTGGTCGGGCACTCTATGGCCAAGCCCAAGAAAGAATCGGCGCTTGGAGCGGCGACAGCCAAGCTGGACAACAGTTAGCAGCAGCTCAACAGCTAGCAAGCCAAGGTACCCCTGAAGCTCTGCTAGGAGCGATCGATGCTGCGGACAAAATTCCTCAAGGTTCCGGCTCTTACAAATCAGCCAGAACTTCGATCGATAAATGGAGCAGCTCTATGCTCCAACAAGCCCAAGCTATTGCTAATCAAGATCTAGGAAGGGCGCTGAACATCGCCCGGGTAATTCCACCTGGTGCCGCTGCCTACAACAGTGCCCAAAAAGCCATTCAGCAATGGGAAAACTCGGCATCAAGCGATCGGTAACTAGGCCATTTACGATATTGTTGGTTAATGCTCACAGCACTTCCCTGGCACTGGCATTCCATGCCCCTCAAAGACCGCACAGGTTCAGAAATTTTTGCTGCGCTGTTTTTGGGTGAACCGAGTGCAGACGGCACAAGCAACGCTATCGCCACCCTACTCGAAAGCCCCACCCCAGTCACTGCTTTAGCTCGTTACTCAATTTGTGCTGGGGCACCGCGCATTGTCAATGGTCAAGCCCGTTATTGGACTCCAGCCAGTGGCGAAATTTTTAGCTGGCTCTCTAATTTGATTGTGCAACCTGTTCATCTCAGTAATGCCCCCACAGACTTGCCTTTTACTGGTGGCTGGTTGGGTTGGTTGGGCTATGAAGCTGCTTGGGAATTAGAAAAGCTCCAAGTTTGCTCCCCAGATCCTTTGCCTTTTCCGGTGGCCTATTGGTATGAACCAGCTAATTTTGCGGTGCTCGACCACCAAACTAATCTGTTGCACCTAGCTGTCACAGATCCCAGGCAGTTAGAGGTGTTGATCGCCAAACTCCAGATCCCAGAAAAAATTTCTAGCCCCAAGTATTTAGATCCACCCCAAATTACTTACTTGACCACCGCCCAGCAATATCAAACCGCAGTTCGGAAAGTCCAAGACTACATTCAAGCTGGTGATATTTATCAGGCCAATTTATCAGTCCGTTTTACGGCTCAAGTCGCCTCCTCTGGCTGGGATATCTATCGTCGATTGCAAGCCATTAATCCCTCGCCTTTTGCCAGCTACTGGCAGACTCCTTGGGGAGAAGTCGCAAGCTGTTCGCCGGAGCGACTAGTTGATTTACGTCAAGATATTGCTAGTACTCGACCGATCGCAGGCACCAGACCCAGAGGAGCCGATCTGGCCACCGACTTACAGTTAGAACAAGAGCTGCTCAGCAACGCCAAAGAAATTGCCGAACACGTTATGCTGGTAGATCTAGAACGCAATGACTTGGGCAAAGTTTGCACCTGGGGCAGCGTAGAAGTCGATGAGTTGCTACAGGTAGAGCGCTATAGCCACGTCATGCACCTGGTCAGTAATGTGCGAGGACAATTAGCTGCGAGCCATAGCCCGATCGATCTGATTGTGGCTACTTTTCCTGGCGGGACGATTACGGGTTGCCCCAAGCTGCGCTGTATGGAAATTATTGCAGAGATAGAACCCTATCCTCGCAGTCTATTCTACGGTTCCTGTGGTTATATAGACCAGCGCGGTCATTTAGACCTAAATATTTTGATCAGAACCCTGCTTTGTCAAAACGGTCAACTATGGGGTCAAGTAGGTGCTGGCATTGTAGCGGATAGTGATCCAATCAGAGAATGGGCGGAGTCATTACAAAAAGCCCAAGCACAGCTCCAAGCTATTTGTGGCAAAAACTCTTAAGACAAACGGTGAATCGAACAGGATAAATGGGTACTCTGAATAGTGGGATTACCAATAATCGCTGTACACCTATGACCGACTCTAGTAAACAACCCAGACCTTTCACCTTTGCTGCGGGACAGTTGCTGACAACGCTAATTGAGCGCTTGCCAGAGTCTGGAACTGGCTATTGGGAGCACCAATTTGACCGCCTCTCTCACACCAAAAACTTGCCCTGGTATTTGGCAGTAGATCAAGGAAAAATTCTTTACAGCGGCGGCAATAAAATTTCCGCAGCCGGTCTGATGAAAATTTTGATCCGCTTTGTACCACCAACTGATATTGCCAACTCTAAGGCACATTGGAGAGTATTACAAGGAGCGGTAGAAGCCAAACAGATTGATATTAATGGCCTGATTGAAAAACTATATGCTATTAATTTGCTCACACCCGAAGTATTAGAACATGCTATTCTAGCAAAGATCTTGATGGACTTTGATGCTTATTTGTCTTTTAGTGATGGCTCGGCAAAATTTATTTCCGCTCCAGAATTAGGTCGTATTCTGATTCCTGGTTTTGATGTTGCTAACTTGTTAGCTGCCACGCAACAGCGTCGGCAAGCTTGGGGGAAAGTTAATCAGACTATTTATTCAATGAAGCTAATTCCTACTATTAAACCAGAAGGGCTAGCTAAATTAAATGATCAAGAGCGCACTGAAATAGCAACTTTTAATGGAGCTAGTCTTAGTGAAATTGCCAAGGCAACTGGCAAAGACAATTTAGAAGTAGCTCAAACTTTTTTAAAGTTATATCGAGCTGGAATTGTCGAATTTCAATCATCCTCTACCGAAACTCCCTCTATACTGGTAATAGATGATTCTCCTTTATTCTTAAAGCAATTCAATCATTGGACAAACAATATTGGCTATTCCTTTTTACCTTGTTCAGATGCAGAAAAAGCCATTAACACTATTGCTCAAGCTAAACCTTCGGTAGTATTTCTAGATGTGAATATGCCAATAATTTCTGGGTTTGAATTAATGGAGAAAATCCGAGCTAACCCAGAGTGGGCTAACTTACCAGTGGTGATTTTAACTGGTGATAGTAAGCTTTCCAATAAATGGCGCGCTCAATGGGGAGGTTGTGAATTCTTAGCCAAACCAGCTTCTACTGCCGAAAATACTGGCTTCCAAGTGGTTTTACAAGAGTTGATTAGTAAGCTACTTCAACCAACTACATTAACATCTAAAGTTTCTAATCGGGATTAAATTCAGAGGTCTATTATGGATGTATTAGTAATTGATGATAGTGCGGTAGATCGATACCACTTAGTTTCACTACTGAAATCTCTTGGTCATGAAGTAGATCAATGTGCCGAACCCAATAAGGTGATGGAACTAATTGCTAGCAAGCCCTATAAAATGGTCTTTTTAGATGTAGTAATGCCAGATCTTGATGGCTATCGCCTGCTGAGAAATATTCGTCTTGACCCCATTATTGGTAATCAGTATGTGGTGATTTACTCAGTGAAGAAAACGCCACTAGAAATTAATTACGGTCTGGAGCGAGCAGGGGCTAATGATTATCTTCCTAAGCCAGCAACCCGTGAAGGGCTAGAAAATATTTTCCAGAAACGGTTAGCTCAATGCTTTTAACTACCAGTGAACCTACTGCTTTAGTCGATCGATATTTGCTAACGGAAGTCGGTAAATACACCTTAGTTTTTCCAGCTAATTGGGTGAGTGAGGTGTTGCAAGTAGAACAAAATAAAGTTTTAAAAATACCCCATTACTCACCAGCAATTTTGGGTGTTGCTAACCATCATAATGACTTTTTAACCTTGGTTGCAGGATGGCAATTTTTACCTGAGAACCAACCCAGCAGAATAGATCATCTTACAGTGGTGCGCTTAGGAGCAACTATGAGAGGTTGGCAAAATATTGGAGTAGTGATCGATCGAGTCTTGGGCAGTATGGTGAAAAAAGACCTGCCATCTAAGCCACAAAATTTATTTGTGCTGGCAAACGCTCAATTATTACCTAATCATCTTTGGCAACCGCTGAATAAGAAGCACCAATGAGAATTCCTTTTTTTCGACAAATACAACGATCATTCCAATCTCTGCAAAGATTTGTACAAGCACATCTTTTAGCAACAGGGATGATTACAATGCTTTGCAACTTGATTTTTGTTGGTTTTTACACCATAGAATTTGTCAAGGATCATCCGCCCCAATCACTCTTTTTCTTGATCTTGAGTATTACATTTTTACTAGTAAGCTGGTTAACGCTTTTGGTTACTATTCGAGATCACGTTGCTACCGAAAAAGCTATGCAGTTAGAGCTACAATCTGAAGTCAAGCGGCGTTATAAAGAACAAAAGACCGTTAGTAAAGAAAGCAAAATCTTACAGCAAGATGTTAGCATTTTGCTCAATGCGGTGTCGGCTATGGAATCGGGAGACTTAACTACCCGGGTGCCCATGTCTGAAGGTGTAGTGGGACTAGTAGGTGATACCTTAAATCGTCTAACCGAAGAACTGAGTCGAGTTATTTATCAAGCAGCCAACACCGCTCAGCAAGTGGCTGCTGGTAGTAAAAATCGTCAAAGAATTGCGGAAATGGTAGCTAGAGATACTATTGAACAGACCTATGCAGCTCGATCGGTACAGTCTTTGACCAAAGATGTGCGCAGTGCTGCTTGGGCAGCAGCCCAGCAGTTGGCCGAGACCAATGAATCTCTGCGAAATTTACAGGCTACGGTAGCCGAAAGTCAAGCATCAATTCACTATTTAGAAAGAGACAGCGAAGTATTACAGCAGGGCAGCGATCGAATAGTTCAACAAATTAAAACTCTGGGTGAATTCGTTGGCCAAACCGATCGATTTGTTCATGATCAAAGTGAGATTGCTACCCAGACCCAAATTTTAGCGTTGAATGCCTCCTTGGTGGCTGCTCGTGCCGCTGAGCAAAAAGACCCTGAACAGTTTGCAGTAGTCGCCCGCGAGTTTGAATCGATCGCCGATCGGATTGGTAAATTAGCACAACATACCAGCGTGAGCCTGACAAATTTAGAGCAGCGCAGTTCCCAGATAGATTTAGTAGTATCTATGGTCGATCGGGAGGTTCAAAGCATGGGAGATTTAGTTAAGGAATTCACCAGAGAAGTCAAAGAGGCGACCAAAGCTTTTGAAGTAGTGCAAGTAGTTACCAAAAAAGCCGTAGAAGCCGGGGAAACAGTTAATCGCACTGGCCAAAGAATTTTGGATGCAACCGATCTCACAGCGGCAGCAATGGATGGCATTGTCATACTTTCTCAGCAAATTTCCACCCAGGCCAAAGATGCCCAAAAAGCCGGAATTCATTTGAATCAGCTTTCTTACCAGCTACTTGGTAACATTCAGGTTTTTAAATTACCCAATAGTTTGCTGCCTATTGAGAATGAAAATGATACCTTAACCCCTTGGCCAGATGCGCAGCCTGAGGCTTCTACTAGCTTTTTATCTTGTTCGTTAGATCTGGGTATTAAAAGCAATGTGCTATCAGACCCAAGTAATGATACGACTAGTGTGGCAGCACTACAAGCTGTGAGTTCGGCAATTGACCATGGTCGCCAAGAATTAAACAATTTGTTGGCCGGATTAGAAGTGTTGCAGCAGGGTAATGGCCAAATTAGCAATCGTACTATAGCTTTAGATGACTTTGTGGAAATGGCTACCCAGTTTTCGCGCCAGCAAAAACGGATGGCGGCATTGACGAAGGTATTGGCTTTCAATGCTGTGCTGCTTTCTAACCGGGCAATTCAAGAGCAAGAGCCATCTCAATTTAATAGCATTGCTCGGGAGTTTGAAGCGGTGGCTAATCAAGTAAGTAGTTTATCGGCGACCACTAACCTCAGTTTGCGAATGCTGCTTCAGCACACCACCCAAATTCAAACGGTAACTTCTGGACTCCATGAAGATGTGTCAGAAAGCGATCGACTAATACAACAGTTGATTACCCAAGCTGGTGATTCTCAGCAAATCTTCACTACGGCAACGGCTGCAATCGCCACTTTTCAACCATGTAAGGTTCAACCGCACAATCTGCTGGCTCAAAAAGCAGTCCTAAACTAACATCATGAATTCACTAAAAAACTTAGCTCGGGTCATGGATGCGGAAATAGATGAAGCTGAAGCGCAGCTTCAGCAAGAGCTACGTGAAATGTTTGCAGTTGATACCGCTCAGCATTTATCAGATTATTTTCGGTTAGTAAACCAGCTAAACTCTAGTTCTTGGACAGCCGATGTGCAGTCTATTTATCGAGCAGTTCATACTATTAAAGGTGGCGCGGTGACGGTAGGTGCTGAATGTACTTTGCAGGCAGCCACCATCTTAGAAAACTTATTGGATGACCTGCGCTATTTAAAAGTTGCCCCAGATTTATCTGATCAAGGTTTGATTGGCATCTTAGTTAATGCCGGAGACTTGCTTTCGGCTAGTATTAACATCCAAGTCGATTCGCTCCAATCAATTATTCATACTAAAGAGCGCTTAGAAACTATTCACTCTCAGGTTAAAAGCGTCTATTTACCAAACTGGAGTAGTAACCAGCAGCTACAACAAGAATTTGTCGAGCAGGGTTTTGATTTTGTGGTGCTGCCCCTAGAGATGCAGCTCGATGCCCTGGCTACCGATATTGCGGTTCCAGACAAACTCCGCCAAACAGCAGCAGTAACCATCAATCAACTTCAGCAAATTGGTAGTGATCTAGAGCTGGGTCGAGGTTGGACGAAGGTATTAGAACTTTGTCAACAGGTGGTAGAGCATGTAGATAGCTATGTCTGGAAATCTACTTTGCCAAATTATTTGGCGATGCTCAAAGATTGTGCAGCCAATGGTGGTGAGTTAGAAAATATCGCTCCAGCTCCGCCACCGGTTGATAGCTCTGCCTTCGGTGATAGATCTGCCTTCGGCAATCGCAAAGATAATCGCCAAGCGATCCAAATTCCGATTTTGCTGACTAGGTTAGATCTATCCAGTCAGCAAGCGGCTGAAGCGTTGCTCTCGGCCAAAGGGATGATTGAGGTCAGCCACAAATTTCAGGCTCAAATAGCCCAGTTGAACTTGCTGGTAGATGAAAATGTCCAGTCGATCGCTCGCCTGCGCCAAATGCAAGATGACTATGCTGTTTTACGCCAAGCTACTGCCAGTACTGCCCCCGAGCGCTATCGCCAGGGATATAACACCATTAATGGTTTATTGGAAAACATTTTGCGCACTGCGGAACTAGCCCAAGAAATCGAAACGTTGGGTAACAATAGTTTTACCCAATTTACTGCTCTAGAACGAAATGTTTCTAAGCTCCGCGATGGCATTGAATCTTGTCGGTTGTTGCCATTTCGGACTTTGACTACCAAAGCACGCGGCATTTTGCGAAATTTGGTAGAACGCTACGATAAGCTCGCTGAAATAGAAGTCACCAATGAAGATATTGAATTAGATGTGGGCTTAATTCATCAACTTGAGCCAGTGATGTTACACCTAATTCGCAATGCTTATGATCACGGCATTGAGTCGATCGAAGACCGAATTGCATCGGGTAAACTGGCGATCGGCACCATTAAAATTACTTTGCAGCGCCAAGGTCATATCTACATCTTAGAAATCAGTGATGATGGTGCTGGAATTAATGCCCAAAAGTTATCTCAAAAAGCTACGGCTGGTAACTTTAAGCTCACTGATACCAGCAATAACCAAAAGTTGCTAGAAGTGCTTTGTCAGCCCGGACTGACCTCTCGTGAAACAATTAACGAAGTTTCTGGGCGAGGGGTTGGTATGGATGTAGTGACGAATCAAGTAGCAGAGATTGGTGCTACCCTAAGTTTAAGTACGGTTTTGGGACAAGGCACGACTTTTGCTCTCCAGTTACCTGTTACTCAATTGTTGTTGCCCTGTGCGCTATTGCAGGTAGCAGATCAAGTAGTAGCTTTACCGATCGATACTATTACTGAAACAGTTTCAATTTTTGATGATGCAGTCAAAGTAGAAAATGGCTGGGATGTATTAGTTGGAGATCAGCGCGTTTTGGCGGTTAATTTGAATGCCTATTGGCAACAGGCCGATGAACAGTTGTCCGAAACCGCTGTAGCCGTGAGTATTAAGTTACCGCAAGGCACCAGATGGTTGATTGTTGATGATTTGGTAAGTCAGACCGAATTGTTAGTCTCACCTTTCCCCAAACCATTAGTCCCACCAGCCGGAATTTTGGGCATTAGCTCCACGATCGATGGTCAACCAATCGCCGTTTTGGATCCGGCAGCAATTTTAAATAATTGGCAAGAGGCTTCCACTTTAGCTCCCCAAGCTCCTCGATCGGGCAAAACCCGCATTGTAATTGTGGATGATGCGGCCTTGATTCGCCGTCGCTTAGAAAGTAGCCTAGGTGGTCATGGCTTTGCGACCCAGAGCTTTGGCAATGGGATGGACGCTTTGAACTGGTTGCAGACCAACGAACCACCAGCTCTGATCATCACCGACATTGAGATGCCCGGGATGGACGGCTATACTTTGATCGATCGCTGTCGGCGGCTGGGCCTACACATGCCAATTTTGGTGATTTCTTCACGCCTCTCTCCAGAATGGAGCAAGGAAGCTATCCGCTTGGGTGCCAATGGCTATTTGAGCAAAGGTTTTTCTACTGCTAAGTTGGTGGACACCGTAGATTTACTTTTGCAGCCAGGAAATATTTAGATCTGCTGTTGACACTGGTCATTACCGCAAGCTATCCTAGATAAGCTCTGGAGAGATGGCCGAGCGGTTGAAGGCGCAGCACTGGAAATGCTGTTTGGGGGAAACTTTAACGAGGGTTCGAATCCCTCTCTCTCCGTAGACAAGCAAAAAGCGCAGCTAAGCTGCGCTTTTTGCTTACTTATTCAGACTTCTCTAACAGAGATTTTAGACTGCCCCAACGACCGTCGATTACCTTAGTCTCTTCTATGGCTACCGGTTGACTATCTGGGGGCAACAGGCCGGGACAATCTGTGTTGCAAAGCTGCCGATGAGGTAAAGATAAGCAGAGCTGCTCATATAGCCAAGTTTCAGCATCAAAATGACCTTCCGGATTCAGGGACTCCACCAGATCATTAAAATCTACTCGCAGTTCGATCGGCCCATCATAGGTATCATCAGCCGCTTCATCTAACCAAATCACTTCTTTGGCATCTAGTTGCAGCCGATGATTGTACTGCTGTAAGCAGCGATGACAGGCTAGGGTAATAATCGATTCGGCTTCTGCCGACACATTCAAAAAAGTGCCCTGGTGCTGCACGGTAATTTGACCACGCACCGGGGTCAGAGTTTCTAAGTCCAGAACCATGCCATCCACTGGAATTTTTAGGGTATGGCATTCGTGACGAAACAGATGGGGAATAAAGACTTTTTCCATGGTTTGCTTAGA
Source organism: Synechococcales cyanobacterium GL140_1_metabinner_5_sub (assembly GCA_025359065.1). GTDB lineage: Bacteria > Cyanobacteriota > Cyanobacteriia > Cyanobacteriales > Chamaesiphonaceae > JAAFHZ01. The sequence continues at coordinate 6,457 of JANYHM010000010.1, read as the reverse complement.
CGATTTTACGTTAGAGCGATTTCAGCTCTACTACCAACCGGCGATCGGCATCCACTCCCCGACTGGTTGTTGTCAAATCTGGGTAGTCCTCAGAGGCTTCAAAAAAGCTATGCAGCTCTCGCCGAGCTGCGCCCGATAAGGGAGGCATTTCGTATTCGGTGCCAGTACTACGCACGTGCTCAGCGGCTCGATCAGCGATGATTTTCAGTTCCGAAGATCTTTTTTGCCGATAGCCGTCTAGCTCCACCACAATGGCGGGTTTAGCTTCTCCAGCAAAAGCCTCGTTGGCTAAATACTGCAGGGCATCTAGGGCAGCACCGTCAGTGCCAATTAGAGTGGTGACTTGCCCCGGAGTAAGAGATTGGGAGTTGATCGTCAGCCATTCCTGACCGTCGATCGACTGGTTATCTACACCGACAGCGAAGCCAGCTAGGTCTAAGACCTCTTCCAACCATTGCTTAGCGGCAATACTCATGAATCGGTAGCCTTTTTCTTAGAATTTTTACCTTTTTCAAAAGGCAGGCTTTCGCGGCCTTCTTTGGCTTTTTTCTCTTTTTCTTGAGAGTCTACAATCTTTTGCAGATCGGCTGGCAGCGGCTCTTTAGAAATAATGTAGGTCTGGACAGTCTGAAAAACGTTGCCGATCACCATGTACATCAAAACTCCCGCTGGCAAGGGGAAGAACAAGAACATGCCCGAGAAAATAATCGGGGTGAACTTGTTCACAGCCTGCTGGCTAGCATCTTTTTCGGGGTTGTCAGAACCGGCAGGATCAGGCTTAGGCCCAGTGAGAGTTTGGCTCACATACAAGCTCAGACCAAAGAAAATAATCATGCCCAACACATCCCAATGGATAGTGCCGTCTGGATCTCTGGCTCCAACGTGACCAAGGGCATCGATAAACAGGAATCCGGTATCGGCGGCAATTCCTTGCACTGTGCCTTTGATAGTGGCTTCACCAGCAGCGAGGGCTTCGATCGAACCATCGGCAGAAATTTTAACTTTGTCTTCACCTTTGGCTACAGTCCATGTTGGTGCAATCTTGGTACCAGGATACTGAGTCAATACTTCTGATAAAGCTTTGCCATCGACGGTCTGAAAAGTGACTTTAGCTGACTGACCTTCGCCTAACACGTTACCAGTAGCAATATCGGCAACGACTGGAGCATGGAAGTTATCGCTGAAGTAAATGCTGTGGGGTTCGCTGTTAAATGGCTGAGGCTGAATTTGAGCAATTTGGTCTTTGGGTACAACGTTCACATTAATGCTGTAGTCGATGTTAGAGAATGGCGACCCCCTTAGAGTTGCGAATAACGCAAACAATACCGGCATTTGAAACACCAGCGGTAAACAGCCGCTCAATGGGTTGCCAAACTCTTTATAGATGGCACTCATTTCTTCTTGCTGTTTGGGCGGGTCGTTTTTGTACTTCTCTTGTGTTTCCTTCACCCGTTTTTGCATGAGGGGTTGGGAGATGCGAGTGCGGCGCATACTGCGGGTAGACCCGGCAGTGAGCGGGTAGAGCGCAAAACGAATTACGACGGTAAGAGCGACGATCGCCAAACCATAGTTGGGCACAATTCCATAGAAAAAATCTAGGATTGGCAACATGACGTTGTTGGAAATAAACCCGATACCAAAGTCCATTAGTCAGTCCGCTGTAAAGGAAAAGGGGGATACCACGACGATCGGACTGGTCGTGGCCACAGTCATGATGTGAACAGTCGTATCACTGATCTAAGCGGCCTGAGCAGCTTTGGCAGCAACAGATTTGAAAGGTTCACCAGTTTTGGCCTGAACTCTTTCGTTGATGTATTCATACATCTCAATGTATTTAGGTACGGCACGCATTTCTAAGCGGCTGCCGTCTTGCAGCACCAATACCATGTCACCCCAGAGGCCAAGACCCCGAGGAATTTTAATGGCATCGGCGATGTCTGCATAAATAATATCAGTTCGATCGCGTCCCATCCAGCCACCTACGACTGAGACCCGCCGATCAGTAATTTTGTAGCGTAGCCAGAGTGCTCTGGTGACGGCACCGATCGAGAGGGGAATAAAAACAACAAAAATCCCGAGCAGAAGATTAAAAATCAAATCGCCGATGTGTGGACCGCCTTCATAGAAGGTTGTTTCCTTGATGCCCATGCATTACCTCAAGTGTTAGCAATAATTTCTTTAATTCTCGCAAAATTTCGTCATAATCACATCCTATGATGCTCGGTTTGCAGGTGATCACCACCATTTTTCCGGGCAAAATTTGGCTGATCGATTGTCGCAGAGCGCCTTTGATGCGTCTTTTGATCAAATTACGCACTACCGCTTTTTTGCTGACTTTTTTGCCGATCGAAATCCCGAAGCATGTGGCATCGAGACGCTGAGCGGCAGGATTGTCTAAAGAACGGGGTCTATGTAAGACTGTGACTGACAGGTGTGTCCCTGTCCGCCGCCGACCTTTTTGATAGACCTGCTGAAAATCTTGTCTGCGTCGAAGCCGATAGGTTTTCGGCAAGGACATGGCTACACCGACAGGCGACGACGGCCTCTGGCACGGCGGGCTTTGATCACGTTTTGGCCAGTGTGGCTACGCATCCGTGCTCTGAAGCCGGAGGTTCTTTTTTGCTTGCGGTTGGTGCCGCGCAGGGTACGCTGTGTCATGGTACGTTGATGTTTTACAAGTGGGGATTTTGTCGCCGAAAAGCCACAATTCTTTAGCTTAGCAGATGTTAGGGCTTTTTTCGATAAATGCTGCGAATCAGATTATGGGCTTTCAGTGGGTTGATGGCAGTAAGAAAATCAGAACTCAACTAATTCATAAGTTTTTTCATCTTCTGGTTCTGGAACGAATGCTGGTAAACCTTGCTGGATGCGGAGTTCTTCGGCGTTTAGTTCAGCCGAAGCTACTTCTAGCCCTTCTGCGGTCATTGGATCAAAATCCGGGAAAGTCGCAGCCAAATCTAAGATATTCACAAACTGGCGCAGAAACTGGCGCGGCACCACTCCCACATCCCCACGGAAACCAGCAGTGACACTGGCCACCAGCCGATCAATAAACACTGGAGTCACTTTCTGAATCAAAGGCAGTCGGTCTTCGATCGGGTACAACTCCCGTAACTTCATGGCCACCTCCCGTAACCGCTCGGCATTAAACGGCTGCAAAGCTAGCTGAGGCTGGCGAGGATTGGCGAAACTGCCAGACTGCAAAAACTTAATTCGATCATGCAGCGGCGGCAACCCGGCCACCCCTCGATTGGTATCAAAAAACTCCGGGGTGCCAGTAAATACCCAAAACAAACCGCGATATCGATCGGCTGCATCACAAATTTGGCGAATCCCATTTAGCGACTTACCGCGTACATCATGACGCATTCGCAAAATAGTCTCTACTTCATCAATCACAATCACTAAACCCTTATAACCTGCGGCTTTAGTGATTTCCAAAATTCCCTGTAGGTAATCCAGCGCTTCCCGGCTACCAATATCACCCTTAATGCTGGCCAACCGTTTGGCGCTTCCCGCCACGTTTTCACTGCCCGATAGCCAAGAAAGCAGCGCGCTGGCTTCTACAATATCGCCCTTCTGTTTCAGTTCAAAAATTGTCCGCAGTACCCTGATCATATCTTCGGGTGCTTTGCCCCCAGTCAAAGATGCTAAATCTTCTTCGATTCTGGCCTGCACTTTTTGATCAAAATCTTCTGCTTCCACGTCAGCACCAGTGGCCACCAAGGCATCTTCTACCCGAGCAATCCATCGATCGATGATGTCACTTAAAGCTCCTCGCTCACAGGATGCGGTACCTAGCTCTTGCACTACTTTACGATAAACATCATCAAACCGATGAAAGTGTAAATCGTTATCAGAAACCACTACAAAACTGGTCGCAAAGCCCTGAGCCTGCGCATCTAGCAAAGCTAGCCGCGACATAAAAGTCTTACCGCAGCCATAGCCACCCCGCAAAAACTTGAAGGTGCCTTCGTTGTCACTGGCTAATGTAAGCTGGCGATGAACTTCGCCCCGCTGCATATCAATGCCCACCGCAAAAGCTTCTAGACCTCGATCGGGTACTACCCCCGATCGCAGGCGTTCAAAAATATGCTCAATATCGCGGGGGTTAATGGTCATTATTTGGTCAGCAGAATTTCCCGCCATTGTACCAGTCCTTACGGGTCAGTGGCTCAGGCTTTCTGACCAGATACCTTATCTGGCGAATAATCTTTCAGAACGTCCGCCGCCAGGGAGCGAAAGCATTTTTGACTCCCTCTAAGCTCGGTGCTAGTTCAGGGTAATGACGTTTCAACAAATCTGACATGGTGGTGCGATCAATCCAGTCTAGGCCAAACTGAGTATAGATTTCGGCGCGGTAATCTTTGGTGTAAAACCGATCGCTCTTCAACCGTCTGGAGGCCATCAAAATAAATACTCGGAATGCCGTATCGCTAAACCCAAAGCCTGCTGGTAAATCTTCTGCAAATAATCCCACCATTAAATCGACTTTTTCTAAGTCGTTTTGATAGAGATCAGCCATCTCCTTTGCCCAGGCTGTGTTGCTGGTAATTTCGGCAAAAGACTTGACTCGTTCTTTGCCAATCATTTCGCGGAACTGGTTGTAGCGCGGCACGCCCCGCTCTCGATCGCGTAAAATATCGATCATTGCCAGGTCAAATACTTCGCCACTGTCTCGCTGCATTTGCTGAAGAAAACGCGGATAGTTATTCAGACACAGTGCCCCAGGATGAGCGATGCCCAAAGAATAAAAGACATCGGCCACTTCAGCGTGATCAAATAAACCTCTGGTGCGTTTGCCAGATACATCAAAAAAGTTGGTTTCTAGTAATACCCGGTTATCAGAGACAGCATGAATAGTTAGATCATCGGGAATCAGCGGATGCAGTCGATACACCGAGACAAATTCTTCGGTCATAGCGTAGGGTGCTCCATGCTGATCCGTAGAGGAGCCAATGATCCCGCTAATACTTTCGTTATCGCTGACTCGCCCGATCGCTTTTTTAATTCCTTGACCTAATAGTCCCCACCAGTTAGCACTCATGGCTACCTGCACGGCGGGGTGCGATAAAATGCCGGGAGTCCATTCCACTGTATGAATTTTGGCGGTGAGGGCAGCAACTATCAACCGGGCATGATCGAATAGTTCTTGGTCGTTCCATTCTGGATTACGTCGATGCAGCTCATCACAAATGTAGTTGTGTTCTTTCACAAACAGGGTGTGTAGGAGACTTAAGCCCACCCACCAATTATCATTAAAGCCGGTATCGTCAACGCCAATCGCTGGATCTAACGGCAGCAGCCCATCTTCACCAATAGTCATTTTGCCTTTGTGGTGACTGCGTAGCCGATCGACTTTTTCAGCAGTACTGCCATAAATCTGTGAGCCGTCCCACCATTGAGTTACATGATTAACAAAGGTTTTGGGCGGAGTGGCATCGGTGCGAGTATTATCACCAGCAGTTTCCTTGATGGCTATGGGTCGGTGTTCCTGTGGCCAAGGATCATCTGGGGCTAAGGGAATATCGATGTGTCGATTGGGCTGATTATCTCCATGAGAAAACCAATCGTGGTTTTGAAACTGAATCCAGGCTGCTGCCAACACGTTCAGACTAGTAGCTGGAATGAATTCCTTGCGGGTCATCAACCGCCGACTTACTTCCCGAGGACTAGGATTTAGTAAATCGGCAGCAGGATCGGGGATTTCTGCCAAGGGAGTATTGCGGCCCAGACGACTGCCGGTCATGCCCATTTCTGGCTGACTTAAATCATTATAGCTACCATCTGAGGTACGAACGGTTTTATGCCCCGCTGGTGCTGGGGGAGCGGTAAGTTTAGTAGAGAAGTCTGCTGTGCTGTGGAGGTTGTTTTTGCGCAGCCGATCGCGGAATTTAGCTAGTGCCAAGACAGCAAATGGTAGTGGTAAGCGATGCCAAGGTTTGCTCATAGTAAATCACTTCAATAAAATAAATGCAGTAATAAAGTCAACAGCATGCAGCTTTTTTTGATCTAGAAACAAACGAACGGTCGTTCAGGATGATTGTGATCAGCGGCATTACAAAGATTAACAATTCTTGGAAGTCTTAGAGAACTAAATCCTGAAGTAACCTTTCTCTGTGATTAGAAGCAGGAGCTGCTAACCTACATATATAATAGTTTGAGAAATATAATTCATGGCAAGCCAAACAATTCTTAATACTTAAAGGCTCAAAAGTCCTCAAGAAATCTTAAGGTTAGAGCGTTCTCTGGATTTAGTATTTACGCTATTGTAATAGTGAGAAATATAATCCAATCGATTTAACCTTTATTGTTAGATTGTTTGTATACGAAAACACATTTTATCAAATTTATTCTGATCAACGGCAGCAGAGGATCCCTATAGCGGTTTCAGCTCGAATGAAGTCCATTAAATGAATAAAGCAGGTAATTTTTATACAGTAAGCTCCATAGAGTC
>JANYHM010000089.1 GCA_025359065.1 Synechococcales cyanobacterium GL140_1_metabinner_5_sub | reverse complement strand
TCAGCTCAATTTATGGACGGCGATCGCATTGCTATGTTTGAGCTGCTCTTACAAGACGATGAAATTAAGGTGGCGGAAGAAAAGCACTATCAACTGGTATCTTCAGTCAATATTTCGCTAGAAGATTTGCAAAATTATGGGAATCTTGGCTCTTAGGTAGTTCGGGACGATTCGTTTTTGCCAGCATCTCTGCACCAAATCAAAAGATCGATCGCACAAAACGTAGCGTCTTTAACTGCCAACCAATGCAGCAGCCCAACCTACCCTCACCAGTAAGTTCAAAACACCAAATCAACCAATAATATTATCTAGCTACAAGGATTAATCTCATCACCCAGTAGCCAAATCCGGCGGAGATCGATCGTCCCCACCCCCACCAAAATTATCAACGTCCATAGTTTCCATATCAGAATCACTATCAATAGAAATAGTGGACGAAGCAGCAGCATAACGTCTCAAAGCAGATTCCAGCAAAGCAGCCCGAATCTCAACCTCACTACGCAGTGCCAGCAACTTATCAATGTGCTCCTGGTGCTCGGCAGTCAAAATCTCCAAGGAATTAACCCGTTCCATATTCATTACTTCGTTGAAGAACTCTCCCTCAAAATCTTCTGGCGGCCTGCCGTATTTACGTGCAGGGCAAGCGCCTGAGGTAACCTCAGGCGATACCCTTGCCGCACTACGAAAAAACTTAGCCCGAGATTTTTGCTTCTTGGCATCAACAATGCGATCTAATTCAGCGATAGTCATACCGTCATACTTAGCCCGCTCCTCACCAAGCTTGACGATCGCCTCCTCCAACCGCTCATCAATTAGCCCAGTATTACAGACTCGATAATGGCGTAACCGCTCCTCAGTACCAGGGCGAGAAGCATCAAATTTAATAGCCAGACACTTAGCAGCCCGAGTCAAAAAAGTAATCGGTTCCTGTTCAGGGGCAAAATTGAAGCCAAAGAATCGCTGCCAGTCAGCCGCCCGAGCTAAAACCTTACGCTTCAGTTCCAGAACCTGTGGAGAAAGGAATGTAAAACTTTCATCACTGGCCACCATGTCCAAAATGCCACAATCTCTAATCAGAGCGGCCTTATCAGCCTTGTGAGGCAAATGATGTACGGCGATGATCGGCTCCTCAAACTGCTCAATAGTGGCCTTCTTCTGCGCAGCCCCCACCGCCTCTAAATTCCGAGCAGCAGCCTCCAGGTCAACACCTCTGACCATCTGTTTATATTGACGAGTAGCAAAATAGCAGATCTCAGGATTATTGAAATCAACGCCAGGGAACTGCATAACCAAACGAATCTTCTCGGCCTTAGCTCTCTGCAAAGGATTAGGAGCCTCCATCTGTTCCAGCTTCTTAGCCAGCTCAACATTGTCACCATCACCCAAGGGAATGGAAGCAACCAAGTCCCCCCACTCCCGATCGATCTCATAAGAAATCGCCTTCATGCGCTCAGCCATCTTCTTGTGATAAGACAACTGAACTTCTTCAACAGTGTGACCATCCTCAATTAATCGTTGCACCATCGAATATCGGTTAATCCTCTTCTCCAGACCAGCCCGAGCAGTAGCAACTACATAGTGGTCACGAGCAAACTGCTCTAAAGGAAGACGATTACTGTGGTCATAGGGAATATTCCAACCATGAGCGATCGATTGAGCTTCTTCCAGCATCTGGCGCGAAAGTTTGCGCGGACTACCAACAGCTTCATTGCCATGTACTTGAATAGTTTCAGCGAGATAAATGTCCCAAGGGCAATCAGGCCGATACCGGGCAATCATTTGAATCTGGTCAGAAGTAGGCAGAACCCGAAAGATCGCCATCACCCGATCAAACTGATAAGCTCCATCTTCCCCAGTCAAATCCCAACCAGACTTACAGCCAGGAGAATAGAACAAAACTTGGAACAGCTCCCGAGCCAAGACCTGGTTGGGAGAAATGGTTAACTCTTTAACCTCTGGTAAATAGGCAGTATGGCGATCGTTCCTGATGGACTTCATTTCAGGCATCTCTTTCTTAAACAAGCGCTCCAGCTTTTCTAGCTCCTTTTGAGAATCCGAAGTAAATAGAATGCGTTCTCCCTGGCGAACACGCTGTAATGCCAGAGCCTCAAACCCCGAAGCTTGACCGTGGTAACAAGTACAAGAGCG
>JANYHM010000055.1 GCA_025359065.1 Synechococcales cyanobacterium GL140_1_metabinner_5_sub | reverse complement strand
ATCGAGATTGATGCTGAAAGTTTTCGCAAACAGGAGGCTGCTGTTCGTTGCCTTGGGTAATTGTCATTTGCCGTCGCGTCAATTATTTTTTTCTTCTCTCAACCGGCCAAGTTCATTGTCGCGACCGGACAAGTTAATTGTCGTCTAATAGTCTTACAGCCTTTTCGTGAGTATGGTCTACATCTCATTAGTCGAGTCAGAATTTCCAGCGTTGCCTATGCACCTTTTAGCTCTGTCCCAGGCAAGCATGGAGCTGGTCGTCCCCGGATATGGGGAAATGCTGTGAAATTACGAGAGCTATTTGCACCTTTGGCATATTGTGAAACGGTATCAGTCAACCTTTATGGCAAACAGGAGAATGTTTATTACCAGTGCTTTTGTTTACATTGGGATAGTCCCAATGAGTTGGTTCTGTTTGTTCTTTCCCAGTTACCAAACGGTAAACAACTCATTTTGCTCTCTAGTGACATCACTTTGACCGGTCAACAAGTTATTGAAGCCTATTGCTGGCGCTTCAAGATTGAAGTCACTTTTCGTACTCTTATCCATTTGCTCGGCGGTTTTTGCTATCGCTTTTGGCTTAAAACAATGCCTAAAGCTTCACGTTGGCAAAAAAACTTGAACTTAGCACAGCATTCTCAGCAATTTCATGAGCAAGTCAATATCAAGATAGAAGCTTTTGAACGCTTTGTTAATCTCAATGCTATTGCTATCGGCTTACTACAAATACTAGCTTTGGAGCTTCCTCAGCAGGTTTGGCACCATTTTCCATTGTGGTTTCGCACATTGCCTAAACATGGTTATCCCAGCGAACAAATCGTTCGTCTCTCTCTTCAAAGTCAACGTGATTTCGTTTTAAGCAAAAGCAATCCCTGTCTACTTTTGAATAAATTACTGGCTATAAAATTTCAGAAGCTCCAAAGCATTGACCAACAAGCATTAGATCCTTGATACTGTTGCTATAAACATCACTGGAACTTCGCACTGTCCAGTAGTTAAATGAATTGAGTACAAGCAAGTTGTTCAGACTTTCAATCATGAGACTAATTATTTAGTCGATGTTTATGTCGGCGGTGAGAAGATTACGACGACTGATACACATCCTTTCTGGGTTAAAGGTGTGGGCTGGGTAGCAGCGAGGGATCTAGGTGCTGGGGCGCTGTTGGAGACTAAGAATGAATCTTGGTTAGGTGTAGATAAGGTCGAAACGCATACCGGACTCACAACAGTCTATAATTTTGAGGTAGCTGGCTTCCATACCTACTTTGTCTCTGATTTAGGTTTGTTAATTCACAATAGTTGTCCCAAAGTTGACAAGGTTTTTAATGATCTAAAGGATAATGGCATTCTTAACAACCCCAACAGTAAGCCCAATGCTTTAAAACCTGAGACATTTCAAGAAGGAAATGTTACACTTGATTTTGGTGGTGGGAAAACAGTCAACCTAAGAGTTGAGACTCATCCATTGACACCAGGAGGAAATCCAGTTCGTCATGCTAATGTGCAAGAATTCCGACAAACTCCTCGTGGGAAAAATAAAAGCATATCAAATGATCACATAACAGAGTAAACATATTATCATGATAAAAAAATTTGAATTTGAATTTGAAGACGAATCACCAAAGAATCGAATATCATTTGAATATAATGATTCAATTGATGAAGTTATAACCACTTCAATTAATAATGGTGTAACTACTGTATATGGAAATCGTGAGGCTTTTATGTCACTAGCCAAAACATTTGCAAAAATTGCATTGGGGGAATACAAAGAAGGTTTTCACTTTCATATAGGAGAAGACTTTGGAGAAGAAGACATGATGGAGTTTACACTCTTAAAGACGGATGAATAAGTAAATGTATTGTTTACGCTGACTAATTTGGCTGGGTGTGCACCGGGTGCAGATGTGGCTAAAAGTGCCAAAAAGGTAAAAGTACACTTTAAACCGTTACTGTATCAAGCTTTCAGCAACTTAACTGAATAATAATCAATCGTGCAATTTTGTTTCACTTGAATTCCCACAAAAGTATCATTTTCTTTAGATGTTAACCTAGTACCTTTAGCGATCGCTTGCTAACCAAAATATCATTAATTCG
>JANYHM010000044.1 GCA_025359065.1 Synechococcales cyanobacterium GL140_1_metabinner_5_sub | reverse complement strand
CCACCGATTCGGCCTCAAAATCTGGAAAATCCCGTTCGAGTTGGTCAAATGTCTCCCGACCTGGAAATACTTGCATAAAACAGAGATATTTAGCCTCCTTATCATAAGGCGGTAAACAAATTTCGACAACCTCTTGACATCTGACTGACTACCAAGCTCTAATATTAGTTAGTCAGCTAACTATAAGGCGGTCAACTTTTTGAGGTACATCATGAAACTGAAGATTGAGCAGAGAAACTGGTTGCTGAGTCTACACATCACTTCTGGCGGTTTATGGTTTGGGACAGCGTTGTGTTCTGCGGCTCTAACTTTAAGTCTTCACGGTTTAGGCAGTAGCGATGCGCTTTATGGCATCAATGTTGCCCGTAATTTAATGGGGCAATTTATTATCGTGCCTGCTGCGGTGCTGTCAGTTATTACTGGAGTTTTGCTGTGTAGTTTCACCAACTGGGGATTTTTCAAACATAACTGGGTGATGGTGAAACAACTGTTGACATTGATTTCGATCGTGGCTGGATCGATTTGGCTGGGGCCTTGGACAAAGGAGATGACGACAATTGCGACAACGGCACGCTCTCAAGCATGGCAAAATGCCGACTACCTTCGACTTGAGAACTCAGTCATGGTGGGTGGAGTATTGCAAACACTGGTGCTGATGGTAATCATCGTTATTTCGACAGTCAAGCCTTGGGGCAGACGCAAGACAAGCAATTGACAGAATAAATCAATGAGCGTGTATTATTAATCGGACGATAACTTTATGAAATGGTATACCCTCCCGCTCTCGATGTTCTTCCTGCTACTTCTGGCGAACTCTGTGCTGGCGGAACTTGCTGCTTCAGCCGGAGCTGAAAAACCCCCTGTAGTACGGGTAACTACAGAAAATAGAAATTATAGCTGCAATCCTTTCCCAGAGCTAGCTTTGGCAGTATAGTAACTTATAAGAAGTATAAGATCAGAGATTCTCTGGCGCTGGGAGCCATCTGTAAAGCGTTGGCACAGATACATCAAGGTTTTTTGTTACATCCCGTGGTGGTACCTCGCTAGCCAGTAGCCTCTTTACCGACTCTATTTTGCTGTCAGTCATTCGCCGCTTGCGGCCACCCTTCCGACCAAGCTGACGAGCAGCCTCCAAATCTGCCTTGGTTTGCTCCACAGTCAATTCCCGTTCTATTTCTGCCAAACTTGCCATGATATGAAAAATAACTGCCCAGAAGCCATACTGGTATCGATCGAGTCTGTCAAACTCCTAAAGTGAACCCCCAACTTATCTAACTCCCCCACCAAATCGACCAGGTGCTTTACGCTCCGCCTTAACCGATTCTGCTGCACAGACACTACGTGAACATTATTTCAAGATAGGTTTTTGAGAAAGTAGCATCCCCGGTTTCCTTCCAGAATTGGCCGAATGGTGGCAAAACATCTAGATATCCCCCTACCTCAAAGACCTGATGGTTCTCTGTCTTCTTCTGCTGTTCTGGTTGAGTGGAAGAAATCCGAAAATTTTTGGTACTGTACACTTCGTTCAGAAGTAGCCATCGCATTTCAAGTCGTCGGCCTCAACTAGGCTGAGATTTCTTAGCTATTCTCGATCGGCAGCAAAATGGTAGTAGTAGCAAGTTAGAGTAATTCAGACTCATTTGAGCAGAAGCTCTAGAAGGCGGCAGAGGCTTTGGATTTGGAGATTAAGGTGCAGTTGGCGAAGGTGGGGTTTAAAATCAATGATATCTATTGCAGAGATTACTAACGAGGTGATGAGATAATGACTTTTCAAGAAATGGTAGATTCAATTGAAAAATTATCACCTGAAGACCAAGATGAGCTATTCGAGCTAATTCGCAAGCGACGAATCGAGCAGCGACGATCGGAGATTTTGGCTAATGCTCGACTAGCTTTTAAGGCGGTTGACGAGGGAACGGCTAAATGGGGTAGTTTTGAGGAGATTAAGTCGTATTTGCTAGAGGATCGCGATCGGTTATTCGATCTAATCCGCCAGCAGAGAATCGAGAGACAGGAGGCTGAAACCTTGGTTAACTATCAAGAGTTGCAGCAAGCGATCGAAGACAAGACGGCGAAGAAGAGCAGCGTTAAAGATTTGATTGCCGATCTAGTAGAAGAATAGATACAGGTACCTCCTGTCAAACGTCGAACTTTTCCAACGACATTAGCGGGTAAAGTTGAAGTTTTAAGCGATATTGTTAGTCTGATCGTAGATAAGAAAAATTGATGATGAAATTACAGCAGTTATTACAGGAAAACGCGAGGATATTCTTGCAGTTGCGGCTAAATATGGAGCATTCAATGTGCGAGTGTTCGGTGTCTAGAGGTGAAGGGACGGAAACTAGTGATATCGATTTGTTAGTTGATTACAATCTCCAAAAGGTTTCGGCGTGGTTTCCAGGTGGGTTGTTGATGGATTTACAAGATTTACTCAATAGCGATGATTTAGTCCGAGATGGGGTTTTGCGGCGGTTGCAAACAATGGCAGAATCAACTCAACGGCTATCAGATGATCTCAAACAAACTGCCCCCGATGCTTATATCAGAAGGAGCGCAAATTATCTGCAAAACATACATGACAAGGGTAGAAGGGGAAAATACAAGGCTAAGACATTATCTAGCAAGATTTTATGCTACTCAAAGTCTGTCTAGATGATTAAACATTCAGTTCGGCTACTGATTCATCATCTAAAATTTGACGATGTGCCAGTCCCCTACCGCTGCATACATTAAATCAGCAACGCCAAATAGTTTTACTAATCAGACACTGATGGATTTTAGAAGCTATCTGTGGAAAGCCCGATCATAGCAATCGAAATCGGTAGCTAACCCCAAAAACTTTCACCTAAAAAGGCTTCAGAGAAAAACTTTCAGGCTTAGCGGACAATTTTTCCGAATTACGCGATCACCCCAAATAGAGCTGTAACAGTTAAAATAGTCACAGCTCTATTTATTGTTGAGAAACCTGCTAAAGGATTGCCGCTTAAGCGCCTAAAGCTTCGCTCATCTGCAATAGCGTTGTGCGGTTTGCCGAGAGCAAATCGCGGTTTTGTTCTACCAAACCACCTGTGAATGATAGTGTTCCTACCACTGTCATTCCTAGTGTTTTGGCAATTTCCATCACAACTACTCGATTTTGTCGTAACAATAAGTGATTCTGTTCAATTAATGCACCACCGACAGGAGGAGTAGACGGAATATACGTGCCCAACTTTGCGGCAATTTGCTTGAACAACATTTGGCTCCGAATAATCAGTGCATTATTTTGTTCGGCAGGATCGCCAGCACCTGGTGTTGCACTACTAGTTTCAATTCCAAGTTTGGTGGCAATTTTACGAGCAATTTCTCGGTTTTCGAGCAATAATCTATTGACTTGTGACAATAACTCAGTTTCGTTTGCAGTGGAAGTAGTCATTATTTAAACCTTGTAGTCGTGTACTAGATACGAACTGTATCTGTGTCCAGACTATAAATAAAGCATCATGGTGTTTATGTATCGATGGCTACTAGTCAAGGCTGTATATGCTATGTAAGCATTATTTGATTGCAATATCTGCAATTGCAATTGTCAACTAGTAATAAACCGTAACGAAAGCTACTAACTTACATCTAGCATTCCCTTAATTTAAACGTACTGAAATTCATTACCAGTCGGTTCGACTGTCTAATCGATCTTCTCAGTTGTTGTTTTGTTTGAGTTATAGCCTCATGATCAAAGGATTACTTTCATTCAAAAATCAATACCGAACCTTGCACCTGACCTGGTTTGCTTTTTTTCTCACCTTTGTTTGCTGGTTCAATTTTGCCCCATTTGCAACTGTCATTGGCAAACAGTTGAGTTTTGATGAGTCGCAGGTTAAAACATTATTAATTTGTAATCTAGCACTCACAATTCCCGCTCGGATTGTGATTGGTGCTTTACTCGACAAGTATGGGCCACGGATTACATACTCGATCTTATTGATGTTTGCGATCGTGCCCTGTCTTGCCACGGCTTTAGCACAAGATTTCACCCAAATGGTAATGGCTCGTCTGCTGATGGGGATTGTTGGTTCTGGCTTTGTACTAGGAATTCGGATGGTATCAGAATGGTTCCCACCTAAAGATATTGGGATCGCCCAAGGTATCTATGGTGGTTGGGGTAACTTCGGAGCCTTTGGTGCGGAATTCGCGTTGCCTATAATTGCTGGCGGAACTGCCTTTCTTGCTGGTGGTGCTACCAATTGGAGACTGACAATCGTCATGACTGGCGTGGTTGCAGCCATCTATGGTGTGGTTTATTTTAATAGTGTCACCGATACACCTCCAGGTAAAGAATATAAGCGTCCCAAAAAATATGGTGCGATGGAAGTTACTAGTGCCAAAGATTTCTACGGCTTGCTAATTATGAACTTCGGGTTGATTTTTGCCCTCGGTTTATTGGCATGGCGATTAGCTCAAAAGAAATTGCACTTCCTCAATTCTGGGCAAATGTATTTTATTTGGGGCTTACTAGCAGCGTTATACGCTTACCAAAGTTATCAGGCTTGGTCAGTCAATAAAGATGTTGTAATGGGTCGAAAGCAATTCGCACCTGCCGAGCGGTATGAATTCAGCCAAGTTGCGCTGTTGCA
>JANYHM010000028.1 GCA_025359065.1 Synechococcales cyanobacterium GL140_1_metabinner_5_sub | reverse complement strand
GGGGGTAGCCCCCTGTGAAGATAGCTCACTGCCAGGCTTAATATTGAAAAGAGAGAAGCCCTCAGATTATATCTGAGGGCTTCTCTCTTTGGCTTTATATTATGGAGCCATGAATTTTTGATAGCTTGCGTCACCATGGTTATATTTAGATCACTTGAGGTGCCAACGACCGGTGTCTTGATTATCTGTATCAATATCACCAGTCATCTGAATCTTGCCATGATCAGCTTTTACTGCGAGCCATTTGAATCAAAACTTGATGAGCATCTTCCGAATCAGTCAGTTTTCGATCGAACATCACCCTTACTCTCTGAGTACTCCCAGCCACCACTGCTGCCAAATCCATCCCCAGAGGATCAATAGCTAGCATTTCAGCTTGAGTAGCAGCACTCACAGCACCATGCACCTGAGCATAGACTAGTACCGCCGAAGCATGGTCATCATTCATGTGCTTACAAATTCGATCGCTAATTTCGGGAGTGAGTTGATCAGCCATGATAATAATGTTTTTAAGGAATTAAGAATATTTTAACTAGTCGAAATAATATTAAAGAATTGATCGAAACAAATATTGACGATAGGATCGCTGAAATCCAGGTGGTGGGCACTGCCCACCCTACATAATGCTTTCCATACTGAATCGTTTATTCGACAGCTTTTGTGGCTACCAAATATTTACTCATAAAGTGAACTTCAGTCGGTAAGACCTCAGCAAAACCAGCATTATGCAATTTCGCCACCAGATCATCATCCATATAGCTGCGATAGTAAGGCTCATGGAAAGTTTCATAAAAAGCGTGCATCATCATTTCAAACTCCGGTGAGTCGCTCATTTGGATTGAATCACAAATAACCAAAGTTCCACCGGGCTTGAGTACTCGGAAATACTCTTTGATCGCCTTTTGCCGGACAGCCTCTGGCAACTCATGAAATAGAAATACACAGGTTACAGCATGGAAATAATTGTCCATATAAGGCAACTCTTCCACATTGCCTTGCATCAACTGTACCAAGTCTCCAGACAAATCAGCTAGCTGCTCATTAGCTTTACGCAGATACGCCCCAGATAGATCTACACCAAACAAAGAAGCTTGGGGTAACATCGATCGCACACCGCGCAAAGTTCTGGCCGTTCCACAGGCTGCATCTAAAATCTTGATTTGCTTAGCAGGCAGATCACTAAAAGCTTGCAAGCCCTGCTTCAACGGAGCCAAAATGCGGCGGCGCATGGCATCGGCAGTACCACCAAATAAAATCTCTACCTGAAAGTCATAGAGGTTAGCCGACCAGTCGCTTAGATAGCCATCGGTTTGGTGATGGAAATTTTGTACATAGTAGCTGGGATAGCCATCAGTTTCGATGCCTTTGCTGAATTCTTGATACTTTTTGTTGTCCGATCGCTGCCAAATACCTGGCATGTCGATCACCATTGCCGGATACTGTGCTATGTAGTCTAGCCAAGGCTCATCAAACAGCAATTCGGTGGGATACACTCCCTTTTCGGCATCTTGCCAATCGGTGGTTTGCAGGTCTGCCGATCGCTTTTGCAACTTAGCAATTAATTCGGGCGGCACCGGCCAAGAAGGTAAGTTGTTGGGCTTGAGCGCCTTGCGTACCTGCATACTGAGAGTTTTGTGGGCAAAGCTTAAATAGCTTTTACCTTTTTGCAGGGTTTCATAAGAGAGTTTAGTGATGGTGTCAGCCATAGCAGCGAGGATTTTTCTTTCAGCAGTGTTGTAAACAAATCTAACGAATCTACGCGAGTTTGTAAATTTGATCTGCTATTTCAAATCACTCAACTTAATCCGAGGATCCACAGACTTAAGCAGCAGATCGGCCAACAGGTTGCCCAAAATCAGCATCACTGCCCCCATCATCAAGCTACCCATCACCAAATAAAGATCTTTGGCATTTACCGCCGACAAAATCAGCCGTCCTAATCCTGGCCAGTTAAAAAAGTACTCAGCAATAAAAGCCCCGCCCAGCAAAGAAGCAAACTCAAAGCCCAACAAAGTAATCAATGGATTAATCGCATTGCGCAAAGCGTGCAGATAAATCACCCGATTTTCGGGCAAGCCCTTCGCCCGAGCAGTTTGGATATAGTCTTGACGCAACACATCCAACATTTCGCCCCGAGCAATGCGCTGCAAACCAGCAAAACTAGTAATACTGAGAGCGATCGTGGGCAGAATCATGTGCCAGCCAATATCTAAGAGTTGTCCGATCGGTGACAGTTGTTCATGATTAATGCTAGTCCTGCCACCCACTGGTAAATATGGAGACAAATATTGTGCCAACATCACCAACAATAAAGCGGCAATAAAACTAGGCAAGCCTTGGCCTAAGTAACTTAACACCCGTAGAATTTTGTCACTGGGTTTGTTTTGATGTACTGCCCCCCAAATTCCTAAAGGAATCGCAATTAGCCAAGTCATTAAGGTGGAAGCCAAAGCTAGTTCTACAGTTGCACGGACTCTTTGGCCTAGCAGCTCAGAGACTGGTCGGTTGTAACTAATGCTGGGTCCAAAATCCCAGTGAAAAACCACTCGCCATAGCCAACTAAAATACTGGTTTAAAGCTGCTCCTATGGTTTTTTCGCTGCTTAGACCAAACTGCCGCTGAATTTCCAGCAGACGCTGGGGCGAAATCTTCTCGTTCTGCTGCTTCAGAGTATCTAGAAAACTGCCTGGAGAAAGCTGAACAATCAGAAAACTCAAAGCTGAAGCTAATAGCAGCGTAATCAGCGCTTGAAAAATACGCTTGATGACATAGAGAAATGTCTCATCTAATAGCAAGGGACGGAGCGCTGCCAGCAAGTTATTGTTACGAGGGTAATCAGTGGACATTAATTTTTCAAGGGGATTTTAGCGGGTTTAGTATCTTAATAGTTTAAGACAGTAATAATGGGTACGGCAGGAAGTTTATTGCGACCAGCTAAATCTTTCAGCTCGATCGCGAAGGCGTAGCCCACCAGTTCGCAGCCAATTTTGCTGATCAACTCCCCCGTAGCTGCTGCCGTGCCGCCAGTGGCAATCAAGTCATCGACAATTAACACCCGGCTGCCTCTGGGCATGGCATCTTGATGAACTTCTAATCGATCGGTGCCATACTCCAGCTCATAATCCACGCCATAGACCGCAGCAGGCAGTTTACCTGGTTTCCGAATTGGCACAAAGCCTACGCCCATCTGACAAGCCAAGGGAGTACCTACGATAAAGCCTCTCGACTCCATGCCCACAATATAATCAGGCTTCAGATGGGCACATTTTTCTTCTAGCAGATCAATCAGATGCTTCAGACCAGCCGGGTCTCGCAGGAGGGTGGTGATGTCTTTGAATAAAATTCCGGGCTTGGGGAAGTCGGGTACGTCGCGAATTAAAGCTTTAAGATCCATCGGAGCTGAGAATAATGATTAATTCGTAAATTATAGTCTGCCGTCGATATTTGGCATAATGTTAAGACCAACAGCTTTCGGTGAATATCCATGCAAACAGAGTATCAACAGCGGCGCGACCGATTCATGGCCAAGATCGGCAATGGCACTGCCATTGTAGGCAGTGCGCCCATGGCTGTGATGCACAATGATGTGGAATACACTTACCGCCAAGAAAGCGATTTTTATTATCTCACAGGCTTTAACGAGGCAGAGGCGATCGCCGTTTTTGCTCCTCACCATGAAGAACACAAGTTTATTTTGTTTGTCCAGCCCAAAGTACGAGAAAAAGAAATCTGGACGGGCTACCGAGTGGGCGTAGAAGCAGCCAAAGAAGAATATGGCGCAGATGTGGTCTACCCGATCGGGGAATTTGATGCGCAGCTTCAGCAATATTTGCTCAAAGGCGATCGAATTTATTACCACATGGGTCGAGATGAAGAGTTAAACGAAAAAGTGGTTAAACATTGGCAGAGCACTCTGCGTGGTTATCAAAAACGCGGTACTGGGCCAATGTCGATCGAAGATTTGGCCACTGTTTTACATCCCCTGCGTCGGGTCAAGTCAGAATCTGAAATCCAAATGCTGCGTCAAGCTGCCGAGATTGCTGGCGAAGCTCACCGTCATGCAATGGCTTTTACTAAGCCCGGTGTTTATGAGCATGAAATCCAGGCTGAAATTGAATATCTGTTTCGCAAAAATGGGGCAATGGGTCCGGCTTATCCTTCGATCGTGGCAGCAGGTGGCAATGCTTGTGTTTTGCACTACATCGAAAATAATAGTCAGGTAGAAAATGGTGATTTGGTGTTGATCGATGCGGGCTGTGCATGTGATTACTACAACTCAGATATTACTCGGACTTTTCCGGCCAATGGTAAGTTTACGTCTGAACAAAGGACTATTTATGAGTTGGTTTTAAAAGCGCAGTTGGCTTCGATCGAGAAGGTAGTGGTGGGCAGCACTTGGGATGAGTTCCATAAAACTTCTGTGCGAGTGATCACGGAAGGTCTGGTAGAGATTGGTTTGTTGGTAGGTGAAATTGATCAGCTAATGGAAGAAGAAAAGTATAAAAATTTCTTTATGCACGGTACTGGTCACTGGTTAGGCTTGGATGTGCATGATGCAGGTGGCTATAAGCTGGATGCTGAAAACTGGTATCAGTTTCAACCGGGCAATGTGATTACGGTAGAGCCAGGAATCTATATTTCTCCAGATATAGTTGCGGCTGAGGGTCAGCCTGAGATAGCCGATCGATGGAAAGGCATTGGTATTCGCATCGAAGATGATGTGTTAGTCACAACCGGCAAACCCGAAGTCCTCACCGCCGCCGTCCCCAAGTTAATCCATGAATTAGAACGCTCGTAAATGCCATCCCTGTGGGGACACATGCAATGTGTCCCCACAGGGATGGCATTTTTCAATGACTATGAAATTTTATCTTACGAATTCATTAGTGTTTTTAATTTCTATTGATGAACAAGGAGACTGTTATTTCCCAGGAGTTGGCAAAGGACTATTGATTTCTTGGAGAGCAACAAAATATTCGATCGCCGCATCTAACGGTGATTCATAGTGACAAGCAAAATCTTCGAACCAACGACCTTCTACTGACTTTTTATCAAGTTTTTGCAGCCAAGCCTGTGCCTGCTGCTGCAAATCTTGTCGCCGCTGCTGAGCCAATGCCGCTTGTCGCTGCTGTTTTTCTTGGGCAGCTAGCTTGATAGCTTTGCTTGCGTCTTCAGCGATCGCCACCTGTTTTTGTTGATGACTCCGAATTTCAGGTACTGGCAAAGACCCAGCAAAGCTAGCCGGTGGAGAAGCTTGAAGCTGGTCTCGAACCGTTTGCTTCGCTGGTTCACCCAGCGATTGCAACAGATCATCGATAGTTTTGTTTGCGCCCGGAGTAATCGACTTGCCACAGTTCGTCCCACTCTTCATTTCTGGCGAGGTCAATTTTGGCGCAGTTGGAGGGCTGGGCGGGTTGGCTGGGCTGGAGCCGAGCTTGGATAGGAGTTGATCGATCAGATCCATAGCTGCACGTTAATCTTAGATTGCTGATAAAAATACTCCTAACAGTAATGATAAAGCAAGAGAAGCTCTAACAAAAGTTGATGGACAGGCGTTTGCCATGCCAATTTTTACAACATGAAGCTTCCTTACTAGGTTGCTCCAATGTACCTTTGAAGTACTAGTCCTGGATGGCCGTTAACAATACTTCAGATAAGCTGAAATCTTCCATGGCTTCAGCAATCATGGTATCGCAAATATCAAACTTGGCTCCGATGCCTTCTAAGTCATCGTCTAGAGCTTTGAGAAAAGCGGTGGCTTGGCTGTCTTGGCCGATTTGAATAAAGGAGACAGCGAGTTCTTCATCTCGCTCCATTTTTTGGGTGGCTTGGATGATGGTTTCAATTACCGCTCGTCGATCGTCTGGTTCACCGTCAGTAATTACCAAAATAGTTTCGCCGCTGCCTTGGACAGCACCTTTGGCCTTTCGATCGAAGTATTGGTCAAAGGCATCTGCCAAAACTCCTGCCAAATTAGTAGTGCCCATGGGATCATTTTCCATGAAAATCTGTTCTACCTTAGCTGCTGTAACCCCTTCATAGCGTTTGAATTTACCGGCAAAGGTATAAACCGTAATACCATCAGGATCGAGCTGTTCGCATTTACGTGCTAAAGCCAGGGTAGATTCTTGAGCGTAAACCCAACGACTTGTGCCACCGGGCTGGTCGGGGGTAGACATACTGCCACTTTTATCCAGAATCAAGGTGTAGTCGCGGGTCAGTAGATTTGACATAGAGTTGGTTCCTGGCTATTGAAGTTATGGGACTGCAAGCAATTCTAGCAATTTTGCCAAATATCTTATTGTCTCAATCATAAGCGTGTTCGCTTCACAATGCTTTGTATTATAATCACGATGTCATGATTGATGTATAGTCAATGAAATCAATTAGAGGATCTGAATCTTTGTCCCTGTTGACGTATAAATTCAATTAAATCTATATAAATCTGGTGACTTGTATGATATTGAACGGAACAATCAATGCTGATCAGCTAACTGGTATGGATGAAAGTAATATTACTACTGGCTTAGAAGGGAATGACAGTATTGTGGGAGGCACTGGCAGCGATACATTAGCAGGGAATGAGGGTGAGGACTATATTTTAGCTGGGTCAGGGGTTGATCGAATTATCGGCGGCACAGGTAATGATTACTTGGATGGTCAAGCTGGGAATGATTCTATCAGCGGCAATGAAGGAGATGATGGACTAATCGGCGGCGGTGGCAATGATACTTTAGAGGGCAATAGCGGCAAAGATTACTTGTATGGCGGTGACGACAATGACTTGTTGGTTGGAGGTAGTGAAGATGATTATTTGTCTGGGGATGCCGGAGATGACACCTTGCGAGACTATGAGGGGAATAATGGTCTAGCTGGTGGTGACGGCAATGATAATATCGAAAATGGTGATGGTAGAGATTACGTTTTAGGTGGTAATGGTAATGATAGTATTCGATCGGGTGGCGGCGAAGACTACCTAAACGGTGGTGAAGGTGACGATACTATGGTTGGCGAAGCTGGTAACGACACCGTAGTTGGTGATAATGGCAATGATGCTTTGTATGGTGGCAACGGCAATGACTATCTTTTCGGTGGTAATAGCGATGATTACTTAATAGGCGGTATTGGCAATGACTCCTTGAATGGGGGCAGTGGCCGAAATACTCTCCGCGACTGGGAAGGCAACAACCAGTTTGATGGTGGTGATGAGGAAGACCTAATTACTGGCGGTGAGGGTAATGATACTGTTAAAGGTAATAGTGGTAATGATACTATCTATACCTGGGGTGGTGATGATTATATTGAGGCTGATGATGGTAATGATATTGTCTATAGTGGTGATGGCAGAAATTATTTAGGCGGAGGGAATGGAGATGACCAATTATTTGGTGGCTCTGGTGAAGATACCGGGAATGGCGGCGCAGGCAATGATTATATAGATAGTGGTGATGGTAACGACACTTTTCGCGGTGGGGCGGGCAATGATACGATCGAAGCAGGTGGTGGTGATGATATTATTGCCGCTGATGATGGCGATGATTTGATTATGGGCGGTGCCGGTAATGATGATTTGGATGGTAACGACGGCAGCGATACCATTGCACCCGGTATTGGTGATGACGAAAGTGAAGGTGGCGCTGGCAATGATTGGCTATATGGCGGAGTAGGTAATGATCGATTGTTTGGTGAGTTTAGACCGATCGAAGAGAGAAACGCCCAAAAGGCTGCTGGCAACGATTATCTTTATGGTGGTGAGGGTAATGATTATCTGAACGGTGATAACGGAGTCAATGGTGGTGGCGATGACACCTTAATTGGTGGTAGCGGTAACGATAGCTTAGTTGGAGATGCTGGTAGTGACATTTTTCTTTTTGATCAGTCACCCAATGGCAGAGAGATTGACCATGTTATAGATTTTGCGGCTAGTCAAAGTGACAAAATTATGCTTAGCAAATCGGTGTTTGGAAGCCTCAGCGGTGTAGCTGGTAATTCCTTGAGCAGCAGCGATTTTGCTGTGGTAAGTGAGAATGGTGGCATCGACCGGAATAGTGCCAAAATCATCTATAATTCTCGCACTGGTCAATTGTTTGCCAATACCGATGGAATTGGCGCTGCCCCCGCCTTAGAATTTGCCATCCTAGATAACAAATCTTCCTTAACTGCCAATGATTTTAAGTTAGGTTAGCAGCTAATCCGACTGGCGACCGGCATCCGCCAGCCCGTGCCAAAAGCCCGATCAGTAATTTTCAGTCCTGGCGGTGCCTGACGGCGCTTGAACTCTGCCCGTTTTACTAACTGCGCAATTTTGACTACGTTTTCATGGGTAAACCCCTGTTGTACCAGTTGCTCTACAGATTTATGTTCACAGACCATGCCCTCTAAAATAGTATCCAGCTCATCATAGGGCGGCAGTGAATCTTGGTCTACTTGACCTGGACGTAACTCGGCGCTGGGGGGTTTCTGGATAATTTCAGTAGGAATAGTTAGCTGCTCTCGGTTTAACCAACGACACAAAGAGAACACCCGCGTTTTAGGCACATCAGCGATCGCCGCCAAGCCGCCATTCATATCACCATACAAAGTACAGTAGCCCACAGCCATCTCCGATTTATTACCGGTAGAAAGCAACAAATGACCAAATTTATTGGCGATGCCCATCAGCAGCGTGCCCCGAATTCGGGACTGGATATTTTCTTCAGCAATCCCAAACTCTGTATCGGCAAATAACGGAGCCAATGCCTGATCAAATTCACCCATTAAACCCTCGATCGGCAGAGTCATCGTTTCCATTCCTAACAACTCCGCAACGGTCACAGCATCTGTAATCGAATGATCGGAACTATAGGGCGAAGGCATTAATACTCCCAATACCCGTGCTGCTCCCAACGCCTCTACAGCGATCGCCGCGACCAAAGCCGAATCAATGCCGCCGCTCAGACCCAACAAAGCTTTCTGAAACCCACATTTTGCTGCATAGTCTCGTACTCCTAAGACCAATGCCGCCCAGATTTCGGCATCGCTATTATCATTTAATGGTTGGATCTTAGCTGGTTGAAGATCTTCAGTGAATTCAATCACAATCGAATCTGGTTGAAAAGACTGACCGCGACAAACCAAAGTCCCCTGTCGATCGAAAGCAATAGAACCGCCATCAAATATCAAATCATCGTTGGCTCCTACTTGGTTCACATAGACGATCGGACATTCGTAGCTTTTGGCTAAATGCTGTAACATCGCCTCGCGCACCTGCTGTTTGCCCACGGTATAGGGAGAAGCCGAAAGATTCACAATCAAATCCACATCTTGATCGGCTAGTTGTTCGATCGGGTTGGCTAAATATTGGCGCTTCCCCCAAAACTCCTGATCATTCCACAAGTCTTCGCAAATAGTTACCCCTACTTTTTGGCCAGCTACCTGAAAGTAGTTATTACCAAACCCAGCCTGAAAGTAGCGATTTTCATCAAATACATCATAGGTAGGCAATAGCTGTTTGTGAAATAACTGCTCTACCTTGCTCCCACGCAGCAAAGCAATGCTGTTATGCAACGGCTTGCCATCTTGTCCGGCGGGAGTGGGCAAACCAACCAGCACCGCTAAATCTGAGGGCAGCTCACTGGCTAACTGGTGCAGTCGATCGAGTGCTGCCCCAGCAAACCCCGGATCTAACAGCAAGTCCCGAGGTGGATAACCGCACAAAGAAAGCTCCGGAGTCAATAGCAACTGCACACCTTCCAACTTCTGAGCTTCTGCCAAAATCTGGGCAGCGTTTCCCTGCAAGTCGCCGATTATGGGGTTGAGTTGAGCTAGAGCGATTTTCATGTTTCGGGTGTTTGCGTTTGCTTTGTTTATTATAGAATTGCTGACAGCACTATTCCCGTAGCCACCAATGCAATAATTCCCGCTAAACCAGCCAAGGGCTGCTGATACTTACCGACAAACCAGGCAGGGGCAGAGGTTTGATAAGTGATCATTTCGGCGGCATCTAAACAAGTTAGACCCCAGACCCAGCCAGCATGGAGTCCGATCGCCAGCCATAAATTTTGCTGTGTACTAATGGCTAAGGTCAAAACGATGCCCATCAGCCATAAACCGGGTATTTGTGGCCAGGTTTGCTGGCGCTCCCACAGCAGATGTAAGATTGCAAAAATTAGGCTGGTAATTGTACTCCCTAACCAAAAGCCGTATTCAGCCGCTAGCTCAATTTGCAAAAATCCTCGAAAAATAACTTCTTCGCTAACTCCAATCCACAAGGCTAGCAGCAAAATGGGTAAAGCATTAGCCCATAGTTTTCCTTGGTTTTCGGAATGCCAAATAATCCAGCCCTGCCAAATTTCCCAGCCAAAAACTAGAACCAAACTAATCACCGCCAGACCGAATCCTTTCAGTAAGGAGATATCTGGTAGCCAAGTAAGTCCGTAGTCTGACCAATGATGATGATCGGCTACCAAAAATCCCCACAGACTGATCGGGGCAACTAAATATAATGGAGCCAAAAGCGGTAGCTTTTGAGCAGCAGCGAGAGGCGCAAAAGGTCGCCATTGGAGTTTGATGGCGGTCGGGACAGCTACCGGTAGCCAGAGTAAAATCCAGGTCACTGCAAAAATACCCAATCTTCCCAGATGAGAGCTATCAGTAACTAAACTGATCCACCAGTCGATTACAACCGTCATGTAATATTCAATGTATGATAATACCTACATATTAATCAAGATTTGAAGATTTATGTCTTTGACTTGGCTGCACCCCTCTGACCTTCATGCTTGCAAACCAAAAATGGGTTGGGATGCTAGGCGAGTGACCGAAACCCTGTGCAAAGATCTGAACTTAAATCAGTCAACAATAAAGTTTTACCAGCGTGAGGACAATCAACTTTTCATGCTCTTCAGCAACAACTTGAGGCGTTTTTTAGGGAACACTTGCTTTAGATGAGTACAACTGCGATTAATCAATATGCGTCTTCCTTCACTAAAAAACTTACAGCTAGCTCAAAAATTGACATTTTTTCTCTGTCTAATTTTCGCTCTTGGCACGATTGCAAATGGTACTTTTGTCCATAATACTGTCAATCAAGCCGCTCAGCAAGAAATTAGCTCAAAGGCCATAATGTTAATGGAGACAATGAATGCAGTAAGAGATTACACTAGTAATAATATCAAACCTCAGCTAAAAGATAAACTAGTTACTGAATTTTTACCTGAGACAGTACCAGCATTTTCGGCGGTTACTGTCTTTCAGCAGTTAAAAAAGAATTCCGAATATAAAGATTTTTTATACCGTGAAGCCACGTTAAATCCTACAAACTTGAGTGATAAAGCTGACCAATTTGAGTCAAAAATAATTGATTCTTTTCGGAATGATTCTAAATCAAAAGAAAAAACTGGTTTTATTGAAAATGCGACTCAAGGTAATGTTTTTTACATAGCAAGACCACTAGCCGTATCAAAGCATAGTTGCCTAGAATGTCATAGTACTCCGGCAGCCGCCCCACCCAGTATGATTGCTAAATATGGTAGTAAAAATGGCTTCAACTGGCATCTTAATGAAATTATCGGATCACAGATTATATTAGTACCAGCCCAAAAAATATTAAGTAATGCTCAGCACTTATTTTATTCAGTTATGGCTACTACAATTACTCTTTTTGGTTTAGCAACCGTTATGATATATTTTTGGCTTCAGAGACAAGTCGTTAACCCTATCACTAAAATCTCTACTGCAGTAGAAGGGCTTAGTATGGGAAATAACTTCATCAAGTTCGATAGCAATCGCCAAGATGAAATTGGTTTACTTACTCGGTCAATTGATAAACTAGGAATAAGCTTGCAAATGGCTTTTAATCGAATTAAAATCAAAAAATAATAACTTACTATTTTGTCATACTGTGTCGAAAGTTGACTGCTAACTTAGGATCTGGAATTTGTTCAGCAAGAAATTGCACTATCTGCTCTGGAGACATATTATCTAATTCATCCGACAACTCATCAATTATTAATTCAGCCATAGGGCCGATGCAGTTAATTAGTTCTCGGCGACAGCGATTAATTAACTCATTTCGTTCAACTTTAGCCGAAGAAGAGTTCTGATCTTTAACTATTGTAGATTTCCAAACTGTCACAGAATTGCTGTCTTCGATTAGTAAACAATGATAGCCTTTCTTCTCTTCGGTATGGCAGAAATCTATTCCAATATTTTTGTTTTTTATTGAAAAAGAAGACCCCCGAATAAATTCTTTCCCTTGAAAAATTATTTTTGAAGATCGATCAGGAGAAATCCCCATTGACTCCATCTGATTAGGAGTTAGTATATTCATTATAATTAGCTAAGCAATTAAAGTAAGTGTGCCCTGCGAGTGATGCTTCATTTTGAAGTCAATTGTGGTTTGACAAAAGAAATCTGAATCAATTTTATTTTTCAACCCCAAAATATGTACCTTATTTTATATTTTAGCAGTTAATCATTAAAATTCTATACCGGATCTGTCTCGCTTACAGAAAGCATATTTGACTAGTTAAAAATACATCTTTCAGCGAGCATTCAGGTCATCTAAGATCCTTGTTAAGCAAAGACTTCAAGACTTTACAGGTTTCAGGGAATTTTGTCTATTCCCAATAATTAACGAGAAAGGTGGATCTCAGAATACCTTATTGAGAATAGACTGATCAGTCAGTTTTTATAGAAACGTCTAAAAAGCTTTATGAACAGACTATATCTTAAAAGGTTTTGAGCAGATATTTGCAATCATTGATAGTAATGCTGATCGCCCCTCAAAGCCTTATTCCACATTATCCTTGCGCTGTACCCGGCAACCAGCCGCTATTTCCCAAGCTCCCTGGCTGTTTGCCGTTAGATTACAATTTTCTACAATGCCTCGACCGCTATTTTTCACCGAAATACCATGATAGCGATTTCGATCAATCCGGCAATTTTTAATGGTGACACTACTGCCATCTACCACTGCCACACCATCATAGGAGTTAGCAAAAATATCACAATTCTCAAAAGTTCCCTGCGCCAAGTAGTGAGCATAGATACCATTACAGTCCCCATCATGTACCCGACATTGCCGCGCCGTCAGATGTGCCCCTTCGCCAATTTGAATACCCGACTTATGATTCCCAAAAATATCGCAGCCCTCGATCGTCCCTTGACCAAACTTATCGACCATAATGCCACTCTGTAGACCATTGTAAATTTGGCAGTTGCGGACGATCGGATTTGCGCCCTGTTTAATCGCTAGCCCCGCACAGGCATTCGCAAAAATCTCACAGCCTTCAATCAATGCCCGACTCTGCTCATAAATAAAAATTCCAAACTCCCCTGCATTATGAATGCGACAACGACGAATAATCGGGTTAGTATTGGCACCACGAATCGAGATACAGTCCAAAGAATCGGCGCTCACATCGCAATCTTCTAAAATCAACTGCCCCTGAAAAATATCGATCGCGTTAGACCGATAGCCCCAGTCTCGACCGCGATTACGAATAGTGAAGCCTCGCACCACCGCGTAATCGGCCTGCATTTGTAAACAATTAGCAGTGTAGTTCTCGATCATCACCTCCCCCACTCCCCCGTTGGCAATCAGCTCGATCGGCTGCTCAATCACCACCTTTTCGCGGTAGATCCCTGGCTCCACCAACACCCGACTACCTGTCGCAGCCTGTTGGATCACCTGTGAAATTTTCTGCCCCTGACTGACCGTTAAAGTGACCACCGCACTAGGAAACACGATCGGAAGCCGCAAATCAGCCAAAACCTCTGTAGCATTTTTGTAGCGATGTTTTAAAGAATTTTGCACCATCCGATCTAGTATGCCTGCCCACCGGTCAGGAATCTTGGCCTGTAACCGATCGCGCCAAATCCAGCGGTCTTCTTCGATATCAAACAAATCTAAAGGCGAAGTGCGAGTAAGTAAATACAAACAGGTGACACCCAGCCCATAAATATCACTAGCATAAGTCGCTTTTCCTCGGGACTGCTCAGGCGCACTATATTCTGGGCTACCAATGCTGGTGCCCGTTTTGCCCAAGGCCGTAGCCGAGGCATGTTTAGCCGCCCCAAAATCTACCAGCACCAACTTGCCATCAGGGCGACAAATAATATTTTCGGGCTTAATATCGCGGTGAATCACGCCACCCCGCTGCATAAACTCTAAAACCGGCAGTAGATTTAATAAGAGCTGTGGTAACTGATCCACCGTTAGCTGTGGCGTAGCCGAGTTAGCTAAATTAGCCCCTGGCACAAACTCTTGGACTATATATTGATAGCGATGCTGACTAAAATGAGCGTATAGTTCTGGGATTTGGGGATGTTTGCCCAACTGCTCTAAGCGGGTGGCTTCTTGGGCAAACAGCTCAGCGGCTTTTACGGCATAGAGCGGACTGAGAGGATAAAATTGCTTGATCAAACAAGTGGGCTGAGAAGGCTTGTGAATATCGATCGACATAAAAGTACGCCCAAAACCACCTTGACCGATCGGCTTACAGGCTCGATATCGATCGGCTAATAGCAGTTCATAGCCACAGTCGCTACAGAATTTTTGCTGTAGGGCATTGTGTGCTGGTGCAGAGCAAGCAGGGTTTAGACAGTAACTCACGAGCAGTCTCCCAGCGATACTCTAAGATCCTAATGGTTTGCACTATCTTCTGGTAAAAAGTTGCTATTTTGTAGCAATCAGCAAACAACCTTAATATTCCTGATAAAAGTTTACTCATTGAGCAATAAGTCAATTGTAGGATGGGCACTGCCCACCATCTGGGATTCAGGCTATCGAGCAATTCCTCAAAACTTCTTAATCCATTCCATTAAAATTGGATTCACTAAGTCTGGAGCATCATCTTGAGGACAGTGGCCAACTCCAGGCAGAGCAATAAATTCTTGTACTGCCGGATATTTAGCAAACTCCCGGCCAAGCTCGATCGGCTCCCACGGATCATCTTCGCCCCAAAGAAATATGGTGGGACAGTTGAGATGAGGCAATAAATCTTCGGGCAATGGCCCATGGGAATAGGCCGTAAAAGCCAAAAATACATCAGCCGCACCAGGATCTGCTGCTGGCTTCATTAAAATATCTACTAATTCATCGGTAACAGATGCTGGGCGACCGTAGGCTTGGAGCAAAATCTTTTTGACAGTTGTTGGTTTAGCAAGCTGGTTAAAAAAGAAGTAGCCGATCGGTTTATTCTGTAAAACCTGCTGCAAGATGGGTGCCCCAACTCGCTTATACCAAGGCTGGGTGAGCTGTTTGCGCTCATGAAGCAGTCGCAGTGAGCAATTGAGCAATGCCAATCCTCGGACTAATTCTGGTTCATCAACAGCAGCCTGCATGGCTACCACACAGCCGATCGAATTAGCAATTAATAAAGCCGATGACCCAATCACTTCTCGACAAAAATCTCGTACCAAAGCGCTCCAAGTCTCGAAGGTGTCATCGATCTGGCTGCCGGGAGTGGGCTTGACAGAAGCTCCGAAACCAATGAGATCGATCGCGTAACAGCGGCAATCAGCAGATAATGCCGGGATATTTTTGCGCCAGTGGCCAACTCCGGCACCAAAACCATGAATTAGGAGTACCGGAATGCCTGATGTTCCTTGCTGCCAATAATTTATGCGGTATCCACGCCACTTCCAGGTTTGGTTGGCAACTGTTGTTTGGTTGGCGATCGAAGAATTCATAGAGAGACAAGGGAAACGCTACTTACTTAAGGTAAGGAAAATTGGAAGAGTTAGCAATGGAATTAATAAATTGCCAATTAAAATAGGCTTGATGAGTCATTAAGAATGATATCGAATCAGCGATTCATATTACATCAAACAGTATAAGAGTTTCAAAGAACTTCCACCGTAATTACGATGGCGTAGTTCAATGGATATAACCAACTAGATTTAACAAGATGAAGATTTCTATCCGTTCTGTCAGTTTTTTTTGTGACATTGACTTGGGGCTGTCAGCCAGCGCATAGCAATATGGCAGCTACTTACATCAATACGGGTGGTAGTTAGACGATCGAGCCACTTAACAAAGCAGATAAAAAGTCGATCAATCAAATCCAGATGGTAGGAGAAGTAGTTAAGGTAAACCTATACCCAGGATTTGCCGTAGTGAAAGGTGAGTATCATATGCTTAGTGATGCAGAAAACTCCTGAAAAGGTATCTGAGTATAGATAATGGAAGAAAGGGGCGAAAGCGTGGGAAACTGAATTTTACTAAAAAAAAGACCCACAGGAATCAATAAATGAGTACGCCCCAACTTCATCGTCAACTACTCGACCAAATTAGTCAATGGATCATTCCAAAGGATCAGCGCCATCTGAAAAATTGTGCTGAGATCGTTGCTGCCATTTTGCAATCTGAAAGTGCTTGCTTAGCTCATTGGATTCCTTATCTCACTCATCGCAACTGCCAAGCTCGCGCTCAAATGCAGCGACTGAGCTACTTTATCCATAATCCAGCAATTTGCCAAGAGATTTTCTATCTTCCGTTAGTTAAACATTTTCTTCAAGAGTGGAAGGGACAAGAGTTGAAGCTGGTTCTGTAAGTTGATTAAGCCGGAGGAGGATAGTGTGCGGTTTAATTTTTTGTGTGGTTGTTGTGTGGGGAAGGTGGAGCGGGTTGGGGGTGAGCAGGTGCGGGATGATGCGATTTTTTTTGCTTGAGGGGGTTGTTTTGCGCGGGTGGGTGGGTGTTGGAGGAGGGGGTGGGGGAAAATGGGCTAGGTTGCAGGGCTGGTAATGGTTTGGGGATTTAGCTGTAAAACATGAGCCGCGCAAGTCTTCAAACGGTTTGTTAGCAAAGCTTTTGAGGTTTTTGATTGATGTGTAAAATGGGTCTTTTTGTGATGTATTTACTTTTGTTGGCTCAGCCGCGCAAATGCACCTTGAAAACCACATATATCAATGCTTTCAGGATTGCGGCGCAACAATGATTACTAATCCCTATCAGGGATTGAAACAATCAAATTTTGAATCTGATCACGAGTTTTGTCGGCTTCTGGCAACAATGATTACTAATCCCTATTAGGGATTGAAACTCAATGCTTTTTACATTAGCCCTCTTTGGCCACCCATGATACAATTCCCAGGTCATATTCTGACTTCATTATTTTACTCAGAAGCCTTGACGCGATCGAAGAAAGAGACAATCCCCCTAAATTCACTCCCGAAAAATACTTCGATTGGGAACAACAGCTTCATCGTCATGAGTATATTGAGAGTGAAGTCTATGCCATGACTAGTGGAACGATCGATCATAGTGATATTGCTGGGAACTTTCTCAGTTTACTCAAAGCTCATTTACAAGGAAGCGACTGTAAGACACTAAAATCTGATGCCCGAGTAAGCATTCTGCAATCATCTCACTATTTTAATATATATTTTTATTGCGAATTCTATCGTAATCAGATAATCATTTGTAACGAGAACTATAATCCCTATGTTCTTTCCACTGGTCTACAGACCGTGTGACTTCATAACTTGCGACCAAACATGAAAAAAACTGCCCTTTTTCTTTCTGGAATTTTTTTGACCTCATCAATTCTGTTTGTCAGTCAGCCCTCCTATGCCATGGGCAAAAGCGACGCACCCACTCCAGTGAAAATTGCCAAGACCCCCAACAATACCAGTAGCAACATTAAAAAACCCAAGAAACAAAAAAATCCTAACAGTAAAGCTACTGGTGGCCGCTGTAAAAATCCCAGTGATCTTGATGCTAGCGGTAAACGCTGTGGCAATCGGGCAGCATCAGTAAAGAAAGGCGGTGCTAACTAGATAAGGTCGTGCTGGTTTGACATCTGTTGTTCGCGTGAGTCCACAGAACTTTTATTCTGCGGACTTTCGGTATACTAAACATTGACTCCGCCATTTCTTTTTTGCCCATGCTAGCCACCGTCCTTCTGCAACCAGAAAATCTCGATAAAATCTTGGCCGATCTGCCGATCGAAGCCGATTGGATTGGCCTACGCTGGGTAAAAGTGATCGATCGTACCCGCTCTGCGCGAGATGGTGTCCCCCAAACCAACGGTAATTCCATCAACTCTGGAGTGATGGTAGAAGTAATTGTTAATGGACAAATTGGCTATGGTTCCACCAACCTATTAACTCCAGCAGGGATTGCGGCAGCGGCGCAGGCAGCTCATCAACAGGCCAGTGCAACTGCTAAGTATCATTTGCACACTTGGTCGATCACACAGCGCCCCAAAACCACTGGTAATTACAAATCGGCTCAGGCTAATTCCTTAGATAGCTTGTCGGTGGCGGCGATCGATGAACTGCTCATCAAAATTTGTCGCAGTCTCAAGGTCAGCGATCAAATCGTCCAAACCAGAGCAATGGTCAACACCAAAGAAATCGAAACCTTTTATGTAAGCAGCAACGGCAGCAGCATTTATCAGCAAGTTCAGCTCCTAGTCAGTGATTATGGAGCCACCGCCCAAGCTGGAAGCATTACCCAAACCCGCAGCAATGGGGGGATGAGCAGTCATTGCTATCAGGGTGGCTGGGATTATCTTGATAATTCTAGTCTGTGGGCGCGGGTGCAACAGATTGGTAGTCAGGCAGTAGAGCTACTGACGGCACAGGAATGTCCGAATACCACTACAACTTTAGTGCTAGACCCCGATCAAATGCTGCTACAGATCCACGAAAGTATTGGTCATCCCTTAGAGATCGATCGAATTCTGGGTGATGAGCGGAACTATGCCGGGGGCAGTTTCGTTAAACCCAGCGATTTTGGTAACTTGACCTATGGTTCACCGTTAATGAATGTGACTTTTGATCCGACGGTGAGCGATGAGTTTGCTAGCTATGGTTTTGATGACAGCGGCACGGTGGCGAAACGAGAATATTTGATTCAAAATGGCCAGCTATTGAGAGGCTTAGGCGGTGCTGATAGTCAGGCTCGATCAGGTTTACCGGGAGTATCTTGTAGTCGGGCTTGTGATTGGAATCGTCCCCCGATAGATCGGATGGCTAACATTAACTTGGAGCCAGGGGAATCTAGCTTTGTCGAAATCATTAGTCAGGTAGAGTCAGGGGTATATATGGAATCTAACCGCTCCTGGTCGATCGACGATCAGCGGCATAAGTTTCAGTTTGGCTGTGAATATGCGCAGCGGATTGAAAATGGTAAGTTAACCGAGACGCTGCGCAATCCTAACTATCGTGATATTACGCCGAAGTTTTGGGGCAACTTGGTGGCTGTGGGCAATGCCGAAACCTGGAAGACTTATGGATCGCCCTATTGTGGCAAAGGAGAACCAAATCAATTAATTTGGGTGGGTCACGGTTCACCAGTAGCCGCTTTCGCTAATGTTGAAGTTTTTGGAGGTAACTAGAAATGTCGTTTAATACTGAAATGTTTGCTGGGTTTCAACAATTGGCAGTAGATCTGCGATCGGCGCTTACTGCCGAAGAATGCTTTGTATTGACCTTGAGCGGTGAGGATAGTTTGTTTACTCGGTTCAACTGTGCCCAGGTGCGCCAGTCGGGGACAGTGCGGGATGTGCGCTGTACCTTAAAGCTGTTTAAAGATGGTCGCACTTGCTGGCAGAAATTTCCTTGCATGGGAGAAGTAGAGATCGATCGGCTGCAAGCTCAACAGGCATTAGCTGATCTCAGGGGTCAAATTACGCAAATTTCCCCTGATCCCTATTTGGTGTTGCCCATTGGTCAAGAGCATAGTGTAAGAGATCGATCTGGTGAACTGCTATCACCAGATATTGCGGCGACAACAATTTTGGCTGCGGTGAAAGGTTTAGATTTTACTGGAATCTACGCTGCTGGTGTGAACCTGCGGGGCTATGCTGACAGCAACGGCCAAGAGCACTGGTTTAGCGCCGATACTTTCACCCTAGATTATTCATTGTTTACACCCGATGGTCAGGCGGTGAAGGGAGCTTATGCT
Source organism: Synechococcales cyanobacterium GL140_1_metabinner_5_sub (assembly GCA_025359065.1). Classification (GTDB taxonomy): domain Bacteria; phylum Cyanobacteriota; class Cyanobacteriia; order Cyanobacteriales; family Chamaesiphonaceae; genus JAAFHZ01. The sequence goes on along the minus strand of JANYHM010000028.1, from coordinate 80,499 downwards.
GGGGCGGTGTGGGATACCGAGAAATATCAGCAGCAGATTGATCGATCTCGCCAACAGCTATCTCGACTGCAACAAACTCCTAAATCAATTCAGCGCGGTAAATACCGCACATATTTTGCTCCAGCAGCAGTGGCTAATTTAGTAGATATGTTGGCTTGGGGTGGGGTGAGTGAGGCCGATTTACAACAGGGGCAAAGTAGTTTGGCTCCTCTACGTGATGGTGATTATTTGTCGTCACTATTTTCAGTGGCCGAAGATTTTACGTCTGGGATGGTGCCTAGGTTTAATCAGATGGGAGAGGTGGCTGTCGATCAATTACCGCTGATTGCCGAGGGTAAGCTGGTGAATACTTTGGTGAGTTCTCGCAGTGCGCGAGAGTACGGCAAAGTGGCCAACGGAGCGAATGATCAAGAATCTCCTCGATCGCCGGTAGTAGCTACGGGTACATTAGCACAGGAACAGATTTTGGCAACATTAGGTACGGGGTTGTATTTGAGTAATGTACATTATTTGAATTGGAGCGATCGGCAGTCAGGACGGGTGACGGGGATGACTCGGTATGCTTGCTTTTGGTTGGAAGATGGCGAAATTGTGGCTCCGATCGAAAATCTGCGCTTCGATGCTAGCCTGTATGATTTTTGGGGCAGGGATCTGTTGGCGGTGACAAATTTCAGCGAATATATTGCAACGATGGATTCTTATGATGGTCGTAGCTTAGGCGGATCGTGGGTACCGGGAATGTTGATTCAGAATTTCACTTATACTCTGTGATTACTGTATATCAAAAATTAGCCTAGGCTTCTTTAAAAAAGCGAATCAACTCCCGAGCATGTTCCAAAAACTGCCCATCTACAGTTATTTGAGAAATTGCCTGCTTTGCTTCTTGGGCTAATCTTTGATGCTCTAACTCATTGCTGGCTTTGCTGTCTGCCAAAGCCGCCGTCATTTTAGACATTTCCTGCCGCATATTTTCCCAACGCTGATTTTGACTATTCAGCCAAGAAGTCTCTTCTTCAGGATTCAACTGCTCAGTTAATCGTTCCACCCGGTATTCTAACTGGCTAAACCGATCGCGTAGTTCCAAAATATCGGCGCGAGGATAAGCAAATTGTTCTTCCATCGATCGCAGTCGAGTAGCCAAATATTCGTAAGTACTAATCGCTGGTCGCAACAGAGTTAGCAACAATACTCCCACCGAACTCCAATAGCCCAAAGGCGTAATGCCACTAATAGCCAACCAATACAGCCCGATCGCCGTGCCCATGTGTAAACTGATCGCCACCAGCAAAGATTTAGTAGCTACATTCCCAGCATATTGCATTTGCTGTTCATCTACCGTAATCCCCTTCGATTGAGACTCTTTGCCAGTTTGCAGCACGGACTGAGCCGAAAAATAAATATTCCAGGGCACAGTCACAATTAATACTGCCCATTCAAAAATTCCAATCCCGATCGCCCAATCCCATAGGCTCCCGGCGGGAATCTGAAACCATTGCAGTAGGCCAAATGCCAATAGAGCAATAAAGATGAGACCGGAGTTAAAAGCCACTACACTGCTATACATAATATATTATTAGTTACTGGGTTATCTTGGTATTTTCCAACATTTTTTTATGGCTTAGTTCTAGCCTTATGACACTTTCTGGCACGGCACAAGGGGAATATGTCACAATTCTGATAAATCCTTAATTTAAGCTGATGTATCAAAATCTGATTTTGTTTGATGGAGTCTGCAACTTCTGTAACGGAGCAGTGCAGATAGTGATTGAGATCGATCGACAAAGAATCTTTAAATTTGCTGCCATCCAGTCCGAACTGGGTCAGCAACTCTATCGACAGCACGGCCTAGATCCGATCAATATTCAAACTCTGATGCTGGTGGACGACGATCGAGTTTTCACCAAAAGTGATGCCGTTCTGAATATTTTAGGTAAACTCGACGGTGGCTGGCAGTTCTTGGCTGTCTTCAAGAACATGCCCCAGCCACTGCGAGATTGGGCATACAGCGAATTTGCTCGCCAGCGATTTTTGCTTTTTGGCTGTCGGGAAACCTGCATGGTGCCTACCCCTGCACTACATGAACGCTTCTTAAGCTAACTCACCAACAACTGCAAAATCTCTTGGGGTTTGTTGATCAAGTAGTCTGGTTGATGAACACGGAGGGTATCGGCATGGTTAAAGCCCCAAGTCACGGCGATCGATGGAATATTACCTTTTCTGGCGGCATCGATATCACGAATTTCATCGCCCACATAAATGGCTTCTTCACGACGGATATAATTGGCTCGCAGACTGGCACGGATTGCTCGGCCTTTACCAAATACCGAAGAAGAATCAATAAAACTAAATAAATGCTCCACATGATGTCTGCGCAGCACCGCTGAAATATTTTCCACCGAGTTAGAACTGATAATGCCGACCTTGTAACCGGAGAGCTTCAGCGAGTACAACATCGGCACAATTTCGGGAAACAGCTTTACCTCATCAGTCTTTTGACGAAAAGCCAACCGCAAGCGGCGCATTAAAAAAGGGATCTGCCACAAGGAAATCCCCGACCTTTTCAGAATTTGTCGAGAAGTCAGCTTTTGCCAATCGTTAATTTGTTGGGGGGTAATAGGACGATAGCCGAATTCTGCTGCTAGTTCGTTGGTAATTCCTACCAAAGTTTGCATCGAATCGGCCAGCGTACCATCAAAATCAAAAATTACGGTTTTAGTCATGCCTTAGAGGGGCAACAGCTCAGGAAAGTTTTGTAGCACTTGGTCATCTGAGAGCTGATCGCCCAATTGCGCTGGGGAGAAATGAACTTGCACTGCTTCCAATCGATTTTGGTAGTGTAGGTTAATAATGCTTTTAAGAGCAACCCTTAGCGGCGCAACTTGGGAAAGATTTGTTTCGATCGAGTCATCTTCACCAGTAAACGCAATGGTAATCATTACCACCAAGTTAGGAGTAGGAGCTAAGGTCAATTCTGGGTCAGCTTTAGCAGTAGGATCTGGCTCACTGAGGTAACGCTGGGCAGAATCGGTAAACAGCTCATTTACAAAACCCCCCGCATCACCTTCATTCCACATTACTTCTCCTTCGTTGGAGGCCGATCGCCAAGAATGCTCGTATTGCATCAGGTTTTGGCAGACTTCGGCCAAACATTCACCGGCAATGGTCATATCTCCATCGGCTTCCAGAGTCTGACGGCCAGCTTGGTTCAGAACCCCCAACACTGGAGTCACCTCTTCGCCGCAAAGATGTACAAAAATCCTGGCAACCACATAGCGTGTTTTGCCAGTAAGTTTATTAAACTGTTCGCCAATACCCATAAGAACTTCCTAAAAACTTCCCACCCATTCTAAAGCACGATTCCACGCCCACCATGGATCTTTATCTTTGTTACGGAGTTGACAAGCTTTGCTGCTCACATGGGCAACGTGGCCACCGTTCTTAGTGAGCATTAAATCGATCGACTTTTGGCCTTGACAGATATACTCTAGCTCGGGTGCCAAAGTAGGATCAAAGAGCGGATCGTCAGCAGCGTAAATAATCAGGGTTGGTAAATCTAGTTCTTCTAAGAAATACAGCGGACTGGTGGCCAAATAATATTCCTGCACCGTGGCAAAGCCCAGGTTGTGGATAACTAGCTCTCGATCGAAGCCTTCAATATCGGTGGCACGCTCGATCGCCTGAGGATCAATATGGTCAGGATGAGCAGCGTGCAGCTTCCAAGCCAAAGAGGTCAACGCAGCCGAAATCCGGCACTCTAATAATCTCTTGATGGGATGGTTGACTAAGTAAGTCAAAGAGCGATGAGATTCTAAGGCCGGACAAAGGACAAAGCCACCCGCAATTTCACCAGCATCTAAACCTACAGCCGCTGAGAGCTTAGTGGCTTGGCGCAGTCCCCACAAAGCCAATTGACCTCCCAGAGAGTAACCACTAAGCCAAAAGGGTGCCGGACAGCCCAAAGCTTTCGATTGAGCCGCAATCCGAATAAAATCTTCACCTTCAGAGAGTCCATCAGAAGTGAGAGCTGGCGAGAGGATTGCCGTTTGACCATGGGCGCGCCAGTCAAACAGGACAACTGCCAGTCCTTTATCGTAAGCTTTGCGGCCTAAGATGCGCAAAAACCATTGGTCTTGTAAAGTACCGGTAATCCCGTAAGTGGCGACTAAAGTGCCGATCGGGTTGGGAGGAATGGCCACAATGCCAAAAATGGGCACGTTGTCGGCTCCTTGAAAAATATGCTCGCGGTAGATTGGCTCAGGTTCGATCGTATGCTTTTGCCACTGTCTACTGGTATTCAAGGCCGTGTTAATGGTCATGGTCAGGCCGTTAGCCAGCCACCACGGGGCTTGAAACTCTGCTTGCATGTGAAGATAATTTAAGATGTATGTCTTCTAGGATACACCTTAAACTAATCCCCGCACCAGTGGGGCAAGGAAGAAAGTTTTACATAGATGAATTTGGCATCAGTTTTAAATAGCCAGGGATTTAATATTAGTCAAGAAAGGAGACTGTTGAGAATTTGCTCAACAGTCTCCTGAATAAATTTATAAGTTCTTCTTAAAGAATCTTACGAACTGAAGACAGAGTTAACCAGAATGGTGCCAAGTGCTGGCAAGCTACCGCTATAACCAGTGATATTCACCACCAAATCGTTATTGTTGAATACAGCATCACCATCGTCAACTATTAGGTAAGTTCCAGCAATGCCAGATACTGTAGAAACAACTATGGCCGCGTTACCACTGCCGATAGCCTGGTTGCCGGCGGCAGCACCGTTGGCATCAGCATATACGGCTCCGGCTAAAGATAGCAGGGTAGTAGCTGTGCTGTTGTCAGCAGCGCGGGTAAAGGCAGTAGGACGAGGAGCTGCCACGCCAGCCGGAGTGAAAATATCGATCTTGTCGGTGTTAATTGTGAAGTCAAGAATTCGATCAGTCAACAGAGCAGAGGATTGGCCAAACCGGAAAGCGAAAACATCTGTTCCAGCGCCACCATTCATCGTGTCTTTGCCAGCGCCGCCCACTAAATAATCATCACCCCCCAAACCATTGATGACATGGTCTTCAGCACCATAACCAACAATTACATTATTACCACTATTACCATTACCAGTGAGGTTCCCAACCAGGTAAAGGTTTTCAACATAGTCGGCCAAAGTATAGTTAACTGCTGTCCAAACAGTGTCATTACCTTCCCCGGCATTTTCGATAATTATCGAAGCAGAGTTGTAAACGCCATAGACATCATTGTCAGTACCACCAGCAAAGATGTCAGCGCTGTTGTCACCACTGCCATCTAATACATCGTTACCAGCACCGCCTCTGAGGTCATCTACACCAGCTCCACCATTAAGATAGTCGGCACCATCACCTCCATCGATATAATCGTTGTCAACACCACCATTAATCGTGTCATTACCAGTGCCACCAAAGAGTGAGTCGTTACCGCCTAATCCATTAATGGTTTGGTTATCTGCTCCGTATCCAATCATGAGGTTGTTACCAGCATTACCAGTACCGGCAATAGTACCAACTAGATACATATTCTCGATGTTGGCAGACAAAGTATAGTTAACTGCTGTCCAGACAGTATCATTACCTTCACCAGCATTTTCCACGATCACAGTATTGCTGTTATAAATACCATACGTGTCATCACCAGTTCCGCCAGCAAAAGTATCAATACTAATACTGTCACCACTGCCATCTAAGATATCATTACCTGCACCGCCATTGAGACTATCAACACCAGCACCACCATTGAGGTAGTCATCACCAGCATCGCCATTAATGGTATCGCGACCAGATCCACCATAGAGAGAATCATTACCATCACCACCATTGATAACATGTTTATCGGATCCATAGCCAAAAATGCGGTTGTTGCTTGTATTGCCGGTACCGATAACGGCACCAACGCTATTACCAACCACATACATGTTTTCGATGTTGGCAGATAAAGTATAGTCAACTGCTGTCCAGACAGTATCATTACCTTCACTAGCATTTTCCACGATCACAGTATTAGTGTTATAAATACCATAAGTATCGTCACCAGTACCGCCGCTGAGGCTGTCAACGCCAATGCTGTCACCATGGCTATCTAAAACATCATTGCCAGCACCACCATCCATCGTGTCGTTGCCAGCACCACCGACAAGAGTGTCATTTCCATCCAAGCCAATGAGAATATCATCAGCCGCAATTGAACCAGTCAAATTGTCGTTTCCGCCAGTACCAACCTGTATCCATTGACTCAAGGAGTTGGAACCAAAAGCATCATTGTAAGTCACAGTGACTTTAGACAGGCTGTTGGTAACAGCGTTTAGTGTTGCAGAAGTAGCTCCCACAATAGGGATAGACGTTGCCCCTTGGTTAACAGAAGAAGACCACTGATATGCATAATTTGGGGTACTTGTTGCATTGACATCTGTTACTAAGGCTGTTAATTGAGCAGAATTAGCACTATTGACTGAACTAACGCGAAGATTTCCTGTATAGATACTCAAGTTGTTGACAGTCGGCAATGTTGACGGATTGATTAAGATGTGGTTTGTTGTACGAGCAGCAGAAACCGCTGCAAAATCGTAGTTAAAGATCAGTTTGTCAACACCAATTAGCAAATCACCAACCGAAGTTGTTTCAGCACCTGTAGTATCTACAACTTTCAACCCTAAAAATTTACCATTGGCATCTTTAACCACATTACCACTAGCATCCTTGATGCGAGTGATCGTAAAGTTAGAGCGCGCGCCAGCGTATGTGGCGATGTCATTTGATCCAATGGTTCCGCCATCTTGACCAAGGACAAAATTGGGATAGGATTTGAGTAAATCGGTAAAATGCTTGGCACCAGGAGCCAACAGACCTTGACCCAGCACACCAGCAGTGTATTTGCCGTCGAGAATATCTAGGCGAATTTGATCACCTATAATTACATCATCTCCGCCACCACCACTAATGATGTCGTTGCCGCCACCACCAATTAACCAGTTATTAGTAGCATCACCAATAAACTGATCATCAAAACCTGTTCCTTCAAATCCTTGAATATCTACTAAAAGCTGACCAAATGGCTGAACTTGTGGACCAGGATTAACACCGGCGTTATTGATACTTGGGTAGTTTAGATCACCAATAACATCTAATGGAATAATGAGATCATTATAAGAACTGATGTTGAAACCAGCACCACCCAAGGCTTCGTCAACGTTGAGGTTGAGGTTGTTGGAACCACTACCAGCATGTAAAATATCGTCGCCCTGCCCACCAAAAAGTTGATCGGGTCCGGCACCACCATACATTTGGTCATCACCCCATTCACCATACTCAGTGTCTAGACCTTCTTCACCCACGATGATGTCGTTGCCATAACCACCAAAAATAAGGTCTGCATCTACGCCGCCATTTAGATAGTCATCCCCATTACCACCATGAAGTTCGTCAATGCCAGCTTCACCATAAAGACTGTCATTGCCATTGCCTCCAATCAACACATCTGCATCATCACCACCATGAATTGTGTCATTACCATCACCACCATCTAAGAAGTCGGGCAATGTGCCGCCTGAGAGATAGTCGTCACCATTTTCACCATATAGATGGTCAGCTCCAGCGTTACCGATCAAAATATCATTGCCGTCTTTGCCGTACTCGGTGTCATCACCATCACCAGCGTCAATATAATCTGAGAACCTAGTACCTGCAATGGTTTCATGAGAGTTAAAACCGGCGGCAGCAGTGCCATCAGGGTTAGTGCCAATATCAGGACGAGTATCTAGAATATAATTACGATTTACATTGCTATAGTCAACCAAATTGACATTAATTAAGTTGCCATCTAGCGAAGTGTCATAGCCAAAATCGCTATAGACCCCAACACCGATTGTGCCATCGAGTTGTACATCTGTCTGGTGAAGAGTAACTTTATTACCATACTGGTGCCCAGCAGCATCAGGAGTGACATTCAAAGTAGGGCTTTCGCCTAGCTCGATATGACTATCGGCCAAAAAGAACACGTTGCCAGTCAAATTGCTAGCTCCAGTAGTTCGTTCAATCACATCTTTGAATTGTTCGGTAGTCACAGAGTCATTCAACTGGGTAAATTCAGGTAAACCTAGCTGTAATCTCCAAAAATAATAGAATCGATCGCCGTTAATCAATCGAGCCATTTGGTCGGCAAAAACCGCATCGAAGGTGGAACCTAATTCACCCAAGAAAACATGTTTTTCGGCTAAACCACCAACCCAAGCGTCAATATTTTCAAAGCTTTTATTAGCAGTAGAACTTGCTCCTAAAAAGTTTAATGCGTTAGTTCTGGCATTTGCCACCGTCCAACCCAAGCTGGTATAAGCAGTTACTTCATCAGTATTCAAACTACTAAGTTGACCACCATGACCCAGCTTGACCACCATATTAGCTTTGTTTAAATCACCATCAAAAGCATACGCAGCCAAAAAGTTGTTTAGTGCTTCAGGATGGATAATATTCTTGCCAAAATCGTTCCAGCTATTGTAGGCAGTAAGTCCTAGTTGAAGATTAATAGTTTTGTCTATTTTTTCTTGTAGGACAGTATCACCAGGATGAGTCAGCAGCTTTTGTTTAAGGCTGAGGAGGTCTGCGGAGAGACCACTAGAAAGACTGCGGCGAAGATTATTGAGAGTAGGCAAACCCAAATCACGACCACGCATGATGTTGATGGCGGCTAAATCTTGCGGTTGACCCAAAAGGGCTTGCTGTAGTGATGGGGTTAAGATTTCATCAATTTCTGACGAAACTTGGCGACTCATGCCTTGAGCGATCGCTGCCGGACCATTGGCAGCAAACTGAGCAGGATTCAAGAAAGCTTGCTCTAAAGCAAACTTTCTGACCATACCCGAGAGACTGCCATTGGGGTCGAGGATATCAATAGTTTCACGCAACTGGGAATGACCAAAACGGAATGCTCCTTGGCTGTAATCTAGACTTACATCCGGATTCACCGAAGAGTCATAAGATACAAATAGTGGTATATTGGGCGACATACCCCGCGCATATTGGTCAATGGCGACGTGTTGGTATTCTGTCTGAACAATTAATGTTGCCGATTGGAATAGTTTCTCTTGGTTCCAACTGATTTTGCCAGTTTTGTCTACATAGTTGCCCTTGGCATCTTCGTAATGACCGTTGACATTGATTACGCCAGTTCCTAAAACATCGCCTGCAGCTTGGGCTACTGCATCTTGCCAACTATGGGCAGCAATTTTGGCTGGGTCTGATAATTGTTGCTGATTAATTGAGTTGATTAAGTTATCAATTTGCCAGTTGTGATCTTCGTGCCAAACGTGGTGAATAGCAGTGAGACCAAAGTTTTCGTTGACCCGACCATCACCGGCAATATAGTGATCGCCAATACTTCGCAATAAAATTTCATTGACGATCGCCAGGTTAGCCCCAGCTACTGGCTGACCACTGACTGGATTAACGTAATCGGCAATATTGCCCGAAAAACCAGCTATCGGGGGCAGACCCACAGCATTGATATGAGCCGAATCAATTTGGGGCAACATGTCTAATAGCAGTGCATCACCAGTAAGAATTGCCTGGACTCCATTGGCAGCATTTCCATCTTTATCTAGAACTTTGCCATGAGCATCTCGCACACGATAATTGGCAATATCTTCCCAGTTCAAGTCATCTCGGCCAGTAGCCAGCAAATGCTGGCGTAACTCATTGATAGTGGGCATGGTCTGCTTGGTTTGGACAGTAGTACCATCAGGATTATTTAAAGTCCAAGTTTGCGCTAAAGTGTAGCCATCTAATAGCTTCATTCCTGGTACATATTGACCTGTCTTAGGATCAAGTACCCACTCACGCAAGAGATTCGTAACATCTTCACTAGATCCATAAGTTTGGCTTTGATCGATAAAAGGAGAGACGTGGTTGATATACTCAGGATTTGTTGCGCCTAAAATGTCGTCGGCGGTGTTATGGACACCATCAGCACCAGGGCTAAGAATATCATCGGCGGTGCGAAACTGACCATCAGCACCAGCTTGTTGTGGGTTGGCAACAGTTGCTCTAGAAATGCTAAGAGTAGTTGCTCCCTGGGCACGGAGAGGATCATTGGCGGCTAGGGGCACAATAATTTTAGCTCCAGACCCATTTGGATCTACTTTGTTACCACCTTTGCCAATAGAATCTAATCCATGATCAAAAAACTGACCAAACAAAGTATTCCATCCAGTTAGAGAAGGGTCTCCACTCAAGGTGTTTATGTTACGCTGAAATTTCTCGGTAATTACGATGTCATTGTTGCTTAAATCTTTAATTCTGTTGCCGTTGCGGTCTGTTTTAAAATATGTGCTGGTTTCGGTAGTATAAGCGGCAGGGTCGTTAGCGAGCTTAGCGGCTTCAATCCGATCTTGTGCGGATAGTAATGTACCAGGATTCGCCTCAGCATAGGCGGCACTGTAAGAAGAATCTACCAATTGGGATATCAACCGAGGTGTGTAGTCGGAAACTGTTAAGAATGGGTTAGCATAGCGCTGGGAATTGTCTACGCCTTTGACATCATCAGAGGTATTAGCTACACCATCAGCTCCATTATTTACGGTAACAATGGTTTGCCCCCAGTTAGAGTTTTGAACCAATTTTTTTTGGTCTACCGTTAGGTCTTGCCATAAAGTTCCAGCTAAGCTATTGACAATAGCTTGTTCAGCAGGTGTCTTGAGTTGTGGGTTGAAGGATAAGTTGCTAGGGTTTTGCAGTGAGTAATGGTCGTAGCTGGCATTGCTGATTCGGGAAAAAGCATGATCTATTGCTCCCCAATCGTAGGAGGAAGGATTGCCTAAGTTATTGAAAAGACCGGCGACGTTTCTGAGGCCAAAAGGACTTGTACTGTTATTAGCAGTCACAGTGGGGATATATTCAGCCCACTCTGAAGCTAGGATATTGAAGGTTCCTAATGCACCCAATTCAGCTATTGACCCCAGCATCGGAATATGGACACTGTTGGCAGGGCGAGTGAATCCATAGATGGCATTGCCAGCCAAATCATAACGAATGATGTGAACGATCGGAACTGAATTTTGTTCTTGCAGATACTGAAGATCACTTACTTCGATATTAAAGTTTTTCATAGCTCATTTCCAACCTTGTTTTCTTTAACTAATATGATGAATTTTGGTGGTAGACCCCTAATTTGGCTTAGCCAACTGCATATTATTGAATCAATCTCAATATTCAAGTTGTTGATACTGAAACCAGTTCACTTTTTTTATTCACGGCATTTTTATTTCCAATTTAGATGCAAGCATTGAGCAACTTGTGAGAAAACACAAGTGAATCTTCAAAGATATTCTAAAAAGAAAATCTTTACGGCCAACTATCTCAAAGCTAAGCCTTACTCTGAACTGAAACTTATAGTGATTTAAATGCAGCCTTACCAAACTAATAATAAAACAAAATTTTTAGAAATAAATCATGTAGCCATTGAAAATAATCACCAATACTATCATCCTGTCTAATTATGAGAAAATTCATCTACTTCCAGCCTTTTGGCTGTTTTTCTTAGAAGTTAGGTACGATTTTTATAGAGATTCAGGTCATCCAAGATCTTTATCAAGCAAGGACTTTAGGGTTCTGCAGGTTTCAGAAAATTTTGTGTATTCTCAATAATTAACGAAAAAGGTGGATTTCAGAATATCTTATTGAGAATCGACTGATCAGTCGATTTTCATAGAAACGCCTAAAAGCCTTGCCCCAAAGGTTATGCGGCTTTTATCGAAGACCTGAATCCTTACGTTTTGAGAGGGTTTGATATTAATCGATAACTATTGTTTTATTTGCTAAAAAAGCTGAATTGTTTTGAATTGTAAACAGATTATAAAAAAAGTCAGTAATTTCAAAGGTCAATAAATCATCCAAAATCATGAATAAATCACAAAAATCATGAAGCCAAATTCTTCCCAACAAAAGTCTTACACTCACCATCAAGTAGGAGGTTGAGCAAATAAATTCAAAAAAGTCCCCAGATTTAAAAAGTTTCCAGACAAAGCTATTGCAGTAAAAGTCCTATCAGCACAAGGGATGTAATCATATCTTCAAAAACTCACCCTACCGTAAGTAGGTTTTTAAAATATCACACACGCTCTGAATGTCATTTTCGATCGAGATCAATCGAAGAGCCAATGATTTTGGCCTGCTAGCCTTGGTATCGATCGCCAAACGCAGTTGATGATTGAGAGACCGTTTAATCTCCGCCTCATTGCTCATGGGGTCATTATCGAGAGTTAGTACACAACTGGCATTATCTAGCAATCCCAATGTCACCAACAGTTCTGCATACTCTCTTTGAATAGATCTATTCATATCTGCTGCTAACTGATCAAACCGCATGACCAATAAGGTTCGATGCTGTTTTAATGATGAGCTAATCGTTTTTAGCAATGCTGGTAAATCATTCTTGGGTATTGGCAAGGGCAATTGCAATGAATGACATAAACTCCAAAGCAGATCCAACATTGAACTTTTGTTGCTAACATCTAAGCAGTACGTCACTTCAAACTGTGGTGAGTACCTTATCAAATAACTGGTAATATCTAAAAGATGATTGGCATGATAGCTGATAGATACTAATTTGGCCTTTTCTGAGCGAATCCATAAACTAGTTTGTAATCGATCAAATACTATAGCCGAAGAACTTTGTATTTCTGCTGCCAACAGCCACTCTTTTTCTAAAACTTCAGCGAAGTTTTGCCGACTTACCGGTGTACCTAACACTAAAGATAATTTCTTGAAAAGATGAGAAGCCGCATTCTGAAAAGAGCTTTCTGTATATTGATACTGAATACTAGCTTGTCGATAAGTCACTTTTTTCATCACGATATTAATCACCAGCATTTCTAGCTCGGTTAGATTGGCTCCTCCCCAACCATTATTTTTCAGTAATTGCTTGACAAATAAGACTATTTCATTAGAATCAGTAGGCATGATCATCAAACCCAAAAAATAGCGAACCAAGACTTTGACAGGCAAAGACTCAGACTTTATACTCAAATGATTGGTAGATTCTGGCTTATTACGATAGTGTAGTATGCCGCACAGTATACCGTCAAGTATTAGCTAAATTGATGTTTCTTTTTCGATGTATTTCATAGATTAACTACAATTATAAACATGGCAAACTCGACCTCAAACTTTGAGAAGCCAATGTGATCGAAACCAGTTGGATTTCTTTCGTATCCACTTAGTATGGATACTTTAAGACTAAATCTAAAAGTTGAGGAACTTGTGAAGGGCTTTGACAACCTGCCATCTTACTGCTTCTTTTTTGCCAAATGCCGATCGAAGAAAGCCAAAGTCATTGCCCAAGCTTCTGCTGCTGCTGGTTGGTTATAGCTTTCTCGCCGATCGCTCATAAAGCCATGACCTGCTCCCGGAAACACGTTAACGGCGTAGCGTTTTTTGGCCTTAGACATCGCCGAGGTAATCCGCTCATGCTCTTCCGCCATGATATAGGAGTCTTCACTACCATACATAAACATGATGGGAGCCTGCATTTTGGTTACTTTATCTAGTAACATCTGTCGTCCTGCCACATCGGCTTGAGCCGCAATCCCACCGCCGTAGAAAGACACCGCCGCTTTCACTCGATCGGCATGTACCGAGTTAGCCAAAAACGTATAGCGACCACCCATACAAAAACCGGTCACACCTATGCCCTGTTGAGACACAGCTTTTTGGGTTTTCAAGAAATCGAGTCCTTTGCCAAATTCGGCCATTACCACCGAATCATCTAGAGTTTTAAGCTTGGCGATCGCTAACTGAATATCTTTGTAGGCAAATACCTGACCGTGATAAAAATCGGGAGCTAAGGCGGCATAGCCAGCTTGCGCTAGTCGATCGCATACGCCTTTGATATTGTCATTCAAACCAAAAGCTTCCATCAACACCATTATTGCCGGAACAGGCTGGGGAGATTTGGGAGCAGCATAGTAGCCCCGTAAATCTTTGTCTAAGGTGACTATTTTGCCCGGAGGAGCGGCCTGAGCCAAAGAAGGTACAGCCGCAGCGATAAATCCGGCACCAGTTAAGAGAAGGTTGCGTCTGTTCATTGTTGGTTATATGGGTGGTTGCAGGTATTAATAGCAGCTTAAAAATCAGATCGTGGGCAGTGCCTACAATAGATTATTGATTCTATCGGAAGATGGAGTTAATGATTTCGGTTTCGTCAAAATCAAAGAAATCGTCGTCGTCATCATACATTTTTTTCAAGACTGGGCCACGCTTAAATTTTTCCACCGTGATCTCTTTATTTAGAAATGATTGGACAAAATCATGGATGATCTGCATATTATCTAGGTTGTTTTCTGCTTCAGCCATTAGCTCTTCGATCGGCTCCACTCCCTGCTTTTTGAGGGTTTGATATTCTTTCAGCATCTGACCGGGCTGGCTTTTCTTCATTTCGCGCATTTCTTTTTGAATCGATACCTGCTGCTCTTTGAGTAGCTCATTCTCTCGATCGAGCTGCCGACAGCGAATAGTCAAATCATCAGCGTTAGTGAGATCAATTATTTCACCAACATCGTACTGTTTTTCAATTTCTAATAGCCTTGCCAAATCTCCCCGCTGGTAGGCCGCGTTGATCTCTTTCATCACCTCTTCGTAGTCTGCCTTTTTAGCCTCATCTGGCAGCTTATCGGGGTGAAACACCGATGCTAAGCGCAGAAAAGTCTGGCGAATTTTGCGGGTTTCCTCTCGATCGACCTTACCTGTTTCTGGTTCATCATCTTCCGTATCAAAATAGTTGCCAAAGCCTTTACCCCTTGTTTCGCTGTCAGATTCTTCTTCTTCATCCGATTCCTGTGGCTCCCCTCTAAAATTGGGATCTAAACCCAATAGCTCTTCTAAAAAGCTCTTGGGTCGGCGCTTAGGGTTGATGCTAATGGCTTGGCTCGACTGTAGATAAAAGTACACTCCTTCTACCATCCGAACAGTGCTTTTGCCCATCTTGCGAGTATCAAAAATCTTGGTAAATATCTTATGGATTTCTTCGTCTAATACCTGGATCTGGCTCATGAAAACGCTGCCGCGTGTGATCATTTCCCGTCCGATTTCTTCCACATCACCTACAAACTTGTCTAATTCTTGGCGTTTCTTACTGATTTTTTTCAGCAGTTTCTCATTCTCTTTTTCTAATCCTGCCAACCGCAAATGCAAATCAGTCAATGCCAGAGTAGGCTCTGGAGCCGATCCAGTGCTAGATGCTACAACTGTTTTAGCTGAGGGTTTGGAAGCAGTTTTGGTGCGAACAGATTTCGCTGGTGCCTTGGGAGCAACTTTTTTAGGGGTAGGTGGCATGGGAAAAAAGGAAAACTTAGGAATCAAGGTAGCATTTATTTCACCCTGAGCCTAGGTAGGCGCAAAATTCCGCCTTAAATTTTTGATCTTCTTAAAATGCACGGTACAGGAGTTGAACCTGTCTGGTACGAATTATGAGCTCGTTGCCTAAACCGCTCGGCCAACCGTGCAAGATACCTTCACAGACATCCTAGCAAAAAAATCGATCGATTGACCCTGTTATTAAAACTCAGGTTAAAAGAACTTCACCAAGCCAATCCCAAGGCACTGCGGTATAATCTGGAAGACTTTCAGTCTATAGTAGTACAAGCGGTCACTTCTTCAAGGTTCTAGAACAATGCGTATTGCCAACAACATCACCGAACTAATCGGCTCTACGCCCCTGGTTCGTCTTCAACGTATTCCCCAGTCAATCAACTGTGGAGCAGAGATATTAGTCAAGTTAGAAGGAATGAATCCTGCGGCTTCAGTCAAAGACCGCATTGGCATTAATATGATTGTGGCCGCCGAGAAAGAAGGCTTAATTACTCCCGGCAAAACAATATTGGTAGAGCCAACCTCTGGTAACACTGGCATCGCGCTTGCCATGGTGGCAGCAGCCAAAGGCTATACCCTGATTTTAACCATGCCCGAAACCATGAGCTTGGAGCGCCGAGCTATGCTCAAAGCCTATGGCGCACAGTTAGAACTAACTCCCGGTGCTGAGGGCATGAGCGGCTGTATTCGTCGCGCTCAAGAAATTGTAGATAAAACTGCTCATGCCTACATGTTGCAGCAGTTTCGCAACCCGGCTAATCCCGAAATTCATCGCCTGACCACCGCCGAAGAAATTTGGACAGATACCGCAGGCAAAGTGGATATTTTGGTAGCTGGGGTTGGTACTGGAGGCACCATTACCGGCGTGGGCGAAGTGCTCAAAGCCCGAAAGCCAGGATTTAAAGTAATAGCCGTAGAACCAACCAATAGCCCGGTGCTTTCTGGCGGCAGACCGGGGCCACATAAAATCCAAGGCATTGGAGCAGGCTTTGTACCCCAGGTATTAAAAGTAGATCTCATTGATGAAGTCATCACCGTGAGCGATGCCGAGGCGATCGACTATGGCCGCAGGCTAGCCCGCGAAGAAGGTTTACTGTCAGGAATCTCCACCGGGGCAGCGCTATGCGCAGCAATCAAAGTGGGCAGTCGCCCCGAAAACAAAGGCAAGCTGATTGTAATGATCCAGCCCAGCTTTGGTGAGCGTTATCTCAGTACGCCACTATTCCAAGATCCTGAAGTAAAGCCGTAGACTGATGGCCACTCATTACCAGACCCTCCAAGTTACTCCTCGTGCCACGGCCAGCGAAATCAAACGCGCCTATCGGGAACTGGCCAAGCAGCATCACCCCGATGTCCAAGGCTCAGCCACTGCCACGATCGATCAGATGGTGGCCATCAATGCTGCCTACGAAGTCCTGAATGACCCTGGTCGTAAGCGAGACTATGATCGATCGCTCCAGCAGTCTCTACCGCTGAACCTAGAAATCAAAGTAGGCAAAGGCCCTAGCGCCAAGCGCTCTAGTGAGCGCAGCAGTGATGTAGATAGCCAAATAGAACAGTGGCTGAACGGAGTCTATGCCCCCATCAACCGCGCGGTTACTGCGATCATCAAGCCTTTTAAAAGCCAAGTTCTGGCTCTTTCCGCCGACCCTTTTGATGACGATTTACTTGGTGCTTTCGAGGCTTATTTGTTGGACTGTCAGCGCCATCTAAAGAAAGCCGAAAAAATCTTACATTCTTTTCCTAATCCTGCTAACCTCGCCGGGATTGCAGCCAGTCTTTATCACTGCTTAAACAGATTGAGCGACGCGATCGAAGAATTAACTCGTTATACTACCTGCTATAACGACGAATATTTATCTAGTGGCCAAGAACTGCTCAAAATTGCCGCTGAGCTGCAAAAAGATGCCAAGCGCCAGTTCAAAATGATTTCTTAGGTGAAATATGTCTTGGAGTTCGATCGATCAGGTAATTACCAATATCACCCAACAACCCGCTTGGGATGCTTTTCGGGCTTGGCAAGAAGTGATGAACGCTTGGCCAAGAGTGTTGGAAAGCCTACAAATTCAATCTAGTGAACAAATCTATCCTCGCACTCGTAGCGGTGATGTACTACAAGTAGCTACCCACAGTGCAGCTCTGGCTGATCTTTGCACTTGGCAACGTCGATCGATCCTTAAAATTCTTAATGCCACCCTCACCGATCCCTTAACTGATATCAGATTCAGCACCGGTCGCTGGCAGTTGCCGGCTCCGCCCACTCCTACTATTGACCAAGTAGATTACAGTCTGGATGATCGGGTACTGTGTCCCCAATGCAATGCCTGTACTCCTCAATGGGAGATAGAGCGCTGGACAGTCTGTCGGTTTTGCATTGTGGAGAATTGGTAAAAAATGATGTCATATTAAAAGATAGTAATAGAAAAGATTTCTGGCGATTTTTCCCCTAACTCGCTGGAGTAACCTTTACAAGTAATGGATAACGAAAGATGATTAAGAAATTGAGTTGCTCTCTCTTGGTGATAGCAATATTATTCACTGGCTGTCAACGTGCAAATTTGAAAAACTCCAGAGATGTTTTTAAAACAGTTATACGAAAGCAAAATACTCTCCAAGAACCACTGGCAATAGCACCAGCGAAGATCTTCAGCACTGTTAAGTACCCCACCGCTAGCGGTGAATTAGCTGCTTATCTTTCTCCCAATCCAGGAAAAGCCAAAAAACACCCAGCAATTATCTGGATCACTGGCGGTGACTGTAACTCCATTGGAGATAGCTGGACACCACAGCCTCGCAATAACGACCAATCAGCAGCAGCTTTCCGCCAAGCCGGAATTGTCATGATGTTTCCTTCTTTACGAGGTGGTAACAATAATCCTGGTAGCAAAGAGGGTTTCTATGGTGAAATTGATGACATTTTAGCTGCGGTCAAATATTTAGAGCAACAAGATTACGTTGATCCTAAACGTATCTATTTGGGTGGACATAGTACCGGTGGCACGATGGCATTACTTGCTGCTGAG
This sequence comes from Synechococcales cyanobacterium GL140_1_metabinner_5_sub, assembly GCA_025359065.1. Classification (GTDB taxonomy): domain Bacteria; phylum Cyanobacteriota; class Cyanobacteriia; order Cyanobacteriales; family Chamaesiphonaceae; genus JAAFHZ01. The sequence goes on along the minus strand of JANYHM010000028.1, from coordinate 62,099 downwards.
TATAGTGATCGATTTCGGGCAGTCTTTTCTTTTGGCCCAGTAGCAAATGTGACTACATATGGCCAAGATTCTGGCTTTTTGCCGTTTGATCTCTCCAATCAACGAGAAGCAGAACTGAGATCGCCTATACATTGGCTGTTTTCGGTCGAGTCCCCGACCTGGGTGTTTGAAGGCACCAAGCGAGGCAATATTGCCGATCTGCGATCGATGGCCAAGGAGTCTTATGGTAATCAGATAAACTTTATTGAAGCCAAAAATACTGACCATTTCGGCATTTTGGCACCAGCTAATGAACTCATCGCTAAAAAAATTCTGCAAGATACAGCAGAAAAAAGTAATATTTCTTTCACTGAAGCTGAAGTAAATCGAGTTTTTCCTTAACAACTTGGATCAAAACGACTAACTCTTCCCCAATATATAATAAGCCATGCCAAATATTGGCTACTAGCATCGATTATCATCACGTCTGTAGCGTCCTGTCCACATCTGAGTTATTTGTATGATCAAGCTAAGTCGAAATCAATGGAGCGTCTTATTTGCCGCCTGGTTAGGTTGGGGATTTAATATTTTCGATAGCCTATTGTTTAACTATGTGTCGGGCAACTGCATTCCCAGTCTGCTACATCTGGAATTGGGCTCGACGGCGGCAAAAGCGGCTACGGCCTATTGGACGGGGATTTTGACTTCTCTATTATTGATTGGCTGGGCGATCGGGGGAATTGCTTTTGGCCAGATTGCCGATCGGATTGGTCGATTGCGCACAATGACAATTACTATTTTGCTCTACTCGTTAGGAACTGCTTGCTGTGCCTTTGCGCCCAGTTTACCGGCACTGATTGGTTTTCGTTTGCTAGCTAGCTTGGGTATTGGTGGCGAGTGGGCATCGGGAGCAACGTTGGTCGCCGAGACGGTGCCCGATAAGCATCGGGTAGAGGCAGGTGCTCTGCTATATACTTCGGCACCGATGGGGTTATTTTTGGCAACTTTTGTGAACTGGCTGATCGCCGGGAATTTGTTCAAAGGGCAGCCAGAGGTGTCTTGGCGATATGTGTTTGCTTGCGGTTTGATTCCGGCGTTTGCTTCTTTTGCGGTGCGGGCTTTAGCTAAGGAACCAGAGCGGTGGTCGTCGAAGGATCGTCCGGTGGCTGGTAAGCTCAGAGAAATTTTTAGTCCGGCTTATCGACGTGCTACTTTTAGTGCGATCGTTACGGCTACTACGGCGTTAATTACTTGGTGGAGTTGCAATGCGTTTATTTTGGTGATTTCGGCGGGGTTGGCTCAATCGATCGCTCAGCAGAAAGGTTTAGATAAAGTGGCGACTTCGGCGGCGATCGAGCAGGCCAAAACTCTGGCCGCTAATTGTTATAACACGGGCGGTTTGGTGGGGACTTTGTTGACTATTCCGCTGGCTAAGTCTTTGGGGCGCAAGCGAATGTTGTCGCTGTACTTTTTACTGTCATCAATCTTTATTTTTTCTGTCTTTGGGCCAGATTGGGATCCGGGGGTGCGACCATATCTGTACTTTTTAGTAGGGTTGACGGTATTTGGGGTGTTTGGTAGTTTTACCTATTATTTACCGGAGCTGTTTCCTACACGTCTGCGGGCTACTGGTGCGGGTTTTTGCTACAACACGGGACGTATTGTGGCTTCGATCGGGCCTTTTTGGGTCGGTTCTATTTCGGCTTTGGGGGGAGCAAATGCGGCGAATGCGGCAATTAAGGCTCTATTTTGGATCGGTTTTGTGCCGCTGGTCGGAGTTTTATTAATGCCGTGGGTGCTTGAAACTAAGGGGAAGATACTAGAAGATTAAAATAGCTCTGCTGAATCGGAGCTTCCACATAGTGATCACCCCAGAAGACACACACATTAAAATTGAAGATCTTGGCCTGCTGCGTCGCTGCATCACTCGCGCAACTGTCTTTGAGCCATTTCGCAATGCTTCTTCTGCCCGCGATATCCGTGCTTGTGTCTCCAAGCTATAGCGAACGAAGTTTGGTGAGCTGCCTGTGGATTTGATTAATCGGTTGCTACTGCTGGATTTTGAGCAGCTCCAAAATTTGACAATGGCTGTGTTGACACTGAGATCGATGATCTTGCAACGTTGCTAGAGCAAGCATCGGGATGAGTTTGAGGAAATTTTTTCAGTCTCTGGAGGCTAGTGCTTAGAGCGGATTAGCTCTCTAACCGCCTTTTGTCCTTTTAAAGTAAGTAGAAGATGATGCCATACTAAAAGAACTGCAACTCTCTATTCTCATCATGCCCGAACCATCCGACTCCACCTCAACCCCCACACCCTTGCTGACCAAGCTTTGGCAAAGCTGGGGTGAAAACCTCAAAATCTTGATTGCTGCCGTCATCTTAGCTTTAGTAATTCGTACCTTTGTGGCCGAACCGCGCTTCATTCCCTCGGCTTCGATGTTGCCTACTCTAGAACTGGGCGATCGGCTAGTAGTAGAAAAAATCTCTTATAAATTCCATCCCCCAGTTTATTCTGACATCGTAGTTTTTGCCGTACCACCCCAACTGCAAGCCGAAGGATATCAAGCTGATCAAGCTTTTATCAAACGGGCGATCGGGCTACCAGGCGATCGAATTTCTTTAAAAAATGGTCGGGTCTATCGCAATGATGTCGCTCTGTCAGAACCCTATGTAACCGCTATTCCCAAACCCGAAGATATCGAAAATATTACTGTCCCAGCCAATGAAATCTTTGTGATGGGTGATAACCGCAACAATAGTAATGACTCTCGCTATTGGGGCACACTACCCATGCAGAACCTAATTGGCAAAGCCGTTTGGCGATTCTTTCCCCTAACTCGTTGGGGCAGACTTTAAGACCCAGTATAAACAACTGGCGGCTGTCTGATGGCATCTTTAATTATTAGCTTTCAGCAGTCTTGTTACCGGAATTTCAAAACCTATTGCTATAAAACACCACTTGCTGGGTTCTGCTTAACCCGAACTAACGTTAGTTAAACTATCTTGTAACAACTTGGGCAAAACAAAAATTGAGTCAGCAACAGTCACTCCTTCCCCCATTTTCTCGCCGTTTTTTTTGCCCTGTTGGTGATTGGCCATTAAATTTTGCGACTGCTGCGATCGACGACCCGCTCGAAGCAACATTGCTGCATCACTCAATGGAGCGATCGAACTAGTTAATTGCGGACGATAGGCGATCACCTTTTGTTTAATCGATCGGGCAACTGCCAGCAGTTCGTCATCTCGATCAATATTTCCTAGTAGTAATATGACTCTGGTCTGGGAGTCTTGACTGAGAATATTCAGCCACTCACTACCCGTAGAACCCAAAATCGCATCACTGCCCACATGAATGACCAAAGATTGACCAAGCTGATAACGGCGTAATAAGTCGGCGGTTTCACAAGCCAAGCTTTTACTGCGACTAATAATGCCCACCGTACCAAGCTGGAAACAATCGGGGTTAAAAGATCCCAGTAGCAGTCGATCGGGTGCAATCATCCCCGCACTGCCCGAACCCAGTACCATTACATCAGCACTATGCCGCAAGATTTCTAAACTATCTAACGGCGGCACCCCACCCGAACAAATAATAATACGCTCAATACCAGCAGAGATCGATTCTAATGCCGCATCCAAAACCTGCCAAGGCGAATTAAAAATAATCGCCACGTCCATCTGCCCTAGTTCAGTTTGAGCCTGTTCTACTAGATCAAAAACCGGGATTCGCCCCCCAGACTGACCACCTCGTCCAGCGGCCACTTCAGCCACAATGTTGGTGCCATAGGTCAACATCGTCTCGACTGCAACTAGAGCGGCTGGTCGATCTACGCCCTGAATTAATACTCGACAAGATTTTGGTAAATCAAACATAACGTCACTAAAAGGAAGATGTGGCTTGCACTAAAGCAGCGATCGCCGCCTCTAAATTGCTCACTACTACTGGGGAAAATCGTTCTAAATCAATGTTTTCTAGCAAATTTGGTGGAGCATCCAAAACCACGGCTACTGACCAAGGCTCTAAGGTGGCCAGCGCTTGCAACGGTGTATTAAGGCTGTGACACTTCACTAGTAATACATCAATATTTTTAGCCATTCCATGCAAAGCTTCGATCATCTCTTTGCTAGTGAATCGATCGACCGACCAACATTGAAAAATCGGCCTTCCAGCTCGCTGCAATTCTACAACGCTGGATACAGCTAATCCGCGACCCTCCACCAACAGTCCAATTCTCCCACTGCCAGTAGCTAACGCCTTAGGCAAACTGCGTACAGTGCTTTGGCGCATCAGCTCTTGGAGCTTGGGATGACGGATAATTGCTCGATCGTTGACAGTGACCTTTCCATCTAGCGCCATCAGCTTGCCATCACTGCTGACACCCAACGGGTTGATTTCTACTAAGTCTAAATCATGAGCCACCATCAGTCGATACATCGCTTCGATAATGCCGCTCACCTGCACCAATAACTCACCACTCAAACCCATTAAAATAGCCAGTTTGCGGGCATAAAAAGGCGAGAAAGTATCGTTGATCATCACTTGCTGTAATGAATCCATCACGGCCTCTAAATCCATACCGCCTCTTTCTGAACCCAAGAGCACTGGTCGCCGCGATCGATAGTCAATCAACACCGCCAAGTAAAACTCTTTGCTGACATCATATTTAGCTTCAGCCAGCAACACTTGAGGCACCTCACCAAAAATCGGCAGGTTAAACATGGTTTGAGCTGCGGCAATCCCATCAATGGTGTTTTCCACAAACCGCACTCCTCCAACTTTGCCCCGATGGCCGACACTGACTTGCGATTTCAGCACTACTGGATAGGGGATTTTGAGAAACTTGATGTCAGTTGGTCGATCAATCCGCTGTGATGGCAGCGTGGGAATTCCCACCTCCTGGAACAGGTCTTTAGCTTGATACTCTAGTAAATCCATTAAGATAAATCCATTAGTCTGTGGCGGGTGAAGTGATTCTTATTTTACCTTGGGAATCTTTCTCTACTTTACCGCCGAGTTCCAATATTTTGGCAATGGCCAGTTTTCGGGCACTATCATCGATCGCAGTATCTAGTATTGATGCCCAAGCACCAAATCTAGCTTGCTTGCTATCTGGGTTTCTGGCCAAGAACTTGGCTGTACTACTTGATATTTTGGCAACTCGCCGTCCCTCTTCATCCCCCGCCTGCTGTGCCCAATCAGCCGCTTTTTCCATAGATAATTTCGCCATTTGGGACTCTCCAAGAAAAAGTAGTTCGTCAGTAGCTTTCAGCCGCCATAGGTAGTAAGAGTATTTTGGCGAGTTAGGCTTAATTGACTTAAAACCTTCGTTCATTATTTCAACTGTTCTAGCCGGATTTGCTAAATAGCTCGAACCGGTACCAGATAGATAATAGTAGGCCAGAAAAAACCGGGGATCTTCCTTTAGAACTACATCAAAATAGTCAAAGCCCAAGCTGTATCCATTAATATTACGAGCGTCAGTACTTCCAAAATAGCCTAAAAAATTTATAAATGATGTATTGGCTGCCAGGTTATTAAAACCAAACTTAGGAATTTTTTTCATCAGATCTAGCTGGTTAGCTCTTAATTGACTTTCTTGTCGGAGCACAACCGGGTCTAAGGATTTATCTACTGCACGTAGACTCTTGAGCTTACCTGACTGTATGGCTGCCATTCCAACCACCAATACTGACATCAGGGCTGCAAAAGTTACCAACTTAATTTGGGGTGCAGATCGTGAGATGGAAAGGGTCATAATAGGTTTCCTCTAGTCAACATTTCGGATTTGTTTAGGTTTGATAGTTCAGGCCAAAAAATTGGTAGGTTAAAGAGTAAGTAGATATCGGAGTATTTTTATGGAAAGGTCAAAAGCAACAAAAAAAATAGTCTTGATGGCTGTGAGCCTCGCCACTGGCGGCGTGATTATTAGCAGCTTGTTGGGAACATGGAATTTGGCTCAATCGCCTCCTGCTCCAGCTAAAGCTTCTTTCTCTTCTCAGGATGCCCAGGTAGTGGCAAAAGAGAACGAGTTTTTGGCTGTATTAAAGAAAAACCCCAAAGATCCTAAAGCGATCGAAGGTATGGAGCAAGTGGTGGAATACTATGGCTATACCGGCAATAAACAAAAAACTGTTGAATCCCTAGAAAAACTTCTGGCAGCAGCCCCCGAGGCCAAAAGAACCAAGGAATATGTCAAAGTGCTGGATGCTATCAAAAAGTCTCAGGCTCCTGGGACAAAATAATAAACTGCAAAAAATCCCCAGTCAAAGTACTGGAGATTTTTTAGATCTTGGCTAAGAATGCAGTGCTGCTTCGGCTTCTGCTGTTCTAGCTCTCTCCATCGCTGCATCTCTCATAGCAGCCCGTAAATCAAGAGACTGCTCGAACTCGATCGCCGCAGCCACTCCAAATTGCAAGATTCCCAAAATCCAACAGACTTCTAAGGTAAATCCGGCCTGGTAATCGGCAATGCGGTTGCCAGCATAGGCATACCAAGCATCGGCAACATAGATAAAGAACACTCCTTGAGCTGTGACCTGCCAAGACCGGGCTAGCCGACTACCCCAGGAATAAAACAGTATTGCAAGGGATAGACAAAATAGACAAACATCGCACCAAACATAAAAGACGTTCAGATTTTTGCCATAGGGCTTAATTGCCTGATCGACTGATTGAACCCAGGCTGGAACTTCTACCACAGGCGCAGCTTCTTTTACTGGCTCTTCTTTTGCGGCCTCAGTAACTGCTGTTGTGCTGGGGGAAATCGCCACTGGCTCCAGAATAATGTTTGCCAGCCCGATTGTGTAAGCAGCAATTACACCGATGATCAAGAACTGCCAAGCATTCGGCACAATTTTTCGCTGCCACATCACCATTGCCATCGCGAATAATAGCAGCATATAAAATGCAACAAAAAATGGATCTCCCAAGCAGCCTGTGGAACTTAGATGCCAGATTAGTTCCCAAGAAGAGAAGAAGAAGTTGCCGATCGAAAAACACAGCAAAGCGATTCCCATGATCATCCAAGGCTTTTTGTCATTCACCATGGTTTTACTTAAACCGTTACGCAGACAGAGAAAACCAGAAATTATCACTGGAGTTATTTGCAGACCGTAAGCAGTTAAGAATCGATACCAAGTTGGTCGATCAGCTCCACTCATCGGACCACTAAAAACTGCATAGATTAATATGGAGATAATTGACCAGGCGATCGAATATTTTATTACATTGCCTTGATTCCAGAATTTATTGGCTGGAGATTCATTGAGAAAAGAGCTAGCCATGGCAGACTTCCTTACATAAAGTTCCGATTGCCTTCAGTGTTCCCACTTAGTTAGATAGATGAACAAAAAAAATTGCCAAATAGGCAATTTGTTAACGAAACTTGATACTAGAAAAAGCACCCCCACTAGTAATTTTGTCTATTATGTGATGTCTACTAACAGTCGATTAATTCCATCCTGTAGCCCTGGTGCAATACAATCTGAAATCTGCTCTCGCATATGTCTAAAAGCCCTTGCCACAGATTCGTCCACCATTCCAGCAACAGCAGTGGTTGATATTTGATAACAAGGACGATTTTTTTTATCTAGCCCAAGTAAATACCACGTACCAGTGTTTTTTTGAGTTTCAACAATTAAAGAAGGTGACTCCCAGCGCTTGCCATCAAGGGTATAACGAAACCGATCAACTGATCGCATTTTAAGTCGAGGTAGATTGACAAAACTGTTAATATACTCACTGATCACAATCGGTCTAGATTGCAGTTGAGAGGTCAGAGCATTCTGGAGAGACTGCTGAAGTGCCAAAACTTCTCGATCGAAGTACTCTGATACTTGAGTTTGCTGTTTTTCGATAAGCGATAAAATTTGAGGCTTAAGCTGATCCAGAATTTCTTTAAAACCAGCTTGAGCTGATTCTAAACTAGAGTATTCTAAGATTCCTTGGGGGTGAAACTCTAGCTGAGATTGAAACCAGTGCAAAGGATGATGATTCGGTAGACCGGAAGTGCCTTCATCTTGCAGCCGATCGGTCACAATCCTCTGAAAAAGAGATGCCTGTGCTGCTTCAGCTTCGGCTAAGATCGGAGACAATATTTCTTGGACAGTCTGTTGACAGGCTTGAGCTTGAATGGTGATCAGTCGATCAATGTTGGCAGCTAACGTCTCAGTAGAGCCGATGTTGGTGGTTGACAGCATATTTCACGATCTCTTTTTTCTTTAGTCTAAAGCTCCGAGCTGCTAGGAAGAAGGTCGATTTATTGTTTATTTACAAACGACAATGCGGGGTTCCATTCCGCTCACCCCACGCGATTATTTGTGAGATGGGCGGGGTAAACCTCGCATTATCAGTATTTTCAGAATTCACAGGGAACTCGGTGGGTGGCAGCGAACCTAGCGTCTGCCGCCTACTGGTTTCTTCGCCAGCTTGCGCAGACGAATCGATTCAGGGGTGACTTCCACCATTTCATCAGGACCGATGTATTCCAAAGCGCGCTCTAGATTCATATCGATCGGAGTCTGTAGCTGCACCAATTCTTCTCCACCAGATGCCCGGTGGTTAGTCAATTGCTTGCTCTTACAGATGTTTAGCTCCATGTCTTGACCACGGTTGTTTTCGCCAATGATCATGCCTTTATAAACCTTGGTGCCGGGACCAATAAAGAAGGTACCGCGATCTTCTGCGCCTTGCAGCGAGTAATAAGTGGCTACGCCTTCTTCAAAAGAAATCAGCACGCCGTTACGACGAGCAGTAATATCGCCACATGTTGGACGGTATTCTAAGAAGCTGTGGTTCATAATTCCATCGCCTCTAGTAGCGCGCATAAACTCGCCTCTAAATCCAATCAATCCCCGAGCTGGCACCACAAATTCCAAGATTGATCGACCGTTGGAAGCCATCATGTTTTGCATTTCGGCTTTACGTTGACCAAGACGCTCTACGCAACCGCCTACGGCCTCTTCGGGCACGTCTAAAGCTAATAGCTCGTAAGGCTCACATTTTTGGCCGTTGATTTCGCGGTAAATTACCTGCGGCTGAGATACTTGGAACTCATATCCTTCCCGGCGCATGGTTTCAATCAAAATGCCTAAGTGCAATTCACCCCGGCCAGACACAGCCAGCCTATCAGGTGAATCGGTTTCTTCTACTCTGAGAGCTACGTTAGTATCTAGCTCTTTAAATAGCCGATCGCGTACCTGGCGAGATGTTACTAGCTTGCCTTCTTGACCAGCAAAGGGTGAGTCGTTTACACAGAAAGTCATTTGCAAAGTAGGTTCATCTACTTTGATCATGGGCAATGCCGATGGCTCATCTGGGCAAGCGATGGTTTCTCCGATGTTGGCATCAGCAAACCCAGCTACGGCAATAATGTTACCGGCTGTAGCAGACTCAATGTCAATCCGTTTCAAACCTTCAAAGCCCATCAACTTACTGATTTTGCCCTTCAAAACTGAGCCGTCATCGCGGAGTAGTACTGCCTGCTGACCCATTTTGATGGTGCCATTGTGGACTTTACCAATGATGATTCGACCCAAATAATCGGAGTAGTCGATCGTGGTGACTTGGAGCTGTAGAGGCTTGTCTGGGTTGCCCACTGGAGGTGGCACATGGCGCAAAATCGCATTAAAGAGCGGCTCCATGGTGGTGCTCTCTTCCTCTAGCTTGTCTTTAGCAAAGCCCGAGATCCCAGAGGCAAAAAGTTGAGGGAAGTCGCACTGGTCATCATCTGCACCTAGTTCGATAAACAGATCAAACACTTTGTCGATCGCGGCGTTAGGTTCAGCGGAAGGCCGATCTATTTTATTAACTACCACGATCGGGCGCAGACCTTTAGCCAAGGCTTTAGTTAGCACGAAGCGAGTTTGAGGCATGGGGCCTTCGTTGGCATCCACGATCAAAATACAGCCGTCTACCATGCCCAATACCCGCTCTACTTCGCCGCCGAAGTCGGCGTGTCCGGGGGTATCGATAATATTAATCAAAGTGTCTTTATATCGAACGGCGGTATTCTTAGAAAGGATGGTAATACCACGTTCTCGCTCAATGTCGTTGGAGTCCATCACGCAGGTAGGCACATCTTCACCTTCGCGGAAGATGCCGGACTGTTTGAGCAGCGCATCGACAAGGGTCGTTTTACCGTGGTCTACGTGGGCGATAATGGCTACGTTACGGATGGGAATCGTCATAAAAATAGAGAAAAAACTCAGTATGTGAAGTTTTGCTTGTGTGGCGCTGGCCAGCAAAGTTACAATGGCGCGCCACAAGGTAAGAGCGCACTCTAGCAGTGTTGATAGCTTCGCTTTCACCAAAGATGATGGCTTCGCTTGCACCAAAGGTGGTTGCCAAATTGTAAACAAGACTTCACAATTCTACCCCATGCGCTTCCATTCGGCGCAGATGGCGATTAAGCTTCTTTCCAGAGAAAAATGCCCGGGGTAAAATTGTGAGTTAAAATTTCCAAACAATTTTTAGGAATTGCGTTTTTTAGGGGTCTTGATCGGAATCAGAGGGGCTGAACCTTTTTCAGTGGCACCAAGTTTTTGCAGGCGCTCCAGAGTTTCTTGCAAATCTTGTTCCTTAGATTGCTCTCGATATAGCTTTGCGGCCAATCGAAAATCGCTGATTGCTCCGGTCTTGTTTTTGAGCTTGTTCTGGCGCAACACTGCTCGGTTGTAATAAGAGTCGGCATCTTGCGGCGTGAGCTTAATAGTGGAGGTATAATCAGCATCTGCACCCTTGGGGTCATTGAGCTTTTCATCTTTTAAACTTGCTCGGTTGAAGTAAGCCAAAGCATAATCAGGCTTGAGTTCGATCGCCCGGTTGTAGTCCGCTAAAGCACCAGTGATATTGTTGATTTTCTCTGAAGATTTCAATAGTGCTCGGTTGTAATAAGCCAAAGAGTATTTAGGATTGACTCTGATGGCTTGAGTATAATCGGCTAAAGCTCCCTTGGAGTCATTGAGCTTTTCGTATTTTAGAATGCCGCGATTGTTGTAGGCCAAAGCATATTGCGGATTAGCTTCCACGGCTTTGGTATAGTCAGCCAAGGCTCCTTTAAAGTCGTTGAACTTGCTTTTACGCAAATTCGCCCGGTTATAGTAGGCCAACGAGTACTTAGGAGAGTACAAAACTGCCTTGGTATAATCAGCTAAAGCACCTGTAGTATCATCCAGGCGGTTCTTTTTGAGATTGGCACGGCTGTTGTAAGCCTCCGCATACTTGGGAGCCAGCTCGATCGCCTGATTTAAGTCAGCTTGTGCTCCGGGAGCGTCTTCTAGTTTTTCATCCTTCAAAATTCCCCGACTGTTGTAAGCGCGAGCAGACTCTGGATCTAGGGTAATCGCCTTGTCTAAGTCAGATAAAGCCTCTCTATATTTGCCTTTTTCAATTTTGTCAGTAGCAGAAGCTATCAATTTATCAGCATCTGATACTACAGGTCTAGCCGGTTTTGCTGCGATTGCTTGGTTTTGCTGAAGCACATTGCTGGCCAAAGCTGAACCCATCTGGGAAGTGATTGCGATATTGGTGCTGACAATGACTGCCAACATTGCGGAATAGCCTTGCATAGATTTTTAGAGGATCATCAGCCTCTGGTAGTGACTATTTAATTTTAGCTTAATGTCGGTTTATCGGCTATTTTATATTAGTGAAAGTAATTATAGATAGATTTGGCGAGGTTTTCACCCACACCCGGAACTTTTTGTAGTGCGTCCAAGTCCGCAGCCCGAATGTAGTCGATCGAGTGGAAGTGGGACATGAGCTGTTTTTGCTTGTGCGCACCCAATCCAGGAATCTCATCTAGGTAAGATCTGGTCATGCGTTTACTGCGCTGCTGCCGATGGAAGTTCAAAGCAAAACGGTGAGACTCGTCGCGCAGGCGACGAACAAGCTGTACTCCGGGCTGTTCTGGCTCGGTTGGCAAAGCAGTGCTTTCGCCAGGAAGGAATATTTCTTCGTGCTGTTTAGCTAAACTCACCACGCAGAGATGCTCCATCAAGTTCATTTCGCTTAATACTTTAACTACCGCAGATAGCTGACCTTTGCCGCCATCAATGATGACTACATTCGGCAAGTCGCTGTCATCTAGGTTCACACCGCCGTTATACCTGCGAAATCGACGACCAATAACTTCAGCATGACTGGCAAAGTCATCAGAGCGACCAATATGAATATCAGGATTCTTGATTTTGTAGTGGCGATAATATTGTTTGGCGGGCAAGCCATCAATAAAGACCACTTGCGAACCTACCGCATCAGAACCTTGAATATGGGAAATATCATAGCATTCTACCCGCCGAGGCAGTTCTGGTAGATCTAAGATTTCGGCTAGGTCTTGGAGACTGGCGGCTTCTCGTTCGGTTTGCTTGGTGATGCGGGCTAGCTCAAACTCAGCGTTCCGAGCGACCATCTCGATCGTCTCAGCTTTGACTTGACGCTGAGGGGCATCGATCGCCACTTTACGCCCGCGTTTTTCGCTCAAATAGGTGGCCAAAATATCGCTGTCTGGCAAAGGATGCTGGACTAGGATTTCTGGGGGGATCTCCACTGGATCGGCGTATTGATAATGTTCTTCTAACACCCGCTGCAAGATCATCCCCAGATCCACGTCAGTATGATTTTCGGGTACGTCAGCAATAAAACCCAGTCTGCCTACTAGTTTCCCCGCTCTGATCTGGAAGAGCTGAATGCTGGCGGTTTTATCACCGGCAGCCAAGGCTACCGCATCGCGGCTAACAGTGTCATCTGGCAACGAAACTTTTTGACCAGCGGTAAGAGAGCCGAGTCCGGTAATCCGATCGCGCAAGGCCGCTGCGCTCTCAAATTCTAGGTTCTCAGCAGCTTGCTCCATTTGCTTAGTGAGAGTGCTGATCAGTTCACTGCCTCGCCCCTGAAAAACCATAGCAATTTTTTCGATCGTCTTGTGGTATTCCTCAGGAGTAATTTTTTGCTGACAAACCCCTGGACAGCGACCAATATCGTAGTTCAAGCAGGGTCGATCTTTGTGCAGTGGCTGCGGTCGCTGACGCATGGGGAATATGCGGCGTACCAGGTTCAATGTATCCCGCAACAATCGGGAGTCGGTGTAAGGCCCGTAGTATTTATCTCGCCCTTTACCCAGTCGCCGATTTCTGGTGATAAAAATTCGAGGATAGTCCTGAGACCAGGTAATTACCACATAAGGATATTTTTTGTCATCTTTGAGTAAAACATTGAAATGAGGTTGATGGAGCTTAATCAGATTAGCCTCTAGAGCCAATGCCTCTGCTTCAGTATCGGTGACAATAAATTCAATTTCTACTACCTGTCGCACCATCAAAGCAATACGTGGCGACAGATCTTGAGCTTCCCGAAAGTAGGATCGAACTCTCGATCGCAGCTTTTTGGATTTCCCAATGTACAAAATATGGTCGCGATCATCTCGCATAAAGTAAACCCCAGGCTCTGGTGGAATTTCTTTAAGACGGGTTTCAAGTTTTTCGGGTTGGCTAAGAAGGGTGCTGCTCATGGACTGAATGTGCCGATGCTGTTCCTTGCAACATCTTGGCACATTAGCTTCATTCCTGCTTAACAGCTTGGCACTCGACCAATCAATCCTTTCTTCAACCGTTCGGGACGAGCAGACCAAGGCATTGAACCATCAGGATCTTGGTGGTACATTGCTGCACAAGTTAAAACATCGGCAGATAGATCAGAGAGAGACTCGCTATGATTCAAGTCACCAAAGAGGTAAGTAGATTTATTTGGGGCACCAAAGGCGATGGCACAAGGGCGATTACAGGCTCCCATGCACTTTACGCCTTCAATCTCAAATTCTTCAGCCAATGGCCAGTCAATAGCTTTCTCGGCCAATTCTGACAGCAGCAAGTAGCCACCGCTGTTGCCTACTTGGCGACTGTCTTTCCAGACTCCGGCGCAGGTTTCGCAGACAAAAATAGTATGCTTATCTTTCATTATTTTCCTATCTGTACCACGCAGATTATAGGTTTGAGCAATACTCGCCTGTGGTGCAAGCGAGCGATCGGCGGGCATTCTGACTTGAAGCAAGCTTCTTACAGTTGCGGGACAGTGTTGGATTTTCACCAAGCTTTCCCCCTTTCCTCTGATGGCTGAATCCCCATCAGAACCGAAATTCGTTCTCAATACTAGCATGTTTGGGATGATAGCTTATGAGTCCCTTTGAGGAAGACTCCTGGGCATTGCACTTCAAATTTGAACTGACGTTAAAATTAATTGAGGCTCAAACTATGATTCAGATGATAGTCAAAAGAAAATCAGAATAAATAACATTAAGATAATTGATCGGCAGGTAATGACGTTACTATGAGGTAATCAACACTCACTCCAACCTTTTTCAATTGCATCAAGGGAGTCATCACTAATGGCTGAATTCAAACTTCCTCATTTTGAAGCACCACCTACAGCTTACCAACAGCAGGTTCGTGCATTATTTCCTCACATTGATGGACGTTATCTTAGCAAGCTGCTCTGGCAACGACAAATCCCAGAAAATGATTTGCTCAGCTACCTACAGTATTCAGCCTATCAGCCAACGGCTGCCGCTGCCTTTGGCCAAGAGATGGAATTGGCGATCGAACGTTTACTTCTTGCCCGCAAAGAAAAAACTCCGATCGCTATTTGGGGCGACTTCGATGCCGACGGTATCACCGCCACCAGCGTTTTGTGGGACGGCTTACGTCAGTTCTTTTTACCCGAAAATCTCATTTACTACATTCCCGATCGACTTACCGAATCTCATGGCCTGAACATTCCCGGCCTTGATCGACTGCAACAGCAGGGCGTAAAACTGATCATTACCTGCGACACCGGCAGCACCAACGAAACAGAGATTGCTTACGCTCAATCGATCGGCATCGATACCATCGTTACCGACCATCACACTCTACCCCCAAAGCGTCCCGCCGTCGTCGCTATCATCAATCCTCGCTACTTAGATACCAATCATCCCCTTTACCATCTCTCAGGAGTGGCAGTAGCCTACAAGCTCATCGAAGCTTTGTACACAGCCCTACCAGATGTGCCCAATCAACCGATCGAATACCTCCTAGATTTGGTGGCCATTGGTTTAGTAGCCGACCTGGTGCAGCTTAGTGGCGAATGTCGCTATCTCGCCCAAATTGGCATCGCCAGACTCCAACAACAAAGTACCAAAAACCCCGATCTTCCAGGCTATCGACCTGGAGTAGCTAAATTATTAGAACTCTGTCGTAAAACCGGCGATCGACCCATGGATATTTCCTTTGGCATTGCTCCCCGGATCAACGCCATTAGCCGCATTTATGGCGATGCTCGATTTGGAGTAGATCTGCTAACCAGCAAAGATCCAAAACTTTGTGATGAGCTGGCCATCAAAACAGAGCAAGCCAATGCCCGCCGCAAAGAAGTGCAAAAAGAAGTAGTAGCTGCTGTCCAACAGCGCGTCCAAAGCCTGGATCTTTCTACCACTGGCACGATCGTTTTAGCTGACCCCAATTGGCCAGGAGGAGTCTTGGGACTCGTCGCTGGTCAGATTGCTCAGGAATATGGCAGACCAACTATTTTGTTGAACAATGCCCCCACTGATCCCGATAGCCCAGTCTTAGCCAGAGGTTCCGCCCGATCGACTCAAAACATCGATCTATATCAATTAGTCAAATCTCAGGCTCATTTATTGAAAGGCTTTGGTGGTCATCCTTTTGCTGCTGGACTCAGTTTGTTAGCCGCCGATTTGCCGATGTTTGCTGAGGGAATCGATCGACAGTTGCGCCAAGCAGTGGGAGATTTACCAGCTCCTACAGTGCAAATCGATTTAGTGGTAACTATTGCTGAACTGGATAAAGATTTATTTGATGAGCTACGGTTACTAGAACCCTGTGGGATGGGCAATCCTGTCCCCAAATTATTAGTGACCAACTGTCGGTTAGAAAATCCGATTAATCGCAACATTAAAGATTTACAGGGTAAAACCATCCGCTACCTAAAAACCGATGTGCAAATGATCGATGCAACTGGTAGCTGTACCGCCGTCTGGTGGGGCAAAAAGGTCGAAGAAGTTCCCACAGTTCCCTGTGATGCTTTGGTAGAGCTGGATTTTAATAGCTATAAAAAACGCTATGAGGCTCGAATTATAGATCTCAGACCCACGGTTGCTATTAATAGAACTAATCCTCAGCCAGAAATCTTGGACTTCCGATCGGGTCTCTCTCTAGAAAATATCCCCTTACTAGCTGACATCCGCTGGATTCATCAATGTCCACGCAGTTGGGATGAGCTGCTGTTGGAATATGAGGCCGCGACTATCCATCATCAAAAATTAGCCCTCAATTATCCGGCTCCCCAAACCAGAGAATCTTTAGAGATTCTTCAGAGACTTATAGGTATCGCCAAATTCCTTGCCCGTAATGGTCAATCTTTGGCTCTGAAAGATTTGCAAAGTAAGTTAGGAGTAACAGCTCGATCGACCAGAAATGGTTTAGATTGCTTAGATGCGATCGGGTTTGAGGTGACAATGATTCCTATTCGCCAAGAGTTTCAGGTAAAGTTGCTGGATGCAGAACTTTTAACCGGCGCAGAATTAGAAAATATTCAGGAGGTGCAAGAATTCTTGGCTGGGGTGTCTGAAGATTTATTTGTGGAGCAATATTTTTGGCAGGTGCCGGTGGAATTATTGCGTTCGATCGGGGCAACACATCTCGGAGGATTCTCTGATTCAGAAAAATCCCCGATATCGATAATGCCTTAGAGGGCGGGCATCAGGCTACACTATGGTTTATCAATTTTTGACTAGTTCCATGCCTCGCCGATGTAACTCCCGAGCATAATCTGTCCAGGTTCCCTGTCCCCAATAGCGGAAACAGCTTGTTTGCACCAGCAAATTATATAGCAGTGCTTCGCGGTAATCCGATCGATTAGTCACACCCGGATCAGCCTGTACCAAAGCATCAAACTTTTGATGAAACTGGGCACTGAGCTGATACATTGGCTCTAGCACGTTTTCATATCCCTTTACCCAACTTAAATTATCTGTCCAAGATGCTCCATCCATGTGGAACTGATGATCAGTGGCTTTGAGTTCTTTGATCGCTTTCTCCACCACAACTGTAGTGATCTGTTCTTGTCCCAATCGCTGCCAAATTTTGTGCTGTTGCACCGCCTGACATACTGGATAATCGGACTCTTTTACTCCAGCGGCGGCCAGTAAGTCAAGATACTCAGTGCCGTTATAGCCCGCGACTTTGCTAGAACTATTCTGAATTTCTGACCAAGGACGAGGGAAATCACGAGGAAATTCGTTCATCATCACCCCACCATTTTCCCCGTCGGCAATTTGGGTAACTAAAGAAGGGACTTTGATACCGTTGAGTTCTGGGCGAACTTGTTGTTCTGCACGACTCTTGGCTTCGTAATAGGGCTGCATTTGAGCCACTAACTTAGTGTCAGAGCCTTGGGTTTTGATCAAGATGGTAATCTCGATCGATTCCCCCTGAGAATTTTTGGCCACCAATCGATTCGGCAAATATTTATCATCATGATGCAGCTCAGCACCGTCAAGTCTTTCGACAGAATGTTCTTGCACCAATAGCCAACGATAGCCACATTCTTTCAGCGCTTTAATATATTCATACAGCATATCAGGGTGATTGGGCAGGTGCATTTCTGGCGGTGAAAAACCCTTGACTCGCTTTAGAGCCTCAATACCAAAAATTGCTGCAAACTGTTGCTGCCAAGCCCGCATGTGTAATTTCAGATCAGGAATGGGCGTAGAAGGCACCACTGCATGACCCCACATCGTACCTAACCATTCTACATGGGGCTGATATTTGGCATCACAAGCCAAAGGACGCAGTTTATCTAAAACGTCTTGGCGACCCATTTGTTGCAGACCCCACAGCAGATTTCCAGAATAGTCCAGCATGATCCGAGGATTGCAGCCTTGATTAACTAAATCTGGAATAAAGTCACCCATCCGACCATAACAATCAACAAAAACGCTCGCATTGTGATTATCTCCTTCTCCTTGGTGTTCAAACATGTATTGCAAATGGCCAATAAGCTGATCGCCAGATGGAATAGTGGGTTGGTGCATGTGCAAAGCACAGGCAAAACCGGCTCTGGTATTGGCCAGATGGAGGTTAGAGTCATGCAGAAAAATAGGATTACTATGGTTGGTGGCCGCAGCGATCACGGCTTCTTGGCCACAGATATCGGGCAATGAGGCTAAAGACATAATGGAGGCTAATACGATCTTCAGATTGTGGCATGTCCGTGGCTACTTATTTTGTTTTTAGCGGCTCCGGCTTCTTTAATTAACTAGGAACACCGATTCCAACTAATTTCAGTCCAGCATTAGTCACATTTTGAATAGGTAAAAAATTACGGCAATCAATAACTAGTGGGGTTCTCATCACCTCTGCCATTTCAGTGAAGTCCAAAAACTGGAACTGCGGCCATTCAGTCATCAATACAATGGCATCACAATCAGAAGACATTGATTCTGGAGTGGCTGACAACAGAACATTGTGCAAGCCATTATGAATTGTTGAGGAGTTGCTACATATAATCGGATCGTACGCCTTCACCTTCGCACCCAACTTCTGTAGCAGTTGAATTAGCTCTAGCGCTGGGGCATCTCGCAAATCATCAGTATCTGGCTTAAAAGTTAAGCCCAGTAAGCCGATCGTTTTACCTTTGAGTATTTTTAAGTACTGCTGTAGTTTTTCTACAACTAAAAGTCGCTGGCGTTTATTGACGCTTACTGTTGCTTTAAGCAATTGAGCATCATAGCCATAGTCTTCACCCGTATGAATCAAGGCTGCCAAATCTTTGGGGAAGCAAGAGCCACCCCAGCCAATTCCGGCATTGAGAAACTTATTACCAATTCTAGAATCTAAACCAATACCTTTAGAAACTTGAGTAACATCAGCGCCAACCCGCTCACAGATATTGGCAATCTCGTTAATAAAACTAATTTTGGTGGCCAAGAAAGCATTCGCGGCATACTTGATCATTTCTGCCGACCCCAAGTCTGTAATTAAGACGTTTACAGGTGGTAGTGAAGCATCCTCGGTGACATATTCTCTTTCAATAATAGGAGCGTATAGCTCTAACATCAGATTAATCGCTTTTTGGCTACTATTACCGCCTAGTACAATTCGATCGGGGTTGAGAGTATCATAGATTGCTGAACCTTCCCGCAAAAACTCTGGGTTACTAACTACATCAAATTGTGGTTCGGAAGAAGATATAAGAGCGCTAGCACCAACTTTCACCAGCACTGGCTGGGGCGTTCTGGCATTTACCCCATCCATTACCAACATGCGCACCCAGTCACCAGAACCGATCGGGACGGTAGACTTATTCACAATTACTTTATATCCACCATTGAGATGCTGACCAATGCCCCGGGCGACCGCTTCTACGTACTGAGTATCGCTAGAACCATCCGGAAGTGGTGGAGTACCTACGGCGATAAACAGAATTTCACCATGTTTTACTCCAGCAGCTAAGTCAGTAGTAAACTTTAGTTTACCAGCATTAATCGCTACCTGCATCATCCCCGAAAGTCCTGGCTCATGAATCGGAGACTCACCGGCCTGCATCATTTCAATTTTTGCAGAATTATTGTCTACACACAACACATCGTGACCAATGTGCGCCAAGCAAACTCCTGTTACTAAACCTACATAACCAGTACCAATTGCGCTAACTCTCATTTTTAATTGCCTCCAATATTTTTTGTGTTTAAGCGATGAAATTTGTACGGTTCAACGTGGTTAGTACTACGCTGTGGTTAGAGCTTCGACTGAATTTGAATTCACTTCTGTGCGCTGCTTGAATTCAGCAATGGTTCTAGTTAATCCTTCTTCTAGAGGAATATTAGGGTGCCAATTCAACCAGCTTTCTGCCTTAGTAATATCTGGCTTGCGCTGTTTCGGATCATCTTGAGGCAATGGTTTGAAGATAATTTCTTGGCTGGGATTCATTCTGTCGCGGATCTTCTGAGCTAGTTCCAGAATGGTGTATTCTTCAGGGTTGCCTAGGTTAATTGGTCCCGTTCGTTCGCTTTCCATAAGTTTGATCAAACCATCTACCAAATTTTCTACATAGCAGAAGCTGCGCGTTTGGGAGCCGTCTCCATAAACTGTTAATGGATCGCCCCGTAAGGACTGAGATATAAAATTACTAACTACTCGGCCATCATTTTCTAGCATTCTTGGTCCATAGGTATTGAAAATTCTCGCTACGTGAATATCTACATTATGTTCACGGTGGTAGTCAAAAGTAAGAGTCTCGGCAATGCGTTTACCTTCGTCGTAGCAAGATCTAATGCCGATCATGTTGACGTTGCCACGATAGCTTTCAGGCTGTGGATGAATATCTGGATCGCCATAGACCTCGGAAGTAGAAGCAAGGAGGAATTTAGCTTTTACTCTTTTTGCTAATCCAAGCATGTTTAAAGTCCCAAGGAAATTCACTTTGGTTGTTTTAATTGGATTATATTGATAGTGAACAGGAGAAGCTGGACAAGCCAAATGATAAATCTTATCTACTTCTAGGCGGATGGGTTCTGTCACATCGTGGCGAATTAGTTCGAAATTAGGATGACCTATCCAGTGGCGGATATTTCGCTTGGTGCCTGTATAAAAGTTATCTAAACAGATCACTTCATGCTGCTCCTTCATTAGTCGATCGATCAGATGCGATCCGATAAAACCAGCTCCGCCTGTCACTAGAATTTTCATAAATAATCAATAAGGGGAGAACGTGATAGATAGTGACTGCGCTCTATTCAGAACCGCTACTTTTTTATTCAGTAATTTTGGGGAGCCAATGAATTCCTGTATTCTGTATGAGCCACATCAAAGTTCAAGATAACAGATTTGACCAATGGAGGATTGCTACATTTGTTACTAAATTTCAAAATAATTAGTAAAAGTACATCATCATCCGAATGTTTCTTCATACAGCTCTAGAGGCAAGCCGTCAGGATCTGCAAAAAAAACAAAGCGACGATCAGTGTATTCATCAATTTTGACTTCTTCTACTGAGATGTTCATATTTTCTAGCTTTTTCTTCCAGTACACAATATCTTCCACAGCAAATGCCAGATGCCTGAGTCCTTGTGCTTCAGGATAAGAAGGCCGTGACGGAGCGTTGGGAAACGAAAAAAGTTCGATTTGTCCCCCATCTGGTAATAAAAGATCCAGCTTGTAAGAATTTCGATCAGCGCGAAAGTTCTCAGCTAAAATGCGCAAGCCAAGAATTTTAGTATAAAAATGTTTGGATCTTTCGTAATCTGCACAGATGATGGCAATGTGATGAATCCGTCGCAGCATATATTGAGAATTATGATAGCGATAGCAAAAATTACTGAACAAAAATAGCCAAGAACTATTGGTGCATTATTCTTAATTTTGCAATTCAAAAAATAAAGGCATATTGCTGGTAAAATCTAAGGAAAAAAAGGTGCCCTAAAGCTTTTCAACATCAAGATCAATTCGTAACGCCATCTCTCTTCAAAGAGTAAGTCAAATTTACGAATTCTAGAACTACGAAATAAATAAATAATGATTTTCACCAGCGCGAAAAATCCTACTGGAAATTGTCTGTGGATCAATGAAGACAGATCACTTTGATCACAACCATAAAGCAAATTACCATGGGTTAAAACACATTCAACAGTTCGGTTTTGTAAGCTTCCATCAGTGATAAAACTTGTAGTTATACTTTTTTCATGAATACGGTATTTCAATAGTGAATCTGGTAAATTAGCTAAGCGACCAATACTTGCTAATCGCATCCATAGCCCATAATCTTCGATAGGTTTTTCATCTGAGTAATTTCCAGCTTTAATTACAGCTTCTCTGCAAAAAATCACCGAAGGATGCCACATCGACCACAATCTGATCATTCTAAGTACAATTGCTTCATGGGTTTGAGGTAGTTCAAAATAAATATCTCCCAATATTCCATCAGAAGAGAGCTTTCTAACCTGTGAGCCAACAGCAACAACATCTGGGTTTGATTCCAGAAACAAAACTTGTTTCTCTAATCGATTTAATTCACAGATATCATCTCCATCCATCCTGGCACAAAATGGAGTTGAAGACATCTCAACCATTGCAGATAAGCATTCATTCAGAGGTAATGGGCAGTCAGTAACAACCCGACCAGGCATGAGATTAGGAATCCATTTCTTGAGGATTATTATACTATTATCTATAGAGCCATTATCCCAAGCTAAGACTTCAAAATTTTGATAAGTCTGTTTATAGATTGATTCTAGACATTCTTCAAGATAAGGAGCCGCATTGAGTATTGGAATTATCCATGTGACTTTTTTAGTTAGATTAGCATCGTAAGATGGAAGCATGATTTTATCCTTTTAACTAATTAAGATCTGAAATTTTGATATGACACATGCTTGAAATCTATAAAATAGATGATGAAAAGATTTTTGCAATCTTTGGAAGAGCGTGATTCTGGTACCATTTGTGGGCTTTATGAGCAACTGCTTGTAATTGATCCAAACTCAAATCGCTTAGTTGAGAACCCAGCACTAAATAATTTTGGTTGATGTATATTTCATCATCCTCTGAAGCATCATATTCAGTGAGAATTGGTACTAAGCCATAAGCACAATATGCTGAAAAAACACCTGATTTGCCCAAGCCACCAGGGCATCTAAAGTAATCCAAACAACCCGCAAAAGAAGTCAATAGCAGCTCACTAATTTCGGGCTGAGAAAGGAATCCCATTTGGACTAACTTTATGTCTATATCACTGTATTCAGGTATCGGTACCGGGGGGCCAACATCATAAATTTCAGTGATTCCTAAAAGTTTGCAGCTTTCTATGAGAGCCACAAAGTGCTTTTGATAAATACGGGCGCGGGCTGAGCCACCAAAAATTATTAATCTGCGTTGGCGATCAGTGATAAAAGGTACCGTATCTGGTTCGCCCATGTTAGAAAAAATTTGGACTTTAGTGACATTTTTACCTGACCATTTTGATAACATTGTTTGTTGATATGTGCTGTTTGTAATGATCGTATCGGCTATCTTGGCCAGACGACGAGAAACATTGCTATGAATTGGATTTAAGAAATTAAAAAAGAAAAACTGCTTCCAATGTAATTTGGGCAATTCATGGAACATGACAATTAACTTAATTTTACGATTTTGTACTAATGATTTCAGATCACTTGCAAACCAAAAGGGAGTTCCCTTACCAAACACGCCTCTTAAGCTAGTGTTGAAATAAGGGTAAGCGCTGAAATGAAGAATAATTGAGTCAATATCTTCTGGTACCGATGAATAAAGTGACTTTGGGCAATGATCGGGTAAGCGCATCAAAGGAAAACCATTAATAATGGTTGGTTCCACTTCCAGATCTATTCTAAAAACCAAAAACTGAGTCTTTATCTGAGCATCTGCTAGCATTTGAGTTGCTAATAGCAAAGCATAATCAGCTACGCCGTCGGCACAGTTCGGTGGGGAAGGAATAATTTGTAGGGTTTTAGCTAGCATGTTCAACCTCCACAGTAATATTTGAAGAAACTTGTTGGTCAATGCCAGCTATGCACTGAAAGATTGTGCTGGAATAAAGCTTGATCGAGTTTTGCTCAGCAAATAGACTCATTTGATTGCGATCACCAAATGTTGTTGGTGGTTCTAATACATAACGGGAAAGCGCTTGGGTAATCTCTGCTGGTACTGTGGAATCCACTGCTAAACCTAACCGATGATGCCTGACTAATTTGCCCATCAGGCCATAGCTAGAACTCAATACCGGTTTGCCCGCAGCAGCAGCTAATAGGAGAATCCCACTCATGCCCACATGACATTGATAGGGTGCTAAAATCACATCTGCCGCTTGAAAATATTTTGGAACTTCCTTTTCAGGGATAAAATCATACAATTCTAAGATTTGAACTGGATGTGTTTGGCGTAGTGCAGCTATTTTAGACTGAATTCGGGTTTGTTCATCTAGATTAGTTTTACCCACTATGAGCAAACAAAAATTCTGAGTAAGTTCTGGAGGCAATAATTCGATCGCATCCAAAAGTTGATAAATTCCTTTGCGTTCATCTAACGCTCCAAACAGCAGAAATACTCGACGATGTTGCTCGATACCCAGCTTTGCTTGGAAACTGGATAGATTATCAAGCAATGGAGGATTAGGGCTAACTGGATCGGCCAAGTGAACCATCTTGGAGTTGTGCTGATGAAATTGCAGCGCTTTAACCGCAAAGGGATCAAGACAGAGTAATTTGTGTAATTGAGGACGATGCAAAATCTGATTAATTGTGACTTTCTCTCGCCAGTACTGAATATTTTTTTGCCAAGAAGATTGATAGTTGGTAAAGGTACTGTAATGAAAAGTGGGTCTAAAATAAATTCCGGAGAAAAAGCAAGGTGATTTTTTACCAAAGGCTATAGGCAGAGTATAAGTATCTAAGTACATAATAAGAGCATATGTTGTTTGTAGTTTTTGGGCATATTTACAAAAAATCTCCCACTCACGAAAATTACGCATCGCTCGATCAAAACCAGATTTGCGGGAACCCAGTGCTGCCTCTTCTGCTATTGAAATATAAACTAGGTTAATTTGCGGATGCTTAAAATCAGAAATAGCTTTTACTGCATCCTGATGGACACTAGCAAACTGTGGTAATACTACAATATCGATCTCGCCGAGAATTTTTTTTTCATAGGCAGAATCAATCAAGTGTTGAATATAATTGCCATGATGTCCTCCTAAAGCCATATCAAACAACATTAACCTAGACTGATTCGAAGTGATTTGCGAAGGGAGAGACGTTGAATTAATCATCGATCACAGTTCCTTTTTACATTAATTACTAGGTGATTCCATACTTTTTACCCACTCTATAAACAGATAAATATCATCTTTAATAAAGTAGGAGCTGGCCTGCTGTAATTTTTCCTCTGGCCAGTCCCACCATTGAATCATTAACAGTTGTTGGATAACTTCTGGTGGAAATCTGTAGCGAATAATCTTAGCCGGAGTACCACCAACAACTGCATAATCAGGAACATCTTTGACAACAACTGCTCCGGCAGCAACAACTGCTCCATTTCCTATTTTGACACCATCTTTGATAAAAGCCCTAGCCCCAATCCAAACATCATGACCAATTATAATATCTTCTCTGTCTTGAAAAAAATCTTTTTCAGCAAAGGTAATGCCAGACTGTGTGAAAGTCGAGAAAAATACTGGATTAGTGCTCACTAGATTTATCGGGTGACCACCACATCCACTCAATATTTGAGGGCCTAAAGAGCAAAATTTTCCTATGTGAGTAAGATCTAACTGGGTTCCTGAGGCTACATAGCTAAAGTCTCCGAGCAGTACATTAATCAAGCAACAATCATGTTGGACTGTAACATTGTTACCAATAGTGGTATCACTTACTAAAGTATTCTTTCCTAGGGAGACGTTATTTCCGAAGACCAAATTTCTCCTGAGTTTTGAGCTGATGCTCAAAGATAATGTGGGGTTTTTTGCTCGATAATAGAAGTATCTTGACTTATAGAATAGAGGAGATAAAAGCTCACCTACTAATTCACTCATTGAAATACAAGCTCCTTATTAATACGTTAGAATCTTATAGTAATTATCTTATCTCTTTTCTAAGGAACGAACAACTGGAAGCTGATTGATTGACATGAACAGCTTATTAATTTTACTTGGATCAAATTGAGTATTTTGCAGATGATGATCTGCGAAAGTATCGCGGATAATGAAAGGCGGATGCTTTAAAGGAAATGACAAAGACTGTACCGGCAGGTTTGCCCAAGGATTATTACCATCGCTAGTATGAGTTGCTCCATCGCCAAAACCCACATTAGTAACCAAGTTTACTTTTGGCATAATAGCCAGACCCGATTGTGTCCAGCAAGTGAAAAACCATTGATAATCCCATGTATATTGATTTGAATAAACATCTTTGAGGTTTTTGTGCCACACATAGCTAGCTCTTTTATCATCAAAAAATCGATCGAGCCATTCTCCTTCTAAGCACTCTAACCAATTATCCATGGTGAAACTATATTTCTCCCAGGCTCGTCGCCAGGTTGCCCAGCCCCAAATGATTGGATAGCGCGAGTAATAGTAGCTATATTTGATTTCTTTACTGTAGTTTAGTAAGTTCTGATTGCCAGATATGTGCATGATTCGCTCATCATCTTTGTACTTGTCCAGCAAATTCTCACAGTAATGATAAAAGTCAGGATGTGGTAAGCAGTCATCCTCAAGAATAACGGCATCTTCTACTTGCTCAAATACCCAACTAATTCCTTGGGAGATGTTTACTCCACAACCTAGGTTATGTTCGGCATAACGCTTGAAAACTTCACAATCCCAATCAACCTGATCAATAATTGCTCGGGTCTCTGCACACTGCTCGGCTTCTCCAGGCTTATCTGGGCGCGGGCCGTCTGCAATAACAAATAACTTTTTGGGTCGAAGCTGACGAATAGACTCAAAAACTTTTGCCGTGACATCTGGTCGCCTAAAGATAATAAATACAATTGGTTTGGAGTAAAACATGTAAATGTACAGATAAGAAGCTTGATGCTGAGTATAATAGCAGGAATTATTTGTGAATTCTAAAGCCTCTGGCGAAAATGATAGCAAGGCTTATTATAAAAACTAAGGGAAAGACCAAGCGTTAAAACTTCTGATTATTCTGATCAGTTTACTCCTAAACCTTTTCCAAACAGTAAATCGCCAACCAGACCAGGCCGTCATATCTAAGTAGTGAAAAAACATCTCCCTTAAGGGATGTTTTTCAAAACTATTCCAGGGTTTAGCTGTGCCAGCAAAGTGGACAATATATGGATTATTGACTGCGTTGTAATAGTCTATTTCTTGGTAAGGACTCTCTTTCCAGGAAGGATAGTCAAAGAAATTAGGTGTCTGATTCCACTGTGGCTCAATTTCTCCCCATTTTCCGGCAAATAGAGCATTCATAGCTTCTTGATCGTGATGTTGAACGCAGTCTCTATATGTTTCAAGGTATTGGAACAACTTAGCACTGACATTTTCAGCTCTCCACTTCCGTAAGTTAATTACTAGCACTCCTGAGTTAAAATACTTGTTTTCGGCGGACATATTTAAATCTTGATATTTTTTAATGCCGTATGGTGAAGAAACGAACGGGATGCTACTATCTTGCACTGCCAAAACATAATTGTCTCCAATGTCTGTCTGCCACAGTTTTTCTAGATCTTGAATTACTATTAAATCACTATCTAGATAAATAACTTTTTCATAATTAGGTGGCAAAACGTCAGCCAGTAACAGTCTATAATATAAAGCTTTGCTGGCATGAGATAATATGTTTTTAGCTAGGGGCAGATTATCAGGTAGATCAACCGGCTCGGAGATCCAGTTGAAATCAACCGATCTTTTTCCTAAAGAAGCTAAAATTTTTTTCTTATTAGATTCTGTAATCCCTCCATCGATCGCGAATATACAAATTTTTTGACTAACTGGTATATTTTCTAGCACGGAACGAAGCATTACTGCCATATGCATGGCATATCCATCATCAGCAGCACAGGCTATAGTAATTGGCAAATTGTTAAT
Source organism: Synechococcales cyanobacterium GL140_1_metabinner_5_sub (assembly GCA_025359065.1). Lineage (GTDB taxonomy): Bacteria > Cyanobacteriota > Cyanobacteriia > Cyanobacteriales > Chamaesiphonaceae > JAAFHZ01. The sequence goes on along the minus strand of JANYHM010000028.1, from coordinate 34,504 downwards.
TTGGTTCATTTTACTTGAATTATTTGTTTTGCTAAACAACTAAAAATATTCATAAGATTTCATTAGACAGCAAATTGCTTAAGAGTTCTAATAACCTTCCTCTGTAATCTGCGACGAAAATTAAGTCGCCAACCAGACCAAGCTGTCATATCAAGATATTCAAAAAATAAATTTCTACGGGGATGTTGCTCAAAACTATTCCAAGGTTTAGCAGTGCTAGCAAAGTGTACAATGCAAGGATTATTAACAGCATTGGAGTAATCTAACTCTTGATAAGGACTTTCTTTCCATGAAGAATAGGTAAATAAAAGAGGAGTCTGATTCCATTGCGGACTTATCTCTCCCCATTTTCCAGCAAATACCGCATTCATTGCTTCTTGATCATGATGTTGGACGTATTCTCGATATGTCTCAAGATACTTAAACAACGTAATATCAATATCTTCAGATCTCCATCTAGCTAAATTCATCACTAAAACCCCGGCATTAAAATACTTCTGAGTTGCAGGAATGCCTAGATCTTCATACTTTTTGATTCCATAAGGTGCTGAAACAAATGGAATACCACAATCTTGGGCTGCCAATACATAGTTATCGGCAATTTCCATTTCCCATAGCTTATTTAAGTCGCCAAGCACGACTAAATCACTGTCTAAGTAAATTATTTTGTCTATTTCAGGTGGCAGAACTCTAGCCAATAACAAGCGGTAGTAAGTAGATTTATTGATGTGTGGCAGCACATGTGTAGCAATGGGGAGATTATCTGGTAAGGAATCAGATGCTTGAATCCAGTTAAAAGTAACAGATTGGTTAGCCAATGAAGCTAAGATTTTTTTCTTGCTAGATTCTTTAATACCTCCATCAATGGCAAAAATACGAACTTGTTTGTTATTGGCAACATTTTTTAAAGCTGATCGAAGCATAACTGCCATAGGCATGGAAAACGCTTCGTCAGCAGCACAGGCGATCATAATCGGAGAGTTATTAGATGGATTCATATTGTACCTTTTTACCTAAAACAACTTCATTGTAACTACCCGAATTTATTACCCGACCTTTATCTAATTGATATATGTGGTCGCAGTGCTCGATCGTACTTAAGCGATGGGCAATAATAATCATGGTTTTAATACCACTCAATGACTTAATGGCTTCTGTCACTAAGCCTTCTGTTTCATTATCTAGAGCAGCAGTTGCTTCATCAAAAACTAGTATTTCTCGCTCATGATAAAGTGCTCTAGCAATGCCAATTCTTTGACGCTGACCACCAGATAATAGTACGCCACGCTCACCAACCATAGTATCAAGGCCATTAGGTAGCTGCTCAATTAGCTCTTCAAGCTGAGCAGCTAGAACGGCTTTTTTCAATCTCTGGCTATCAATTAAATGTTCAGAAACACCAAATGCTATATTTTTTTCAAGCGTATCGTCTACTAAAAATATTGATTGAGGAACATATCCAATCATATTTTGCCAAGCTCTTAAATCTGTATAAATAGATGTACCATCTACTTTGATATCTCCAACCTGAGTTTCTAGAAGCCCCAATATTACATCAACTAGAGTTGTTTTACCGGCTCCAGACTTACCGATCAAACCAACAGACTCACCCTTTCTAATGTAAAAAGAAATTCCTTCTAGGGATTTTCTCTGAGAATTAGGATAACTGTATGTAACATTTTCTAGCGTAATGCCGTTCGTGAATGGTAGAATTGGCCTGGTATTTAGCCCAGAGGATACTAACTTTATCTTTTTAGATATATTGGCATTTTCTAGCTCTTTTAAATCCAAGTGTATTTTATCTATAGAATAAGCGCTATACCTAATACCATTGATCGAAGTGAGCAAATTCCCTACTGCTGGGAGTAGTCTTATTGATACCAAAGCAAATACTCCTAGGGTCGCACTCAAACCTTTAGCATTTCCTTGATTAGTAGCTAAGAATAAAAAAGTAAAGCCTATTAAAAAGCTGATGAGGAAAGCTTCAATAATATATCTTGGTAAGTTACCAAAGCTTAAAGCTAAACTTGCACTACTAGAGTACTTTTTTATTTGAGTTTCCATCTGGTTTTCAAAATATGACTCACAACCAATTACTTTAGTTTCTTTCAAGCCTCCCAGACCATGATTAATTACTCGTATCATTTCAGTATTGGCCTCTGAACCTTGCCTTCCCCAAAGAGAGATTTTACTTTTGAGAGAAAGCATTAGAACATAAGAGAGCAGTAAAATACCGCTGATTACAACCATAGCCATTACATTGACTTTTACAAGTAATCCTACCAATGCAATTGTGATTACAGCATTAGATACACAAGTAAGACCTGGCGATATTACTCCCTGGGTAAAACGACTAGTCTCACCAATAATATTTTGGATGAGAGAAGCACTATTTCTATTTAGGTGAAAAGTGTATGGTGCATCTAGATACAGATTCATTAGTTTAGCAGCTAGTTCCCCCTGAAGTTTGAATCCAAACTCAAAAATAATCTTTTGCGAAAAGAAGCTCAGGAAAGATTTAAAGTAAAATACAGCAATTACCAAACCTCCAAATACTATTAATAATTGGCTTTGAGAGTTTAAGTCCAACCATTTATAAACTAAGTTGAAAAAGCTGCTTTTAGCGATCAAATCAGAATCAGTGGCCAGGGATATAAACTGCCCAACTAACCCAGTGCTAACCACTTCGATTATGGAGACAAATAGAAAGAGCATTACCATTAGGATTAACTTTCTTTGCCTTCCATCAAGAATATAGAAAGATTTTGCGAGCTGCTTTTGCATAGATTAAACCAAATAAATGAGAGTGAGGGGATGGAGAAATGCGTTATTTAAGTCAGCTATTTAATAAATACATGATTATCACTCTGATAATATCAAATCTTCGTCACTGTGAGCTATTAGCAAGCACCTTCTTTGAATAGTACAACCTTGATTGTTTCAAACACTATCTTAATGTCTAAGGCTAGAGACCACTGAAGAATATAAATTGTATCCCAGTAGAAAATCTCGCCAGAGTTGATATTTTTTCTACCTTTGACTTGCCATAGCCCGGTAATACCGGGTAGAACTTCATAGCGCAGAAAACGATTTCTATCCGACAAATCAGACTCTTGCATTGATAGTTCATAGTCTCTGATCGCCAGAGGTCGTGGTCCAACAATACTCATTTGTCCTTGGATTACATTGATGAGCTGTGGCAGCTCATCCAAACTATAGTCGCGCAAAAACTTGCCGACTTTGGTAATGCGTGGATCATTTTTGATTTTAAATAATACCCCGCCTTGAACTTCATTTTGAGCCTCTAACTGTTTCTGCTGCTCACTAGCATTCTTCACCATGGTTCTAAATTTCCAGACTTGGAAACGGTTGCCTTTTAAGCCCACCCGGTATTGTCTGTAGAAAATTGGTCCGGGAGAAGAAAATTTGATTACCATAGCAATCAGGAGCAATAACGGTGAAAGCAGTGCTAAAGCCATAAATGAAGCAGTTAAATCGAACGCTCGCTTCAACCAAAAATTGATTCCTACAAAAGGCAAAGAGTTGAAACGGGTGGTATGAATCTCCTCAATCATTTTGGTCTCAGATGCTCTTTGGGGAAGTTGCAACTCAGTAGGCACAATTCGGAGATGGATCCCTGATGCTTTCAAATTCCAAAATAAGATTATTTGATTGTCAATCGAATTTGGTGAGCAAACAAATACTTCACTGACCTTGCGCAATCTCACTTGATGTAGAATTTGCTCTAACTGGCTCTGCATATCCCAGGTGGCTAAATCAATTACGCTGTCTATTTTAAACTGCTGTGATCGGTGAAGTAGCTTTCTGACGCGCTCAATATCAACTTGATGCCCGATGAGTGCAATCGACTGTTGGAAGAGTGGTATCCGCTTGCGGATTTGCATCATCGATATACAGAACAGAAATCTTGCCCCACCAATAAAAACGAAATTTAGTGGCCAAGCAGTAAAAATCACTGAGTGCAAAGCCCAAAGTTTAGGCTTGTAGAAAAAAGCAATGGTTAGTAAGACAATCTGAGCAACAGTAAGAGATCTGAATAATTTTGCAAATCTGTTGAGTTTTTCGTCAGCGCCATAGAACCCTGAAACAGTAAGAATGCCAAGATTTACTGCTAATATTGGTAACATTGAACTATAAATGTTTGGCTCGGATTTTGCCCCATTAAGCAAGTCTGCCAGGATCCATGATGTAAAGAGCATGGATATATCTAGGACAATCAAAGTTATTAACTGTACACCGATTATTAATGTTCTCCACCGCAAAGACAGGTTTGATGCACGAATATCTAATGATAGGTTTGCTTTGCTGATATCTAGAGCTAAATTAACTGCACCAATATCTTTGGTTTGCCAAAAAATGCCATTAGGATCAGGTTCTTTAAAATCATTCATGCGATTTCTCATACTCAAGGTGAGGATTTGGGGATAAATGCTGATCAACAGCCGAACTTAACTCTAAAGTAGGAGTATAAAACGGACGAAACTATTTGCCTAAGTCTTTTTGAAATGGAATTTTTCGGCTTCTCAGTTTTCGAGGCCAAATCAATAAAATAAAATTATCAGTATTAAATACCTTGGAACATCACAGATCTCTCTTAGTATACAACCGCTATTAAACTTAGGTGGTTCATCAAAGCTATATATGTAAAATAATACAAGATTTGGTTTAGGCTCGTTGTATATTAGGGCACAACTATGATTTTTTGCTTTTTTTTTGTATTTAGCAGTGTCAACTGATTTTCGTGGTGAGATTATCATCTTAACATCAAAGCTAATTTGGCCAAGAAGCCTCTCTATTTAAATTATGAATCACTTATCCTTTTGCTGTGGTGGCAGCATTTAATGATCCATGCGATTGTGCTGTGCTATCGTAGGACTTCCTATTCGGAGATCCAACTCTATTAGCCATATTTACAACTAATCCTAACACCGTAACTCTAGATACATCTAACATATTTAATGAATTACGAATATCTTCGCGGTGGACTTTGCTTAACCTTGCTACCATCAATAACCCGTCAGTTTGGGGGATGAGCAGTAATGAATCTGCAAAACTTAGTGGAACAGTATCATAAATAACCAAATCAAAGTTGTGTTTACAAATTTCCATTAAATTTCGCATTTTGTTTGATCCTAAAAAGCTAGTAGGATCCATTACAGTAGAACCAGCAGGGAGAATATATAAATTGTCTTCCCCTGGTAATAATCGAATTGCATCCATTAAATGGGTGGTACCGGCAATGACATCAGTTAAACCTTCAATCGAATTTTTATTTGCTGATTGTTGTGGACTCACTTTCCTCATGTCCGCATTTACTAGCAGCACTCGTTGACCCATCGCTGCCGCAGCTTGAGCTAGGTGCAGTGCTATAGTGCTCTTTCCTTCATTTGGTAGGGATGAACTGATTACTAAAGATTTAATAGGTAAATCTGGACGCAGCAGACGGATTTGGGAGTTAAGTGCTCTGAAAGATTCCGTGAATGGGGAAAACTGATAACTGACAGTGAGTTGCTCTTTGTGACCTTTTTTAGCGTTCAGTATTTTTCTCTCTTCATTGATATCAGGAATCGTGCCTAAAACAGATAGGTTCAATTCCTCTTTTATATCTTTGACTGAATAAATCACATCATTCATCTTTTCGCGAAGTATAGCGATTCCGGCTCCTAGAAGAGAGCCTATAAAAAGACTTAATAATAAGTCTTTGGCTAAACCAGGTGAAGACACTGCTTTGACCGAAGGAGGAGCAATTAATTCCCACGGTATTTCTTGCCGAGCAGCGTTGATCATTAACTCCTCACGCTTTTGCAAAAATTTACTGAGCTGTTCTGTTGCCGTTTTCAGTCGTCTTTGTAAATTCTCGTATTGACGAGATATAACTGGGAGCTGACCAGTTTGAATTGATAACTTTTGGCTGGCCAAGCTCAAGCCATTTAATTTAGCTTCCAAAACTTGCACCTGTGTAGCAGCACCTATAAACTGCTTACTCAGATCTTGTCGAAGGCCATTTTGATAAGGTAATGTCTGTACACTTGTGGTTCTTTGAGACAATTTATCGCCCAGAGCTGCGCCAGCCTGCTGTTGAACCAGTGGCAGCAGTTTTGCTCTTTTTTCACGCAATAAGACTATTTTAGGGTTTTCATCCGTAAGATTTGCAGATTGAGTTTGCAACTCTACATCAATATCTTGTAACTGTTTGACTAACTGTTGATACCCAGGTGCTTCGCTTAGTACCGATGCCGCTTCAACATCATTAGGCTGAAGCTGTAACTGATTCTCAAGAGAATTATAAAGTTGTCTGGTTTTAGCTAGTTCTATTTGGGTGGTAATTATTTCTTGTTGAACACTTCCATTTTGAGAGCCGATCTGAGAACCCATCGTGACAGGATCAATTAACTGATTTCTCTCACGGAAGCTCTGCAAAGCTATCTCTAACTCACGAACTTGAGTCTGGATCTTAGGTAGTTGAGAATCGACAAACTGTATAGCTCGTCGTACGTTGGTTTGCCGTTCAGTTAAACTATATTGGATATATGCACGAGAAACGAGGTTCATCACCTGTTTTGTCTCATTCGATGTCCTAGAAACATACTTAACCTCCAGGATCTTTGTGTCTGATTGTTCTTTGAATCTGGCGATGGTTAAGGCACCTTTTAGATTTGCATAAGAAGTTTCTGGGAAATAAGTTTGAAGCTGTTGCACGACTGGCATTAACGTCTTGTCGCTCAATAGTATTTGAATCTGTGTTGGATAATCTAAGATAACCTTGGAGTTGGCACTACTAAGATCTTGCTCTTCTACACTGGTTTGATTACCTTTTAAGGCTGAAACTACCTGACCTTCTGCAGTAGCAGGCTCAATCAAAATCTTAAAGCTGCCTTCATAAGCTGGTGGTCGAGTTCTATTCCAAGCGATCGCTGCACCCGCCATCAGAATATTAGCCAGTATAATTATCCAAACCTGTCTTTGGAGAGTCTTAGCGACTCGGCCTAGATCTAGACCCCCTTCCTCTGAGTTGCTTCTGGTTACAACATTAATTGCTGTGATTGTCGAGGGAGCTGAAAAATCTAAAGCATTGGCATGTGTTTGATGTTGTATCTGACCATATTGCTGACTATTTTCCTCAGGACTTAATCCTTGTCTCCTTTCAGTGTTCATCTATAGAATAATCCTTAAATAGTTGGAAGGCTGCATATTTTTCAGACTGCTTTGAAGTAATTTGATGTTAAAGCCTATTTTTGCACCTCAGTAAAAAGAAACACCTCTTTGAAAAAGACTTTGTAGCAAATAAGCACAATTACTCAGATCTTAGAGTTCAGCAGAGTACGCAAATTCTATCTTGACGTTTAAGTAATTGTCGTATCACATAGTACCTGATTGATACTTTTTCACTTAAAAAGTATCAGACTTAACAAATTGCTCACTGACACTGTTGCTTGACTGAATTACAGTTATGGTACAATTTGGGATTTTTCCTATGTTCTAATACTCCTTCGTCAAAGAGGTTTTTTAGCAACACACATAATTGATTGTGCTGATTCTGGGGTATCGGGATCTATTCCTGAAAGCCGTTGTGCCAATCTTCGTCTCCAAGGCATTTTGCCAATAGCTCCGGCTAATACCTCAATACCCAAATCGTGGTTATGAGGGAAAATATTCACTTCAAAGCCAAGTGGCTCAAGAGTTTTATAGTAAACATCTGGTGTGATTCCATCACCGGGTTTGTTATTGTGAGTCTCAGTTGCTTGTCTGGCATTACGATACTCTGGGGAGAGATAGTATTCGCTCCCCATAGCCCAATAGAAAAAAAAACGCATCTCACGCAGGATCAGTCCAATGCCTTTGAGATCTAGTGCTGTGCTTTGAGCATCTTTGTCTGTTACCAATATTCCTCCAGGCTTAACTAGTCTTGCTGCTTCGGCTAAGACTTTAGCCATATCATCGCAGTGATGGATAGTAGCATTGGCAACCACTAGGTCTGCACAGCCATCAGCTAAAGGCAAGTTTTGGGCATCGGCTAATAAGGGCATGTATCCGCATTCTTTGGCCATTTTTAACGCTCCAGGTGAAATATCAACTCCAATAAGCATTTTGGGTGAACCACCAATTGTTGCGTAAAGGTTGCCCGGGCCACAACCAATATCTATTACGATTTTATCATCCCAACTACCAGTTGCCGCCTGCCAGCGATCACGGAACAGATGATGGCGATGACTAGTCTCAAAGTATTCCTTGCCCCAGATGGGATGTCCGAAAAAGTAGCTATTTGCCGCCATGGAAGAAGTAAATCTGGTGATTTCTGCTGCTGGGAGGTCATTTGAATTGATGTGAACAGTTGCGTCTGGAGACAAAAGTGGCTCTAGCATAGCAATTGAGGAGTTATATATTTTCACTAATTAGATCCTTTTTATTACTGTAAAGATTGTGTAATGAAAACAATATCTTTTAAAAAGAGTATTGTACTGGATTGCGTAAAACTGTCTGGTATGCTACTTTACGCTTTTTTTCAAGTTTAAATGAGGCTATTAAACGCGTATTTTCATATTATGTGCGTTGTGTTACATAATCATATAATTTGGTATATTCAGATCCAGACACGGTTCTAATTATTGAAGAATAAGCTTTCTTGTATAAAATGATATAATTCGGTTCTTCTGGCTAGGTTAGTATACAAATATGTTCGTTGAACTTAAAAAACATATCTAACTGCATCACCTTTATTTCGCTTGATTTATGGCAATCTCACTTCACAGTCACTGAAGTGATGTTTAAAATGCTTGCTAGTTTACCTTTGCTCTATTTTGTTAAGAAACAATTTATTAGGTGGTGTTATGTCCGAATTGATAGCTTTTGTCATGTGTACTGAGGGTGGCGGGCAGCTTGAGAAAGAATCTCTTTTAATGGTTGAAAGTTTTCGCAAGTTTGCTGGCAGTTTTCAAGATTCATCGATCTACAGTTTTCAGGTACGGGAAAATAATGATGTTTCGCAAGAAACTATTGATAAGTTAGCAGCTATGGATGTCAAGCATCAAAAGGTTGTTTTAAATACCAAGTATCCTAACTACCCACTTGCTAATAAGCCTTTGCTTTGTGCGTATGCTGAGCAGATGATCGATGCTGATATTTTGGTGTTTTTAGACAGTGACTTAGTGTTTTTCTCGGAGCCGCAGGAGTTCTTGCTGCCAACAGAGTATGATGTGGGTATTCGACCTGAACACCACAAAATGATTGGATCAGAAGGCTCTTCTGATCCCAATGAAGAGTATTGGTTACGGCTTTATGGTATTGCTGGCGTGGAGAACATCGATAAATTTGTTACAACAACCGTTGACCAGCAAAAGATCAGAGCCTTTTGGAACTCCGGGGTGGTTGCAGTCAGAAGGAAGCTAGGAATATTCACTGCTTGGAAAAACACGATAGAGCAGCTTTTAGAAGAAGGTGCAGACATTAATAAAGAAAATTGGTATTATGAGCAGTCAGCTCTTTCGGCCACAATATGTGCCATGACTGACAAAGTTTTCAACTTTTCTGTTGGCTATAATTACCCTGTTCATTCTCATAATTTAATGCCAGCTACTGAGAGGTTAGGTCGATTTGAAGAAATAATTTGTATTCATGATCACTTATTTCGTCCTAGAAAGGAGCAATATCGGGAAAGAACCTGGGTAAAGACATTAAAAATGATCAAAGAGTTTGATACATCGACCCCAAAATATAAGTGGCTTTATGAGTACTTACAGGCACACAACCCTAAACCTAACTTTTCTCAACAAATGATGGAGACTATCTTACTGCTACCTGGAGTCCAGCGGCTGATTCCTTATAAGGGTTAGAGAGGTATTTTATTAATCACTATAAAATGAAGAAAGCTCATGTCAGTAGATAACATACAAAATGATCGGGTTGCCTGGTTGCTTCCCTCAATGGGAACAGGCGGCATTTCATTCCAGCATATTCTGAGTGAGTTTAGCCAAGTCTTCCCTAATACGATTACCTTCACTGGCCAATGGCCTGGTTATGCTCCTAGCTTTGAAAACTTATTTACGGTGCAAGAGGTGGGCACAACTCGCTATGTAGAATTTGGCAAAGCATTGAATGGTTACACGATCGGCTTTTCTTTGGCCTCGCCTCAAATAATTCGTCATCTTTTACAATTTAAGCCCCATATAATTTTTGCCAATGCTTTTACTGCTTGGACAATGATTGCCCTACTTTTAAAGCCAGTTTGTCGATGGAAGGTCATTATCACTTATGAAGGCGGTTCTTCTGTCTATGAAAGTACTAGCTCAACTGTTCGCTATCAGGTGCGGCGATTTATGGCTAGACTAACAGATGCTTTTGTAGTTAATAGCAAAAATGGAAAAAATTACTTACTTGATACTTTAAAAGTGAACCCCAAGAAGGTGTTTTCTAAGCCTTTTTTAGTTCCCAGTGTGGAGGCTTTACTCCATCAAGCTAAACCCTTGGACTTGAAGCATAAATTCCAAAGCCCTATTTTTTTGTATGTGGGACAGGTGGTGCCGCGTAAAGGATTGAAGATTTTGTTGGATGCTTGCATACTTCTGAAGTCTCAAGGATTTACTAACTATACTTTATTGGTGGTAGGTGATGGTGACAAGCGTCCAGAATTGGAAAAATATGTTAACGATAATAGTTTAACTAAACAAGTAGAATGGATTGGCAAAGTTCCCTACGGCCAACTGGGTAGCTACTTTGAACAGGCTGATGTTTTTGTTTTTCCTACCTACGATGATATCTGGGGAATGGTGTTAGTAGAAGCGATGGCATTTGGTAATGCCATAATTTGTTCTAAAGGAGCAGGCGCAGTGGAAATGCTTTTGGAAGGAGAAAATGGCTTTAGTTTTGATCCAGATCATCCCGAACTATTGGCAGAGCTGATGTTGAAGCTGATTCAAGATCCTAATTTGGTGGAAAAAATGGGTGAGGTTTCTCGGCAAATTATGTCTAAGCATCTTCCTACACAGGCGATTTCATCTTTTTCTGAAGCAATTAACTCTGTGCGGAGCAACCTAGTATGACTTTACGTATCCATGCAATTTGTCTGGCTTTGAATGAAGAGCCATTCATTAATGAGACCCTTAAATCTTTATATCCTTTTTGTTCGGGAATTAGTGTTATTTCTCAGTATGATCGGGATTGGTATCGAAAGCCGATCGCTCCTGATTCAACGGCAAGTATGGTTTTAGATTTTCCAGACCCAGAGGGGAAAATTCATTTTGTGGTGCGGCGACATCAAGACGAAGCCGCTGCAAGAAATCAGGAAATGCTGTCTTTGGTAGACAATTTCACTAAAGGTATCGTGCCATTCAGCAGATCAAAAGAAGAGATTTTAGAAGTCTATAAAACCCCAGATTATTTTTTGATTGTAGATGCTGATGAAATTTATGATACCAGCACTCTAAAGAACATCATAGATTATCTGGAAGCTAATAAGCCGCGAGGAATGAGAGTTTTAGGTTACAACTATGTCCGAAGTTGGAATAAGCGGGTTCCCTCCGAAGTTGTGTATTTCCAGCACTTTGGATTTATCAAGCCTGGGGTATTGTTTAAGGAAAATCGCATTGTTAGTTTTAATGAGCGCAGACTCAACAAGCTTTGCGCCATGATGAAGCTGCCGACACTCGGTTCTGCTTTATATGGCTTTATCGATTGTCCGCCAGAGATTGGAGTTTTTCATCATGGTTGTTGGTTAGGAGACGATCACAGACTAAAACGGAAAGTGACAATTTCGGGACATCCTCAAACATGGGATGCTAGTTTCGCTGAATGGGTTGATTCTATGAAAGCCGTTTCTGTTCCTACCAACGAGTTACCGCAAAATATTCAAGATGGTAATTGGCCTAGCAACTTTTTTGAGCATGAAAGCCAGTCAACTTTATTAGCTCAGGGAATATCTTAATAGTATTTATCATGCGTATTATTGTCATTCGGAGAGAACCCACTGTTTCCTTGAGTATGGATGTATATGCTAACAACCTAGTCACTAACCTCAAAGCATTGCGACCTAATTGGGAAATAATCGAAATTGCGCCAGAGGTTTGGAGTAAACAGAAAGACCTCTGGAAAGCTGGCACTGGGTTTCGCAAAAACTATGAGCGGTTATGGCGACATCCCCATGCCGTTAAAGCTTTAAAAGGAGACATTTTTCATATTATTGATCATAGTAATGCTCATGTTGCTTACTGGCTCAAAGAAAAAGGCTGTAAGATCGTGGTGACTTGTCATGACTTAGTGCAGTTTGTGTATCCAGAAATCCTCAAAGATCAAGCCCGTTTTCCGACTTTGAGTATGGCATCATGGAAATATTCGGTGCAGGGTATGAAACAAGCTGATCGGGTAATTGCAGTATCTACCAATACTGCCAAAGATATCACTAGTATGCTGCCAATTGCTGCTGAAAAAGTTGTAGTTATTCCAAATGGGGTGGAAGATAAGTTTTACCAACTGCCAGCAGGGAAAGTGCTCGAAATAAAAGAGATTTATGAAAGTTCACCAGATACTTTTTGCTTGTTAAATGTAGGCACAAATCATCAACGCAAAAACATAGATAATATTCTGAGATCTTTGATTCTATTGCGCGATCGAGGGGTATCTGTAAAACTCTGGAAAGTGGGATCTGAGTTTAGCTCAGAACAGCAAAAGCTGATTCAGTCACATGACTTGGAATCAATGATTACATTCATTAGCACTCCTGATAAAATTACTTTACTCAAACTTTATAATGCCGCTGATGCTCTACTGGCTCCTTCTCTTTATGAGGGTTTTGGCTTGACAATTTTGGAAGCGATGGCCTGTGGGACACCGGTAATTTCAGCTAATGTTTCTTCTTTGCCAGAAGTAGCTGGTGACGCAGCAATTTTAGTAAACCCGCTGGATGTGCAAGCTATAGCTGATGCAGTTTGTGCTTTGCAACGTGATGAAAAATTGCGTCAAAGCTATATTGAGAAAGGACTCAATAGAACTAAACAATTTTCTTGGAGAAGCTCGACAGAGCAGGTGGTTAAAGTTTACGAATCTTTAGTTTATGAGTCGGCACAGGCTTGTGAATATCAGGTAATAAGTTGATATTTTGGAGAGAATGAGCTATGAAAATTTTGATGTCGGCATATTCTTGTGAACCTGGTAAAGGCTCTGAACGAGGGGTTGGTTGGAATGTGGTGAGGGAAGTTGCTCAACATCATGAGGTATGGGTATTAACTCGACCAGATGAAAGCAAAGAAGCGATTGAATTAGAACTGGCAATTCGGCCTGTACCTAATTTGCATTTTGTCTACTTTACATTGCCGTTTTGGCAAGATAGTTTGCGTTGGGGAGAATCTGGGGCAATCCAGCTACATTATTATTTTTGGCAAATTCAAGCCTATTTTGTGGGTAAGAAATTACATCAAGAAATCAACTTTGAGGCTGTTCATCATGTCACATTTGTTAAATACTCCTGCCCCAGCTTTTTGTCTTTGTTACCGGTGCCCTTTGTCTGGGGGCCAGTAGGTGGTGGCGAATCTGCTCCTTGGTCATTTTGGTCTGATTTCAATTGGAAAAATAAACTCTATGAAGTTGCTAGGCTAGTATCCAGATTGCTCGGAGAATTGGATATATTTACTCATCTGACTGCCCAACGTAGTGTGATTGCCTATGCAACCACTGTAGATACTGCCAATCGAGTTAGTAAGCTGAAAGCTCCTTGGGTGCAAATATATTCGGCGATCGGGCTGTTGCCAGAAGAGATTTCACAACTGGCGAAATGTCCACCACCTCCTAATTCGCCAGTTAGATTTATTAGTATTGCGCGACTGCTGCACTGGAAAGGTTTGCATTTGGGCTTGCGGGCTTTTGCCGAGGCCAATCTTTCGGCTGCTGAATATTGGATTTTGGGAGAAGGTGCCGAAATGCAGCGCCTCAGAGATTTGGCACTGCATTTGGGCATTGCCCATCAAGTAAAGTTTTTTGGTTTGCTTCCCAGAGAAGAGGTGCTGACTAAATTGGGCGACTGTTCGGTTTTAGTTCATCCCAGTTTGCATGACTCAGGTGCCGGTGTTTGCCTGGAAGCAATGGCTGCTGGTCGGCCAGTAATTTGCCTAGATTTAGGTGGTCCGGCAGCCCAGGTCAATCCAGAAACTGGTGTTAAAGTATCAGCCTCTAACCCCGCACAATCGATCAACGAACTTTCGGCAGCAATGGTGCATTTGGCCACTAATCATCATTTGTGTTTGCAAATGGGGCGAGCAGGGCAGCAGCGGGTGAAAGACTTTTATAGCTGGGAGGCCAAGGGTAAACAGTTTGCCCGCATTTACGAAGAAATTGCAGCTTAGGTTTGAATCCCCATATCAACAAAATATAGTAGTATGCACATTTTAATTTCGGCCTTACATAGAGCCTCAAAGCCAACTGGAATTTGCCGATATGCGGCCAATCTTGCTGAATGTCTGGCTGATACTTCGGAAGTTACTAAAGTTACTTTAATAGTGGGATCTTGGCAGCGCGAATATTTTGCAACTGCTTTTAATCTTTGCTTGAACAAAATCAACATAGTTAGCGTTGATATCGAAAACAGCTCGTTATCTAGAAACAGTTGGTTTCTGTTGAGATTGCCTAAATTAGCTCATCAATTAAGCCCAGATCTTGTTCACTTGTCTTTTCCACTGCCATTTACGCGATCACTGTTTCCCTGCCAGGTAATTTCTACCATTCATGATTTATATCCTTATGAACTCCCAGAAAATTTTGGTAAGATTCAGGCTTACTTTAATCGTTTATTTTTGAAACGGTGCGTTGAGCAAAGTGATGCTTTAACTTGTGTTTCCCAAACCACCTTGAATAGACTCGGATTTTTCTTTCCCCAGCTTCCTACTCAACAAAAGTTAACGGTGATTTATAATGTTGTAGATTTCAAAGGAGTCCAGTCAGAAGTACCCAAGTTTTTTAGAGGTCAGGAGAATATTCCATTTTTGTTGAGCGTAGCTCAACATCGGAAGAATAAAAATCTGAATTTGCTGATCTTTTCCTATGGGTTTTTGCTGCGGATGAAAAAGATCGATCTTGCAACTAAACTAATTTTGGTGGGTAGTCAAGGACCTGAAACAGAAAATCTGATGCGTCAGATTGAAGACTTAAAGCTACAAGATAGTGTCTATCTTCTTTCCTCAATTAATGATCGAGAATTAAATTGGCTGTATCAGCAATGTCAA
The DNA here is from genome assembly GCA_025359065.1 of Synechococcales cyanobacterium GL140_1_metabinner_5_sub. GTDB lineage: Bacteria > Cyanobacteriota > Cyanobacteriia > Cyanobacteriales > Chamaesiphonaceae > JAAFHZ01. The sequence continues at coordinate 19,280 of JANYHM010000028.1, read as the reverse complement.
TTGTTCATTATGCCATCTTCCATTGAGGGATTTTGTTTGCCTCTGGCTGAAGCAATGCATTTGTCTTGTAAGGTGGTTTGTTCTGATATCCCGATCTTTAGAGAGATTGGCTCAGCAGAATGCGTATACTTTTCACTGCAAGATAACCCGATCGGAAATCTTGCTCAAGCCATTTCTTTTGTGATGCAAAGGCCAGCGGTGGTCAGCAAGTCCATGAAGTTCTCAAGGCTAAATATTACCAATCAATATTTGCAATTTTATTCCAGTATTATAAACAATGCTAATCGAGGTCAGTCAGAATTAGGTCTGCCTAATTATCAGAAGCCAGCTAAAACAACATAGTTAAAATTCAACAACAGTCTAGTAAATCAACATACAAGTAATGCTATGTTGCTGTTTAACAAGTAATAAAAATAAATTAGCATGTATACCAGAGCAGATCGATCAAGTAAAAAAGGGTTTTACAAGGGGAGCATATTAGCGATTGCGGCATTCTCTTCGGCTTTTTACTCTCGCATTATTTGTTCTGTGACTCGCTTACCATCGGTGCTGAATCATTTGCACTTTTTGGTTGTGCCGTTGACAACGTTTATCATTCTTTCGTCCTCTCGCCCGAAGGATCCTCGACAGATTTCGATCGTTTGGATGTTGCTGTCTGGGCTATTAATTCTTCTGGCATCAATGACTGCTAGTGCTTTGATTAATAATGGCGGGTATGTAAATATCATTTTTAATTTTTTGCTTCTAGGGGAGCCATTTATGCTGCTCCTGTCGATCATCTGTGTACCAATGTCCATGAAAAGCTTCAATTCTTTTAGGACATGGATGATTAATTCTTCTTGGATTAATATGGCACTTGCCTTTATTCAATGGCCTTTGCTCAAATTCAATAAAATATCTGCGGGTAATCTAGATGCAACAGATGGAATGGCTGGAGTATTTTTTGTGTCTGGTGCTGGAAACTATGTTTCTGCAACCGTCTCTATCTATTTTGGCATTTACTACTTAATGTATGGCAAAGAGTTTCCTGTCTGGATGCGCTATGGAGCTGTAATAGCAGCGTTTCTTCAGTTACAGTTATCTGATTCAAAGCAGGTGCTTTTTGCTTTGTTATTTGGCTTTGTTATTTTGATTATTCTAACCATGAAAAGTCTGGAAAAAACTCTAGGCTACATAATTTTAATTATTTTGTCGGCGATCATTTTTTCTTGGTGCGTGCAAAATCTAGAAGCTTTTGGTGCTTTCAAGAACTATCTGTATAAGGATGGCATCTATGGACCGAATGGAGAAGCTACCCGTATCAAGCCGATCGCCTTCAATTTAATTCCTACCTTTTATCACTCATCGCTTAATTGGTTTTTAGGGCTTGGCCCGGGTCATACCGCAGGGCGTTTGGGCGGTTGGCTACTGAAAGAAAACTGGGCAATTTTAGGCCCATTAGGAGCTAGTATTCATCCAGCTAGCAACGCCTTATTAGAGGCGTACTTTGGCAGTTGGTTAGCTTTAGAATCCACGATGTTCTGTCCGCTGTTTTTCTGGGCGGGGATTTGGGGCGATTTGGGTTTTGTCGGGTTGGGCGCTTATTTGCTGCTGGGTTTTATTATTTGGCGCTATATTTGTGTGGATAATTTTTCTCGCTTCTTATTGTTGAGCGTGGCTGGCTTTGGTTTTATCTTTACCCAGATGGAAGAACCGGGATATATGTTTTATACCGCTGCTGTTATTGGGTTACGCTGGCATGAAAAAAATACTCAACTGCGAGCCTAATGCTGTGGATCTAATGACTCTCCGAGTTGAGCTAGATTTAATACTCGGCCAGCAGTCACTAAATAGACAGGATCAGCGATCGAGCCAATTTTTCTGGTAAGTGTTCCCAGTCGATCGCGAAATAGCCTTCCCAAAGCATAAGCAGGCACTACGCCCCAACCGGCTTCTTCGGCGACAAAGATTACCATGGCTGATGAAGACTGCAGGCTATTTAAGAGTTTGGTTTGCTCTGTTAACCACACCTCATCAGCATCTTCTAAGAAATTTGCTACCCAAGTCCCCAAAGAATCAATTAACAAACATTGGCCAGGACGAGCGGTGGTAATAATCTCGGTCAAGTTTTCGGCTCCTTCGATAATTTGCCAATCTAAAGGACGACGCTGGCGATGTTGACCGATACGAACTTGCCATTCAACATCAGTAGGATCAATCTTGGCTGTAGCCACATAGACTACATGGAGACCAGATTTAACTGCCACTCGCTCTGCCCATTCGCTTTTACCCGATCGAGCGGCACCGGTCACTAAAATTAAGTTAGGGATACTCATTTTTTAGATACTGTTGTTACAGATGCGGCTGGCTTTGTTTCTGACATAGTCCACCAAGCTAAGGCATAGGGCTGGCTAGGTAGATTTAATCGATCTCTTGTCTGCACCCGAATTTTATACTTACCACTACTAGGGATCTGTCGAAAAATATGTTCTACGCTGTCTACGTTGCTAGTAGAAGACCAAATACTTTGACGAATATCGTTATCGGTAGAGCGCATTAAGTAAATATCTAGATTGTTTAAGCCTCGATCAAGAAAACTTTCGCCTTCATCAAATTCACCATTTTTGTTGCTATCTAACAACTCCACCTGTCTATCCCAAGCTAAGGTAATTGAGACGAAACTGCCAGCTTGTAATGAACTATCGAATTGGTAATCACGATAAGTGGTGACTTGGTTGTAGTCCCAGCCGATCGCCGGTACTGCCGTACTTGGTGACCATTGACCGGGCTGAAACTGTTGATAGGCACGGAAAGCATTCAAATGCCCTGTACCCATTTGGTAGTCTAGAGGATGCTTTGGGTCTTGAAAGGCTTCGCTTTCTAGCCAAGTTTTGTTGGTTTTGCTCAACACCGTGCGAGTCATGCCCAACCGCAGACCGTTGCCGAGATCTTGAATTTTATCAGCAGAATTGAGAATCACTGCTTTCATTACCTCATGCTGACGAGCGGCTAAGCCCCAATGTTGATTATCAGTTATCGGCTGGAGAGGATCAATGCTCAACCTATTGGTTTTACTGGCAGTCCGTAACTGTCGATCGCCATATTCTTGTAGGAGAGCAACGGTGCTGGTTACTTGGGGGGTGGCAAAACTGGTGCCGTTAATTTTAATGACTTTGCCATCTAAGTCATAGAGAGTAAAGCCAGTGCCGGGAGCTAATATTCCAATCGATCGCCGATCGTTAGCATTAATTTCTTTACCGCCGATTTTTTTTGCTGTTCCCACGGGCTGTTCACTGAGGTTGGCAAAATCCACTTTGCGAAAGACCCCGTCTCGCTGGGCGGAGTAGGCCACATTCACCCCATTGTAGTTGTCGGTCGGAATCGGAATGCCGCCGCGTCCCTGGTTTCCAGCTACTACATGCAGTACATTGTGAACTCGTGATGACCAGTCTAAACATTGGGTGAGTAGAGCGTTGCCATCAAGTATTTCTCGTGATCTGGGCGGTTTGCCCAAAGGATCGCCAAAGCTATAGTTAATCGCTCGCACATCACCACCATTTTGTTGAGCAATAAACTGACTGGCCACGCATTCTTTGGCTTGACTAGTCTGGCGAGACAAACCTACTGCGGTGGAGTACAAGCGGGCATCTGGAGATACCCCTGACCGAGCTTTGTCTTTAGAAATCATCACATTAGCCACCATGGTGGCATGTTTGTCTACTGAAGAATTGGATTCGGCAGATTGATCTTGAAAGAAAACTTGTTCTAGCTGCAACACCGTGAAACTTGAAGCCGCCTTATCTATACGGAACGCTGCTGGGCGACCAAGCTCTACTTGACCGATCGCAATTTTTTTGCCAGTTAAATAAAAAGGATAACCCTGCAATCTGCGGGCATCGATACCAACGGCATCTAGTATGGATAATGGACCAGTGGCGGGTACTGCATAGGCCAGCCTATTTAACAGTGCTAAGCAGCCAGCCAAGCAGACCACTGGGCAAATGCCGACTAGCCACCAATATCTCTGCATTCCCTGACCTCTAAAACTTTTATCTAAAAACGGCATTAACCCAAGATACATTTAAGCATCAAAATTGTAGTCTTGATTGTGGAGCCTGCAATAAGGTAGGATTTGAACTCGCTCGTTGTGGCGAAAATCAACCATCACCGATGCTAGCAGCGCCTAGCTAGCCACTCATGAAGCGTAGAGAATTTTTACAGTACGTTACCCTTTCCACTGCTAGTTTGGTTTTTGCCGCTTGCAGCAAGACTGTTAATCAAGCTAAACCAGTGGCTTTTGGTCAGCCAGAAAAGAAAGATATTAGTATTGGCTTTGTGCCATCGATCGAATGCTTGCCCTTAATTGTAGCCAAAGATAAAGACTTTTTCAAAGAACAAGGATTGACTGTCAAATTGGTTAAATTTGACACCTGGGATGCTCTCAAAGAAGGTTTGAGCAAAGGCCAAGTAGATGTGGCCGAAGCGCCTTTTGCCTTGCCGCTGTGGTCGCAGATCAGTAAAGATAAATCGCCATTGATTGCTTTGATGGGTTTAAACCTGAATGGCGGTAGTGTGGGTATGAGCAAAAAGCTTTGGGATAAGGGGTTGCGACCTAGTACCAAGTTTAATTACCGCCAGGAGTACAGCGAGTTGTACAACGGCTACATGCGTGGGCGTAAAAATGTGGCTAAGGAGCCAAATAAGAATAATAAGGAAAAAGATAAGAGCGAAAAGGACAAAGAGAAAGATACTGGCTTGCCGATTTTTGCGATCGATCACCCCGCCAGCATGTCGCACTATTTAGCGCGCTATTGGTTAGCTACTATGCAAATTGCTCCCGATCGATCTTTTAAGTTTCAGGTAATGAATGAAAAAGACCTCCGGGTGGGATTGCAGTCTGGCAAGGTAGAAGCATACATCACAGAAGAATCTGTACAGCAGCAGCTCATTAAGACCAAGTTAGGCTTTACGAGCTATGTGAACCGGGACATCTGGCGAGGGCATCCTGATAAAATTTTGACTACCACAGCAGCTTGGGCAAAACAAAACCCGATCGGGACTAAGGCGGTAATTGCTTCAGTATTGGCGGCTTGTCAGTTCTGTGACTTGGAGCGTTTCCGGAAGGAAGAAGAAAAGACTCCGATTAATTTGGCGCAGCAGTTGGCGAAGCCTGAATACCTGCCTGGGGCTGATGTGAAGAGTGTGAAGGCTTTGTTGACCGGCACTTATCAATATGAGGCGATCGATCCTAAACAGTCGGTTAAGGTGCATCTGACTGATTTTAATATTTTTCACTATGTGGATAAAACGAATTATTTGAGTGGGCCAAACCACGCTAATTTCCTTTGGAAGTCTCATGCGGTGTGGGTGCTGACTCAAATGGTGCGCTGGGGTCAATTAAATTTGGCCGAGTATCCTAAAAATGCTGATGATATGATCAATGCAGCTTATGGGATGGATGCTTACAAAGAAGTTGCTAAGGCAGTGGGCTTGAGTGTTCCTCAAGAATCTTCCCGCAAAGAGAGCACCACAGCTTTCATTGATAAAGTGAGCTTTGATCCTGGGCAGCCAGTAAATTATATAAACAGTTTTGATCTACGTGCCAATATTGAAATGGATAAGGATTTAACCTGATTACTGCCGCTTATATACACATTCCTTTTTGTCGTCGCCGCTGCTATTACTGTGATTTTCCGGTGTATGTGGTGGGTGATCGTCGCAGAGGAGAGAATTCACAGATGGTGCAGACCTATGTGGAGGTTTTGTGTCGGGAGATTGGGCTGGTGGATCTTCAAGGGGGACAGGATCGCAAACACGATCTTTTACAAACGGTGTTTTTGGGTGGGGGGACTCCTTCGTTACTTAGTCCAGCTCAGTTGGCGCAGATTTTGGCGGCGATCGAGCGACACATCGGAATTTCTCCCAATGCGGAGATTTCGATGGAGATTGATCCGGGGACTTTTGATCTTGAGCAGCTCGAAGCTTATGCGGCCACGGGAGTGAACCGGGTGAGTATGGGGGTACAGGCTTGGCAGGATGAACTATTGCAGCTTTGTGGTCGATCGCACAATGTGGTGGATATTGAGAGGTCGATCGAAATTATTCGGCAGTCTGCGGTGACTAACTGGAGTCTAGATTTGATTTCGGGTTTGCCTCAGCAGACCATGGAAATGTGGCGGGAGTCTTTGGCGCGATCGATCCAAGCAAATCCTAGTCATATTTCGGTTTATGACTTGATTGTGGAGGCTCAGACTCCGTTTGCCAAGCAGTACCAGCCAGACTGTTTGCCATTGCCAAGCGATGAGACTACGGCGCAAATGTATCGGGAGGCGCGGATTGCTTTAACGGCGGTGGGTTATCAGCACTATGAAATTTCTAATTATGCGCTGGCGGATGCTGACTCACCGTTAATGACTTGTCGGCATAATCAGGTTTATTGGCGTAATGATGCTTACTATGCTTTTGGCATGGGGGCAGCCAGTTATATTGAGGGGACGCGGTTTACTCGGCCTCGATATACTCAAGACTATTTTGATTGGGTGGCGGCGGGAGCGATTTATCCAAAAGAAGTGCTGAGGACTGTGGAGCGGTTTTTAGAGGCTTTGATGTTGGGATTAAGGACTGCTGAAGGCTTGCAGATTTCGAGATTGATCAATGAGTTTGGGATGGATTTGTGGCTAGAGGCTCAAGGCCGACTGAAGAAATATTGCCCTCATTGGGTGTTGATGGAGGGTGAACATCTGCGACTCACGGATCCGGAGGGCTTTTTGTACTCCAACACTGTTTTGGCTGATTTATTTGAAATTGATCAAGACTAGAGCCAAGTGCGTGGTCGAATGCGGTTAGCCCGATCGACCAAAGCAATTCTTTCTTCACCATTAGTAAGTCTGGCCATCGATCGCAGCACCGCCTCCAACTCTTGGCGAGTGCTTTTTTCTTCGTGCAACCAAGGTGGCAATGGATGACCAGCCGGTAAAATAGCCCCAGCAGGTTTCACCTCTAACGCGCGATGTAAGATCTGCTCTGACAATTTACAGCGCTCTAACTCACTAATTGGTATTCCTGGCAAAGCCTCCCGAGCTGTCTGCAAATCATTTAAGCTAGGTGCTCCATAGTCTTGGCCAATCATTAAATTCACCGCCTCTACCCTAGACTTGGGAAACAAACTAGCCGTTTGGGGGATTAAGTTCAACGCCTGCACTGCTTCTGATCGCTTTTGATTGGCATATAAACAGCGCGCCCAGCCAAACACCGCCGTGTGATAACCCGGATCAATCTGACAGACTCGTTGATATAAATGGTTCGCCACTGCATGATCTCCGTTCAACTCCATGGCCATGGCCAAAGCTAATTTGGGGGCAACTTCACCGGGCAAATCGGCATAGACAAAATTAAAACAGTCGATCGCTAATTGATAATTTTGGCAGGCGAGGGCTATGCGACCGCGATACCACGGTACCCGCCAATCCCAAGGATCGACTTGTTCTATTTCTTGGAGATGCTGGTCAGTTTCTTTAAAGTCGATGTAGCCCAGGTCTGCCTCGGTTTTAACCAAACGCAGCTTGGCCTCAACCGATCGCGGATATTTCGTGACTAATTCTTTGCAGATTTTGTGCTGCTGATGGACATCACCACGCATATCACTGGTGGCATTCATCAAGTCTTGAAATGCTGGATCGGTCGGGTGAATTTGATGCAGAGGCAACTGCTGGTGATTTGGTAGTACTCTGGCTAACAGCTCACCACTGTCGGTATTTGCCAGCAGATCACCACCAAACAACTGGCTTTTAAACGGCTGTGCTTTTTGGGTATCGATCGCCACGGCTTCATGCAAAACGCCTAAAAGCTGGGAAGCCATTCCTTCGGCAGTTTGAAACCGATCATCTGGGTGCTCGGCAGTAGCCTTCATCAAACAGCGATAGAGTGATTCATATTTAATAAATACCGGTAAATCTCCTGGTAATGTATAGCGATTATTGCTGCTAAAATCTGGAATAGTAGTTACCAAAATTGCCAAAGTTCTAGCGATCGTAAATAAATCGGTTGTGATCGTTGGCCCTGCTCCTGCTTCGGGTGCACTATAGCCCACTGTTCCATAAATATCTCCATCTTGATCTTTGATGCTCCTTACCCCACCCATATCGATCAGTTTCACATCGCTGCCTTCCAGCATAATATTGTCGGGTTTAAAATCGCAGTAGACCAAGCCCTGTTGATGTAAGTAACCAAAAGCTCCCAAAATCCGGTGAATATAGGCGATCGCCTCTGGTACTGGCAATGCCCCTCGGCTTTTTCGTAGCTCTTTGAGGGTTTGGCCACCTACGTATTCCATAATAATTAGGCCAGTATCTTGGTGATTGACGAAGTTATAAATTCCTACAATATTGGCATGTTTCACCGCTGCCAAAAACTGTTTCTCGGCCACCGCCACCGCTGCACTGGCCTGATCGGCGGTATTCATCAATCCTTTTAAAACTACATAGCGGGAGAGTACTTGATCGAACCCCAGATAAATCCAGCCCAAACCCCCATAGGCGATCGCACCCCGCACTTCATATTGTCCTGCTACCAAATCTCCGGGAGCTAAAGCGGCAATAAAAGAAAACTTTTGGCCACACTTATTACAAAAGCCAGTCTCACGGATGAGACTAGCATTACACTTACTACAAAACCGCTTGTTTTCGGGCACCACGGCCTTGGCTAATATCAATTTTTCGGGGTCTGCCGAGGGCAATTCATTAATGGTCACTAAGCCGGCACCCAAGACCCGTCCGCGACTGGCAGTACCACTGGGTCTAGAGCCATAAGTCCGCCGCGAAGCCGTAGAAGCTCGACTAACTGGCATTGGCACTGATAGAGCACTGACCGATGTGATGGCACTGGGCAGGGTTGCAGATAGCGCTTCCTTGGCCGCTGCATGACCACAAAGATTGCAGTAGTCGTCTTCGATCGATCCAGTACAACCAGAACGCTGGCATTTAAAGTCAGTCATAGTTTAGTTATCCTATTCAAAATCGCTATTCAGCCTTCGTTCGTATTGCACCACCAAATCAGCCGCTACATCAATTGGTGTCGGGCGGCGATGTAATAAAGCCTCCGCCCGTTGAGCAATGTTGATTAGTATGGGGTCTTCTGATCGACATTTAGCCACTGCCTTGGATTTCAATGCTAGTAACCGCCCACGTAATTCTAGGCGAAGCTGTAGTCTACCACGCTGATAGTCTAGGTTATCTTGAATTTCTTGCCGGATTTGACCAGCTTTTACTAACCAATTTTGCAGAGCGATCGCCACGGTTTGTAATGATCCCTGACCAAACTTGGTTTCCAGATTTTGCAACCAGTCAGCCAGAGTGGTGATTTCTACAGGATTTATCAGCTTTTGACTAGTCTCACCACATTTCTCCCCACATTTTTCAGTGGCTTCTTGATGGGTGGTAATGGTCATTAAATGCAGTGCCTGGATTTCTTGTAAGCTGTGGCGGGCAACCTGTAGATCTTTTGCTACGTTTTGTTCAACTCGTTCAATTTCGGAAAAAGTGGCCACGGCTGATTGAAACAAATCGGTCATAGTTTCTAACAGCCGATCGAGCGATAGCATTTCTCCAGCTATCAACGGCGAAACCAGGCTGCGCTGTGCCAAAGGCACCTGTTGCTGGTTCATGACAATCCATTCATTGGTTAGTAAGTTCTCAATTTTAGGCAACAGATTGTCTTTGGCTCCAAAACATCCAGCCTGTTTGCGCAAATCTTTAGCTTGCTCTAGAGCATCACAGAGTAATTGAAAATATTCAAATAGCCGATCTACTTGATTGATCGCCTCATCAACTTGCTGCTGAATGGGACTGGGTAACTGTTGGCGCACCGAAGCATCACTCAGCCTCTGATAGGCTGACAGTTCATAGAGTTCTAGCAGGTTTTGGCTCACCATTGCGGCCTTCTGCTGCCACTCATTTAATAGTTTATCGATGCGATCAAAGTTCAAGGAATTTTTGTGAAACTCATTTTCCGATTGTACCCAATTTAGTTGTGAATTACTTATTCACTTTTCCTTCTAAGTTAGAATAAGCACAGCTCTTCATTCACTTTGCCGCGATGCTGACTCCTAAACTTTCTTTGACCGGCTTGAACGCCGATCGCTTTCGTCATCCTTTCGATCGAGAAGCCACCACCAATCTTAAACAGTTACCGGGATTAGATTTTTTGGTGCGCAGCTTGCTAGGACCGGTGGTAGAAGACACCATGTACATGAATAACATTGCTTCGAGCGTGCAGCTTGGCGAACAGCAGCTTCCAGATATTTATCAGCTATTGGTGGAAGCCAGCCGGATTTTAGATTTAGAAACTCCTCAGCTCTATTTAAAGCAGCATCCGGCTCCTAATGCTTACACGATGGCCATGCGGGGCAAAAAGCCTTTTGTGGTGGTTCATACTTCTCTGGTAGATTTGCTGACTCCGGCTGAACTGCAAGCGGTGCTGGCTCATGAGTTGGGGCATTTAAAATGCGAGCATGGAGTATATTTAACTCTGGCAAATATTATGATTCTGACGGCTGGTAGTTTGATTCCAGGCTTGGGGCAGTCGATTCAGCAGCAAATGCTTCAGTGGTTGCGCTGTGCGGAGTTTTCTTGCGATCGAGCAGCTCTGCTGGTAGTGCAAGACCCTAAAGTAGTGGCTAGTGTGTTGATGAAGCTTTCGGGCGGTTCGCCGATTTTGGCTCCGTTGTTAAACGTAGAAGCCTTTCTGGCACAGGCTAGAGCTTATGAAGAAGTCAGTGCTTCAGAGATGGGTCAGGCGATCCGCACTGCTCAGACTGCCCAGCTTAGTCACCCAGTGCCAGTGTTACGGGCTAAAGAGATCGATCGATGGTCGGAAACAAATGAATATTATTCCTTGCTAAAAAGTCCAAGTACTGGTTATAATGGCAAAGCTATGAGTGAGGGCGGCTGGCGGAATTGGTAGACGCAGTTGACTCAAAATCATCCGCGAAAGCGTGCCGGTTCGAGTCCGGCGCTGCCCACTAATAGCAATAAGATCCCCGAAAGGGGAATTTTTGTGTCTATCGACTTAGATGGATTCATTGATATCCTCGCCCTGCACTCCGAAGTGGAGAGAGGGAGCAAGAGACTACGCTCTCTGATCTGGTTCTTCCTACCAAACAGTATGCATCTAATTCTTTACAGTAAAGTCGGTTGTCATCTCTGCGAAGGGCTAGAGCAAAAACTTCGATCGATTCTCACTACTGCCGACCAGTTAGAAATCCGCGAGATCACTAGCAATTCTGATTGGTGGAACACCTACCAGTACGAAATTCCAGTCTTATACATGGTCAAGGGCGAGCAAGAAAATATTTTGCCCCGGCTTTCGCCCCGTGCTCCTATTAAACAATTACAAGAAATGCTACAGCAACATTGGGGCGAAAATAAGGCACAATAAGCCCTAGGTTATTCAGGAATGCCTTCTTAGAATTATGAAACTGCGTGAACTTCTCTCGAAAGTCCCCAATATTCAGCATCTGCCTACTCATCCAGCGCTAGATGCTGATATTACCGGACTCAAAACCAACTCTCATGCCTGTGGAGCCGGAGACCTGTTTATTGGAATGCCTGGTACGCGGGTTGATGGGGGCGAATTTTGGCCAGGGGCGATCGAGAGTGGAGCCACGGCGGCAGTGATTTCTAATGCAGCAGCCAAAACGCAGCCGATTAAAGATGCCTGTGTGGCTGCTGCCGAGAATATGATTCAAACCAGTGCTGATCTGGCAGCGGCTTTTTATAATTACCCAGCTCAGACCCTGAGAATGGTGGGGGTGACTGGTACTAACGGTAAAACTACTACCACTCACATTATTGAATTTTTGTTAGCTGACCATCAATCCACGGCTCTGCTCGGAACTCTGTATACCCGTTGGCAGGGCTATCAAAAAGTGGCTACTCACACCACGCCTTTTGCGGTGGATTTACAGCAGCAGCTATCAGAGGCGGTGAAAGCAGGCTGTCAAGTTGCTTTGATGGAAGTCAGCTCCCATGCTCTCGATCAAGGCCGTGCCAAGTCTTGTCTGTTTGAGATTGGGGTATTTACTAACCTCACTCAAGACCACCTGGATTACCACCAGGATATGGAGACTTATTTTCAGGCGAAGGCTCTACTTTTTTCTCCAGAATATTTGCAGGGACGAGGAATTATCAATTTTGATGATGCCTATGGTAAAAAGTTGATTGCTGGTTTGCCAAAGGAAAGAGTGTGGAGCTATAGCGCTAAAAATTCGGAGGCGGATCTGTGGACTGATCAGTTGACCTATTCTTCTACTGGGGTTTCGGGGACTCTGCATACGCCCTTGGGAGATCGACCTTTTACATCCCCCTTAGTTGGCGACTACAATTTAGCAAACGTTTTGGCGGCGGTGGGTTGTGCTCTGCACTTAGGCATGGACTTGGATAGTATCGTGGCTGCTGTGGCTAATTTCCCTGGTGTACCGGGGCGAATGGAGCAGGTGAAAGTTGCAGATACTCAACAAATTAGCGTGATCGTAGATTATGCACACACCCCTGATAGTTTAGAGAATTTGCTGAAAGCTGCTCGTCCATTCATTAATGGTCAAATGATTTGTGTGTTTGGCTGTGGTGGCGATCGAGATCGGACTAAACGGCCTTTGATGGGTAAGATTGCCTCAGATTTGGCGGATCAGGTGATTGTGACTTCCGATAACCCCCGTACCGAGAACCCTGAGACTATTTTGGCGGATGTGGTGGCGGGGATTCCGGGCGATCGACCGATTCAGGTAATCGCCGATCGGGCAGAGGCGATCGCGAAGGCGATTCGGGAAGCGAAACCGGAAGATGGAGTGCTGATTGCTGGTAAGGGTCATGAAGATTATCAAATTATTGGTACCGAAAAGATTCACTTTGACGATCGAGAGCAAGCCCGCGCCGCTTTATCTGCTAGACCATGAGTAATTTAACTCCCTCACCTGCTGAACCTACCGAGGAGGGGTCATCAATCGATGATCTCTTTAGGGAGTTGCGGGCACCAATTACTACTATTAAGACTGCTTTGTCGCTGCTAGATTCTCCAAATTTGAAGCCTACACAGCGATCGAAGTATTTGGAGATGATTCGGGGGGAGTGTAATCGACAAAATGCTTTGTTAGATGGTACTACTAAGTTGTTGGAGGTGGAGAAGCAGTCATTGGAAAGTGGTCAGGCCAATGTTGCTGATATTTTGCCAGCGGTGGTGGGGACTTTTCAGCCTTTGGCTGGAGAGCGAGGCATTTCGTTGTCTTGTAATTTACCTGCCGATTTGCCGCTGGTGAGTTGCTCGGAGGCTGGGCTAAAGCAAATTGTGATGAACTTGTTGAATAACTCGCTGAAGTTTACGTTGCGGGGTGGAGCGATCTATATTTATGGCGCTGTACAAAATAACTATGTACAGTTGGAGTTTAGAGACAACGGGGTGGGGATTCCCAGTGCCGATTTGCCGAGGATATTTGACCGGTTTTATCGTGGTCGCAATTTGCCGCCAGAAAATCAGGTGAGCTGTGCTGGTTTGGGTTTGACGGTGGTACAAAAAATTTTGTTGCGCTGTGGCGGTTCGATTTCGGTGGTGAGCCAAGTTGATACTGGTTCTCGGTTTCGGGTGCTGTTGCCGATCGCTTCTGGTTCAATGTAAATTTTCGTCATGTTTCTCGGATATTTGGGTATTACGGTGCCAAAGTTTGCCACGATCAAAGTAGAACATTCAGGTCATCTCTAAGCGGTAATTTATACCTATGAGTATTGCCAGCACTAGCCCCGCGACCGGTCAACAGCTAAAAACTTTCTCTGCTCTCACCAGCGAGATCTTACAATCCAAGATTTTAGAGGCCGATCAAGCGTTCCAGAAATATCGCCATACTTCTTGGGTACAGCGCAGTATGTGGCTGCATCGAGCTGCTGAACTCCTGCGGGATGAGCAGCAGTCACTAAAATGGGCGCAGCTCATGACTTTAGAGATGGGCAAACCGATCGAACAGGCGATCGCCGAAGTACAAAAATGCGCCTCGGTTTGCGATTACTACGCCGAGCACGGTGCCAAATTGTTAGCGCCAGAATTAGTCACCACTGATGCCAGTCAATCTTGGGTGGAGTACCAGCCTCTGGGGGCAATTTTGGCTGTGATGCCTTGGAATTTCCCTTTCTGGCAGGTGTTTCGGTTTGCGGCTCCCACCCTGATGGCGGGAAATGTGGCGCTGCTGAAACATGCTTCTAATGTGCCTCAATGTGCGCTGGCGATCGAAGAGATTTTCCTGAAAGCGGGGTTTCCAGCGGGAGTATTTCAAACGCTGTTAATTTCCGCAGCTCAGGTGGAGCTGGTGATTAGTGCGCCCCAGGTGAAAGCGGCTACTTTGACTGGCAGTGAACCAGCCGGAATCAGTTTAGCTCAGGCGGCGGGGAAAGTTTTAAAAAAAACCGTGTTGGAGCTAGGCGGTAGTGATCCGTTTATTGTGACGGCTAGTGCAGATTTAGATGAGGCGGTAACGGTGGCGGTGAAAGCGCGATTGCTCAATAATGGTCAATCTTGTATCGCGGCCAAACGTTTTATTGTGCTGGAGTCGATCTCTGCCGCTTTTACTACTAAGTTTGTGCAGGCATTTCGTCAGCTCCAGATCGGCGACCCTTTGCAGACCACTACTGATGTTGGCCCCTTGGCTACCTTGGCAGGCTGTGAGGAGATAGATCGGCAGGTACAGATTTCGATCGCGGGGGGAGCGGAATGTTTAATTGGTGGCAAAAAGTGGTCTGGATTACCGGGATATTTTTATGAGCCCACTATTCTGAAGAATATCCCGCCGACTTGTGCTACCTACCAAGATGAATTTTTTGGTCCGGTGGCTTTGCTATTTACTGTGCCCGATTTAAATGGGGCGATCGCTTTGGCTAACGATAGTCCTTTTGGTTTGGGTGCCAGTGCCTGGACTCAGGATGCTGCCGAGCAAGAGCGTTTTATTCAAGAATTGGAGTCCGGTGCGGTCTTTATCAATGGCATGGTAAAGTCCGATCCGCGTTTGCCTTTTGGGGGTATTAAGCGATCGGGGTATGGTCGGGAGTTGGGGCGACCTGGAATTCTGGAGTTTGTTAATATCAAAACTATTTGGGTTAAGTGAGAAGTTTATGAATACCGCAGAACTATTGGTACAATGCCTAGAAAATGAAGGCGTAGAGTATATTTTTGGTTTGCCAGGGGAAGAAAACCTGCATATTTTAGAAGCACTAAAAGACTCCTCTATTCAGTTTGTGACCTGTCGTCACGAACAGGGTGCAGCTTTTATGGCAGATGTTTATGGGCGTTTGACTGGCAAGGCTGGGGTCTGTCTATCTACCTTGGGGCCAGGGGCAACTAATTTGATGACTGGGGTGGCCGATGCCAATTTGGATGGGGCACCATTGATTGCGATTACTGGGCAGGTAAGCACCGATCGAATGCACATTTTATCGCACCAGTATCTAGATTTAGTAGCAATGTTTGCGCCGATTACCAAGTGGAGCAAGCAAATTGTCCAGCCAAATAGTACTGCGGAAATTGTGCGCAGAGCTTTTCAGGTTGCTCAAACAGAGAAGCCGGGAGCAGTACATATTGATGTGCCAGAAAATGTAGCAGCAATGCCGGTGACGGTGAAACCACTACATAATAATGGTTCCCATCGGGTCTATGCTTCTTTTGCCAGTCTCGATCAAGCAGCGGAGATTATTGCTCAGGCTAAGAACCCGATCGTGCTGGTGGGGAATGGGGCGATTCGTTCTCAGGCTAGTGAGATGTTGACGGAATTGGCAACGGCGTTGAATTTGCCGGTAGTGAATACTTTTATGGGTAAAGGAGTGATTCCTTACACTCATCCTTTGGCGCTGTGGGCAGTAGGTTTACAGCAGCGTGACTATATTAGCTGTGGGTTTGATCAGACTGATTTAGTAATTGCGGTAGGCTACGACTTGATTGAGTATTCGCCGAAGAAGTGGAATCCGAACGGGGATATTCCGATCGTGCACATTGCGGAAGTTCCGGCAGAGATTGATAGTAGTTATATTCCCCTAGAGGAAGTGGTGGGTGATATTGCGGATTCGCTGAAGGAGATTTTGCAACGATGTCAGAAGTTGCCAGTGCCTACTACTAAACCCTATGCTCTTTCTTTACGCAATGAGATTCGGGCGGATTATGAGCAGTATGCAGAGGATCAGGGGTTTCCGATTCGTCCGCAAAAGTTGATTTATGATCTGCGACAGGTGTTGGGAGATGACGATATTTTGATTTCGGATGTGGGTGCCCATAAGATGTGGATTGCTCGGCATTATCATTGTGCAAAGCCCAATACTTGTTTAATTTCTAATGGTTTTGCAGCGATGGGTATTGCAATTCCAGGGGCGATCGCGGCTAAGTTGGTGTATCCCGATCGCAAGGTGGTGGCAGCGACGGGCGATGGAGGATTTATGATGAATATGCAGGAGTTGGAGACGGCGCTGCGGTTGAATACTCCTTTTGTGACGTTGATTTTTAATGATGGGGGCTATGGGTTAATTGAATGGAAGCAGATGCAGCATTTTGGGGTTTCGTCGTTTATTAAGTTTGGGAATCCTGATTTTGTGAAGTTGGCAGAGAGTATGGGGCTGAAGGGGTATCGAGTGAGTACAGCGGCGGGGCTGCTGCCGACGTTGCAGGAAGCGTTGGCTCAGGATGTACCCACAGTGATCGATTGCCCAGTAGATTATCGGGAGAATTTTCTTTTTAGTCAAAAGTCTAAAGCTTTGGATTGTTTGATTACGGGCAATGAGAAATCATCGTAGAATCTGCGGCTTTCTGTTTTTACCATCATTCGACAAATAATTTCTTGCCCTTAAGTAGCAAGGATTTTAGCAAAGCACTATAATCTTTGTAAAGAAACGTAACAAGCAAAATCCATGGCAAAAATCGTCGTAGTCGGAGCAGGAATTGGCGGCGCGACCACCGCAGCACTATTGGCCAAACGCGGACACCAAGTAATGGTTTTTGATCAGGCGATCGTCCCCGGTGGCTGCGCCTCCACATTTCAACGACGTGGCTATATCTTTGATGTGGGTGCTACCCAAGTAGCCGGATTAGAACCGGGCGGCATTCATCACCGCATTTTCAGCGAACTAGAAATAGAACTACCATCAGCCACCGAATGCGATCCGGCCTGCGCCGTATTTTTACCAGGAGAAACCATTCCCATCTCAGTTTGGCGTGACCCGCAGCGCTGGCAAGCCGAACGAGAGCAACAGTTTCCGGGCACCGAGACATTCTGGAATCTATTACAAAAACTATTCGAGATTAGCTGGCAATTCCAAAGCCGTGACCCAGTACTGCCACCGCGCAACCCATGGGATATTGGTCAGCTTCTAGGAGCAGTACGCCCAGATACTTTGCTGACAGTGCCTTTTACCCTAGCCACCGTAGGCGATGCCCTGCAGTGGCTAGGGCTAGGAAACGATCGCCGTCTCCGGTTATTTTTAGACCTACAGCTCAAGCTATATTCTCAAGTAACAGCTTCAGAAACAGCTTTATTGTATGCAGCGACTGCCTTAGGAGTCTCTCAAGCACCCCAAGGTCTTTATCACTTAAATGGCAGTATGCAAACTTTGGTCGATCGATTAATAGCCTCGCTAGAACGCGATGGCGGCAAGCTCTTGATGCGCCACCAAGTCACCGAAATCCAAACCAATAGCCAAGGCGCGACTGGAGTAGCAGTTACTAACAGCAAAACCGGCGAGAGCTGGGTAGAATCTGCTGACTACGTGGTAGCCAATGTACCCATCCAGAATCTAGCCAAGATGGTTGCTCCCAGTAACCATCCTAATAATTCGATCGAGCGTCCAGCAGCAAAATCTTGGGGCTGGCAAAACTATCAGCGCGGCACTGCCAAGTTACCCACCCCATCGGCGGCTTTTGTGATTTATTTGGGAGTAGATCGATCGGCCATCCCTCCAGAATGTCCACCCCACCTTCAGTTTCTCTATGACGAGCAGGGAATAATTGGCGAAAACAATTCGCTGTTTGTCTCGGTTAGCAAAGAAGGCGATGGTCGAGCACCGGCAGGCAAAGCCACTATTATTGCTTCGTCTTTCACTGATCCCGACAAATGGTATGCAGAAAGTGTTGATGTGGCGGCTTTGAAGGCAGAGTATACCAAGGGGGCGATCGATCACCTCTCTACTTTTTTCCAGCTCAGCCCTGAAAACATTGAAGTCTGTGAAGCCGGTACACCCCAGACTTTCGAGAAGTTCACTGGTCGCTACCGTGGTTATGTGGGTGGAGTGGGTCAGCGAGTGGCAACTTTTGGCCCCTTTGGAGTAGCAAACCGCACTCCGATCAATGGTTTATGGCTGGTCGGTGATTCGACCCATCCCGGCGAAGGCACTGCCGGAGTTAGCTATTCTGCTCTGACTGTGGTGAGACAAATTGACCAGTGGATCGATCGATAAAAAGGAGTTCCAGAGGCAATATTGCCTGAGTTTCTATCTTTAATCAAAATAGAATAAAGTCACTAACTTACGCTGTTCTTCAGCTTCATGGCAGGTTTGCAGCAAAGTATGACTATCGTGGAAAGCAAAGCACACCAATTGCTGACAGCGAGAAATTATTTCATGATTGCAGAGAGAACTCGCTTCACCCAAAGGCAAATCATCATTTTGGGAGTTTTCTACCAAATGCATCACATTTTCGAGCTGCTCCCGCGATTCACGAGGTTGGCGACTCAGACTCTGAGGCAAAATCACCGTCAATAAATCTTGATCAGCCCGTAAAGCGCCTTTAATCACCGCCGAATTGGTGCCAAAGGAGCCAGAAGTAATAATGCGATTTCCAGAGAGCACCAGGGCATAACTCATCATCTCAATGAGGTGCTGGTGCATGATTGGGACATGCCGAGAGCCGAGGAGAGCAACTTTCTTGGAGCTAGTTTGCTGAATGTTCGCCAATTCTTGGGCGAGAGTGTCAATGCTAGATACGTTAACCAAAAGACTCAGTACATCACAATGTTGACGATGCCGCCATTCTAGCAGTTTTTGCCCCAATCGCCCAGAACTTAGCCGATCGACGCAATCGAGTTGAGCTAAATCAACTCGATTATCTAAATATGAACATTAGGCGATCGATCTCAAGATCGCCCCAAAACTCCATCTAAACTGCGTGGTACTCCCGCCAGACCGCTCTTAGCGGTTGGCGGTGAGGGGGATAGCAGGGCGTTGAGGAATCCCACCCCCGAACAATTTTGACCACTGCTCAAAGAGTGAGTGGGGTGGGTGACGAATCGCCAG
>JANYHM010000018.1 GCA_025359065.1 Synechococcales cyanobacterium GL140_1_metabinner_5_sub | reverse complement strand
CTGGCGATTCGTCACCCACCCCACTCACTCTTTGAGCAGTGGTCAAAATTGTTCGGGGGTGGGATTCCTCAACGCCCTGCTATCCCCCTCACCGCCAACCGCTAAGAGCGGTCTGGCGGGAGTACCACGCAGTTTAGATGGGCAGTTGAAAAGAGTCTATTCCAAACCATGCTTTGACTTTGCTACCCAGTGGAAACCGAAGCATCCCATCTTTGAATTTTACCGAGCGTCCCGTAAAGGTAACAAGTGCTAGCCCCCCTTTACGATATCCCGGAAGCCTAGGTCGCTGCTGTACCGTCCCTTTTTTGACACCTCTCAACAGTCCTGTATAAGACTTGAAAGACTCAGCAACACCCGTTAATATCTGTTGCGCTGTATCCGAG
This sequence comes from Synechococcales cyanobacterium GL140_1_metabinner_5_sub, assembly GCA_025359065.1. Classification (GTDB taxonomy): domain Bacteria; phylum Cyanobacteriota; class Cyanobacteriia; order Cyanobacteriales; family Chamaesiphonaceae; genus JAAFHZ01. The sequence continues at coordinate 15,254 of JANYHM010000018.1, read as the reverse complement.
TAAAAAGCCTGATAGTGTAGGTTTTGGTTTGCTGTGCCGATTACTTTGTGCAGTTCTGCTCTATTAGGTACTCTGCCAGATTTGAAAAATAGCTGACGAGCATAGTAGATCCCACAATTAGTTAGTTTTTTGGACTCTTCACAAATGAATTCCAATAAGGCTTTTAGCTCTTTGTCTGGATTGATCAAGTTTTGTTGGCATCCATACATATGTTGATCACTTTGTAGATTGCTTCTTTTAGTCTACAATGAATGAAACGAATAGTCAATCTTTTATGAAAAGAACTAGCTACGAATATCGACATTACAACCACTCTGTCGGATTGGCAGTAGTACACCTCGTTTGGATACCCAAGCGACGAAAAAAGGTTCTTGTTGGAGATGTCAAAATTCGACTTAACGAGATTTTCCAAGAGCTGGCAATTGAGAAAGAGTGGATCATCAGAGCTTTAGAAATTGCTCCTGACCATATCCATTTATTTGTCGAAATTCATCCTACTGACGCAATCAACCAAGTCGTCAAAGCTTTCAAGGGTCGTTCTTCAACTTACTTAAGAAGGGAGTTTCCTGATCTGAAGAAACTACCGTCTCTTTGGACAAACAGCTATTTCTTTAGTACCGCTGGTAACGTTGCTGCTGATACTATCCAACGATATATCAACGATCCTCATCATGGGTAGGCGGTTAAAACCGCTCGGCTCGCTTTTCCTCCCCGCTCCAAAGAGACGGGGCTTCTAAGCCTTCCGCACTCTTCTGGTGATAGCTGTGGTTAATTTCGATAGAACTCCCTCAAACCTGAGATTGCTGCATAAACGGACTATCTCGCTCAAATCGGCGCATTAGGTAAGCCACCGCAAAGTCCCCGTTGGGTTCGTCCGTTAAAATTTCGGCTAGTTCAAAGACCTGCTGAGCGATATCAATTCCTAGTTTTTCGATGACGGCTTCTTTCTCGTTGAGTAACATTTGTGCCGATCGAACTTGGCTTTGCCAGCTACCCGAAGACAAAATTTCGATTTGGTCATGGAGCTTAAGCTGCCGCAGAATCGCTGCTTCGTCTTGGTCAAACCAAACGCCATTACAAGAAAGACATTGTTCTAAATAAAAAAATGGCTCGGTGCTAACTCTTGTGCGCGATAAAATGCGCTGACAGACCGGACACAAACCAGTTTTGGTATCATTTTCTGCCGGAACTTTGTAGGCTGCTAAGTTAGCCCGCAATACTTTCATTGGATCAACAATGGCACGGTTTTGAGCTTGCCGCCACTGCTGGTATTCATCGCCATCGACCCATTGCCCAGAACAAGTGCCACAAGCGTCAGCCTTTAGGTCGCCAAAAAGTTGTGTGTTGGTCAGGAGTTCTTTGCATTTGGGACATTGCATAAGCCGAAAATTGAAATACCTAAAGAGCAGCTCGGTTAAAATTTAGCACGAATTGTGTTCTGTGAACGACCCGACTCTTATCGCTATGCGATTCTTCTCCGAAGACACTACGAATCTGGGTCTATTCCTAATTTCCGCATTTTTTCCAGCAGCTCACTAACTCTCTGTTCCGCAACTTCCGCCCTTCTCGCCTCCATCTCAGATTTCTCGATCGGAGTAGGTTTGGTAGTTGCCATTAAACATACCTTTTGTTCTTAGCATTTTCTGCTACAGCTAACGGGGTTGTGCTAAATTTTTGAACTTGGTGAGGCCAGGATCGAAAACTAACTTTACTACTCCTGTTGGACCATTCCGATGTTTAGTGACAATTAACTCGGTGATATCTCGATCGGGCGTGTCTGGATTGTAGTAAGCATCACGATACAGCATAATTACCAGGTCTGCATCCTGCTCAATACTTCCACTTTCACGTAAATCCGACATCATTGGTCTTTTGTTGTTTCTAGATTCTACACTACGGCTGAGCTGCGATAGCGCAATAATCGGCACGTTCAATTCTCTGGCCAAGCCTTTCAGGCTACGAGTGATTTTAGAGATTTCTTGTACTCGGTTATCGCTGCTGCCTTCCATGAGCTGCAAATAGTCCAACATAATTAAGCCCAAGGGCTTACCAGTTTCGGCTTGCAGGCGGCGGGCTTGGCTACGCATTTGCATCACCATCATGTTAGCGGTGTCGTCTATATATATAGGTAAATCGGCAATTTTCACGATCGCCGCATGGACTTGTTCCCATTCATTCTGACTAATTCGCCCTGCCCGCAGCCGATTGCTATCGACCCGCGCTTCTCCAGCTAACATTCTTTGGACAAGCTGCTCTTTGGACATTTCTAAGCTAAACACCAAAATTGGTAACTGATGTAGCAGCGCCATGTTGTAAGCAATGTTTAGGGATATGGCTGTGTTGTGTACACAGATATCATTGGCCACAAAGTTATGAGTCTGAGAAATCGTCAAATCATAAACCTGTTTCTCCCCAGCGCATTCGATCGATACAATCTCATCCCAATAGACATCACTAGTAGCCAACTGCTGTAACGGTAGATTTTTTGTAGCCTCTTCTTTACTAAAAATGCCAATTTCATCAATAAAGGTCTTAATCGATCGAGCATCTGTAATATTCAATTGCCATGCCTGTCGCCGTTCAGGCGGTGCATTGGAATCACCTTGGTACTGATACTTAACTAATTTGGATGTGATGGCTGCAATAATGCCAAATCTCAACAGTAAGTGTTGGATTTGCTCGACCAATTTTCTATTAACAGAACAATAGCCCAGTTGAGATTGGCCACTGCTCAGTAATGTTGCCCAGCCATCGGTAGCAAAGAGCCGGTTGAGCAAGAGAGCAGCCTGCACTTTGACTAACTTAAAAATTACCGGCGGAAGCTGTTTTTGGTGAGAATTCTTGCCCCAGAGATTTAGTTCCTTTAACCATGCCGTTAGTTCGTTGGTGGCAACCCGATCGCGAGCAACATGCAAAGTCGTTGCTCTGGAGGGCGAGGACTCGGTGCGGACTTTCAAATTAGCTGAAAATTCACTGACCGCCTGCTGAAAATCTGCTGCAATCAATGGATTATTGTTCGTAAATTCAGGGGTGCCATCAGTCAGGCAGCCATCACCAATCAAATAGGCCAATAGCTTAACTTGGCAATCAGGTAATTCTTCTTGACCAAAAATAGGTATTACCCGAGGGACAGCAATCTGATCACCCACTTGCAGTTCAGCGAGGGGTCGCCAGCCCTGGATTGTTAGATAAGGGTGAGTGAGGGTGGTTTCGATCGATCGACCTAAGCGGGTAGTTAGCTTAAACACCGGCTTCACACCATCATCCACAAAGGCCGATGGCCGAGTTAGTCCTAGTTTCCAGTCTTGGCTCAGGGTAAGTAGTTCAGCATCCTGTTGCTGGTAAATGGCTGCCATTGTTGTAATGCTGCCGTCTGCCAGCACAATTTCGGCATCGTGCGCCAAACACTTGCCCATTGACGGGCGACCAGCCACGATGATCAAGTCCGAGCGCTGAAAGCCACCCGTCATGGCATCCAAGTCGGCAAAATCGCAGGTTAATCCGGGTGGTGTCAGATCTTGATTGCGGGCAGTAATTTCTTGGTAAGTTTGTAGAATAATCTCACTTACCGGAGTCAAGCCGGATTGAGGCCGTACCTGAGTAACATTTAAAACCTTTTGCTCCGCCTGATCGAGTACCTGTTCCAAAGGCTTACCCAGGTCGTAGCCAAGCTGTCCCACCACATTACCGGCTTGGATTAGCTCCCGGCGCATGTATTTATCCATCAGCAACACGGCCAATGAATCGACATTCACGGCGCTGACGGTGCGTTCTACTAGCTGTACCAGCTTATTTTGGCCACCAACTTTCTCTAATAGTTGATTGTCGGCCAACCAGTTGGAGACATTCAATAAATCTGTGGGCAAACCACTGGCGTGAAGCTCGATCGCCGCCTGATAAATATGGCCATGAGCGGGGATATAAAAGGCATTGGGCACCAGTAGCTCTGCCACTCGTCCGTAAGCTTCAGGATCGAGCAAGATGCCGCCTAAGATGGCTTCTTCTACCTCGATATTTTGGGGCGGAATCATATTGGCGGCGGCCAGACCAAACTGCTGATTAGAGCTGTTGGACGCTAAAAAATCGCCGGAAGAATCCGACGATTTCTGGATGGCGCTAGTTTCTTCAGACATTACCGCGCCCCTGATTTACTATTCAGCGACGACGTTAAATTCAACTTCTACAGTCACTTCAGGGTGCAGCTCAATGCTGGCAATATAAGTGCCAAGTTTAGCCACATCGGGGACAGAAATATCCCGCTTATCTACGGTGACACTAGCCAAGCTAAGGATTGCGGCGGCAATTTCGGCGGTGGTAACGGTACCAAAAATAGCCTCGTTTTCACCTTCTTTCTTGCTGATTTGCAATGCGCCAGCTTTTTCGATCGCCGCTTTTTGTTGGTCAGCAACCAGCTTTAGTTCAGCTAGTCTTGCCAACTCGATTTCTTTCCGCTTGGCTACCTGACGCAAAATGCCAGGAGTAACGGGTAGGCCAATGCCTTGGGGCACCAGGTAGTTGCGGGCGTAGCCAGGGGCTACTTCTACTACGTCGCCTAGCTTACCGAGCTTACGAACGTCTTGACTTAATACTAATTGTGTGCGCTTTGCCATGATCCTAGGGGAATGTCTTTAAAACCAAATGCCAGATTTATGATGTTAACACAGATTGACACGATGCTCTGATCTTTTACAGATATAATATGGTTGACCCCATCTCAGGGAAATCAAACATGATCCAAAGTGCAGATCAAGATATTCGGGAATTGAAGAGTGCGATCGCTGACCTTGCGTTATCAGTCAGCGGTTTAAGAGAAGAAATGCGCATCGTTTTGCCAATGTAGAAGTTAAGCTTGCCGATATCAGGCTAACTATGACAACCGATCGCCATCTGACTGAAGAAAGTGAAACTACTGTGACTCGTGGCAGTGGCAATGTTTATGCCGATTTAGGGTTCGAGAATCCAGAGGAAATGTTGCTCAAAGCAAAGTTAGTAATGTTGTTGAGCAAGACAATCAAAGCTAGAGGTTTAAATCAATATCAAGCTGCTGAGGTGCTGGGGATAGATCAACCCAAAGTATCGGCTTTAATCAGAGGTCAATTTCAGGGGTACTCCCTAGAGAGGTTATTTAAGTTTCTGAATGCTTTCGATCTCGATGTAGAAGTTAATGTTAAAGCCAAGCCAGAAGAGGGAGATCGCAGTCATACAATCGTAGTTAGCGCAATTAATTGAGCTAACTTAACGCTCAAGAGAGTATCCATAGCGACCCATGATACTAATTGTTTTGGGCTACAATCATCGCAATTCTGGAACCAGATTAAGTGCAACTATCCATTGGCCTGAGGCTTCAAAGTATCTGTGGCCGATTCTGTTTCACAAACACTTTGTGGCCCCTGTGAATCGATCTGATATGTACCTAGACACTTGATCGAAAGAAATTAACTCTCCTCAAAGCTCCTAAATATTATGGGCAAATCGGTGCAGAGATCGACACACCACGACCGCGCCGACTAAAAATAGAATTCAGTGAGATATCGCGCTTGTGATGATCACTACTGCGAACGAGCGTCAACTTTACTGCCGTACCACCTGGCTCCACACAAGCCGCAAAGCCCTGCCCATTAGTGGGCGGAATCGCCGCAGTAAAAACAGCATCACAGCTATCTGCTAGCTGGTTGGCAGTGATTTTATCAACCACCACCTCATTGTAGTAGCTGTAGCTAGTTACACTACTTCCTTTACTATATGAGCCATTCAAATTCAGCGTTGGCCCCCAACGATAAATCACCAGTGGCCCAGACCAAGGCGATTTAGCCGGAGGTGCGGCCACATAATAAATGATTGGTTCCGTCAAACCACTAGAGACCGGCATGGTCAAAGACAATACCGGATATGGATTGGTACTGCCACTAGCCGTAGTGCTAACACCACTAAAATCTGGTGGGCAGGGATTTACCGACTGTGCCATCTGTACTTCGTTGCCAATAAATCCTAAGGCTCTTTGTAGCTCATAGCGACTGGATCGATCGGCAGCAGCAGCCCGATCTTGCTTCGTCACAATTACCAAACCACTGCCGACCAAACCCAAAAACATGGTCGCCATTGCCAATGCTAACACCAGCTCAATTAGGGTGAAACCCGATACGGAACGTTTACCAAAAGATTTAACAAGAGATTGATACATGGTGCAACAGCAAGAATCTGAGATTCCATCCTAATCGTGAAATTCCAGCTTTACATAGGCAGGAGTAGCTGAAAAAACACTGCGCAGAATGACCTATTCGATCACCACCAACCCTTGTCGTAATATCTGCCAATCAGTACCAGTCCATTTAATGACAGTAGAGGGCTGATTACTCGCAGATCGATCGCGCTCCCCAACTAAAGTTGTCACAGTAGGAAAAACCCGATCGACCTGCAACATATTTAACAGCGGAGCCTCTCCTGACAGATTGGCACTACTGGTGGCTAACGCCCCAGTCTGTTGCAGCACCGCTTTAGCGGCCTCGCTGTTAGGTAAACGTATCCCAATTGTATTACCGCCACTATTTAAGCCCGCTGGTACCTTGGTGCTAGCGGGCAACACCAACGTTAATGCTCCTGGCCAATATCGACTAGCCATCTCTTGCCAAATTTCTTTCTCTTCACTATTGCCTTGGGTAAATGGCCATAGATCAGCACTATTGGCCGCCAATAGAATAAGAGGCTTATTATTATCACGTTGCTTAATCTTATATAGTAGCTCAGATCGATCAGGGCGTACAGCCAAAGCGGGAACAGTGTCAGTGGGAAAGCTGACTACGACACCATTGATTGCGGCGGTTACTACTTCGGTTAAAGATCCTTGCATGGGAATTTTCAAATAGCTGTGGGAACATGAACTTGTTGCACGATCATATTTAACCACACAGTATCTGTGATAAAACATGGTTTAGCTTCACGCAAGTACTCCGCACGATCATACTTAACCACATAGTATCTATGACAAAACATGGTTTAGCTTTACACGCTAGCACCCCAGAGTTGGGGCTAGCGATAGCTTGCTCCGACAATCTCAGCACAGGTCTGCTGGAGCCAAACGCCAGTGATCAGACTCGTGGCTATCTCCATAAGGCCAAACGAACTCGTGTTTGGGATTTAGGTCGGGAAACTTCTAATCTTTTGCACGCTTATATATTGGAGTTTATTGCCCCCCAAACTTGGCAAGAATTGACATGGATTGCTGTAGCCCATGGCCCCGGCGGTTTTACCGGAACGCGCTTAGCTGTGGTCACAGCTAAAACTATTGGTCAACAACTGCAAATTCCGGTTTATGGCATTTCTAATTTGGCAGCAGTAGCTTGGCAACAGCAAATAGAAGGTGATGTTGCAGTGGTGATGCCAGCACAACAAGGACAGATTTATACTGGGGTCTACCGCACTAGTCACCGCCATCGCACCATCGAAGTATTAAAGATCGATCGATTAACTACCCACACAGACTGGCAAGAATATTCAGATAAATTTAGCGGCAGCAAAATTATCTTGGCAAGCGGTGCAAAGCTAGGCAGCACGGTAGATAGCGTGTGGGATTTAGCCCAGCTACAGTGGCAAAAAGGAGAACTTTCTACCTGGCAAAATCTCACTCCTTTTTATGGGTGAAAATTTAAAATAGTGTAAATTTTTTCAAATAGCTATCTCTTTTGACATTTTGTATATACAATAATTAGATGCTGGTGGCAATAGCTATTCAGCAAATACCTATACCCCTTAGCAATCATGGCACCAAGACAAACCACAAAAGCTCCAGTAAATGGCAAGAAACCTGCTTCCCGCCGTCAATTAATGACCCCCACTAAAGCAAAAATGAATCGTCCAGGGCGTAAGCCAGGTCGCAAACCACAGGCAGAAGTAGAAGCAGCCGCAGCATTAGCAGCAGCTCCAGCAGCTATTAGTGACGATGGCGATCTGACCACTCTGTTGAGTAATCTCACTCAGCAATTGATCGTCCAACAACAAGCGATCGCTACTCAAGCTTGGTTGACTAAAGAAATCGAGATCTTGCGCCAGCAAGTAGGTGGCACTGCCCCAAGTAAAACTGCTGGTCGCGTTGCTGCCATTGACAGCCCAGAATTACTCGCTGAAATTGCTCAGCTTCGCCAAGAAAATGCTGATTTACGCGATAAGGCAGCTCGTTTAGATCAAATGGCTTCACTGTTAGGCATTAGCGAAGTCGTTGCGGCTGTGCCAGTAAAGATTAAAGGTAGGCCGGGTCGTCCAGCTAAAAACCCCGTGGCAGCAGAAACAGCAGCAGTCAAAGTTCCTGGTAAACGTGGACCCAAGCCTAAAGTGAAAGTTGCTGATGAAGTTAGGCCACTGGTTGTGCCGATGGCTCGTAGCAGCAGCAAAGCTTCTATTCTAAAAGCTGCGGCAGAAAGAGATGTAGCTCGGACATTTAAGAGCTGTTGGCCAGTAGTATTCAAAATCGAAGAATGGAACGCTAAAAACCCAGCTAGACTAGCTAAGATTAGTCAAACCATGCTGAACAAGTGCGGCGTTAACTTCGCTCGCGCTAAACAGTTTGTCGAGGCTCATGAAGCAATTATTCTGAGATACCACAACGATATTGGTTTAAACAAAGCCAATAGCGGCAAGTTCAACGAGGTATATGAGTTCGTTCGCGATTCTCTAGGTAAAGGCCGTCGTAGCTGATAGCAAAAAGCTTTAACCAGAGGAGATCCCAAACTATCAACTCTGGTTACATTCCAATAACTCAAGTTGTTCGACGCTAGTAACTGGCTTTAGAGATCGGTAGTGAAACTGTAAATTCGCTGCCGATCGCTCTGCCTTTGGAGTCGTAGCTGAGTGGGCTAACCACCTTGATTTTGCCACCCATTTGATTCAGCAAATCTTTGACGATCGATAGCCCCAAACCAGTTCCTGGAATATTACCACTAGCCTGCGCCCCTCGGTAGCTACGTTGAAATAAACGGGGCAGATCTGCGGCAGGAATTCCCACACCACTATCACTGATCACGATCAATAGTTGCTGTTCGTCAGCGAGCACCGTCACCCGCACAATGCCTTGCCGGGTGTATTTAAGTGCGTTATCTACCAAATTACCTAATACTTCCCGCAGAGCACTAGCACTCGCCAGCACTGGTAATAGATCTGCGGGTATTTGGCTAGAGAAAAATAGCTGCTTTTCTTGGGCAACCGCAGCAGCATTGGCTAAAATTGGCTCTAGAATTTCGGTCACACTACAGGGCTGTAACTCTAAACTAGCCGGTGGTAACAAAGGTAACGATTCACCTCCAACATTTTGAATCTCGGTATTTTCTGGTAAAAGTAAATCTTCACTCGCCTCCAACTGACGAGTACCGGTAAAGTTATCGAGCTGCTCCATCAATTCTTTTAAATGTTCACTTTCGCGCAAAATATTCAGGGCAATGCGCTGATTGCTATCTTCAGCGGGAATTTTTTTGACCAGCAGTTTGCCAAAAGTATAAATAGCCGTGAGCGGATTGCGCAGTTGATGTAATAAGTTATCAAATAACTTTTGCTGACGACCTCGTAATTGCTGTTGCTTCTGGAGGGTCTGCATAGCCCATTGACGCTCTTGATCAATAATTGCGGCTAGCGATACGGTGCGACTAATCTGTTCGATTTGATGCCGTTCTGGCTCTTGCCAAGGTCGATCAATCCGCACCACCCAAAGTAGTCCAATAATGATCCCTTCATGAGCCAAAGGTTGCAGCAATTTTTGCGGTGGCCACTTCCGCACGTGCTGTGGCTGACTCGGTGTCTTGCCCAGAGATAGATCTAGCTGCGGTACCACCATATCACTCAGCATCACCTCCGAATCTTCTCCGGTGCTGCTCAGCATCTTGCTGATGAACATTTCTTCTTGGCAAGCACTCTCATCGGGAAAAGAAACCAACGGCTCTAATTTAGGTTCTTGACCAACCGTTGTCGCTTGAGTGGTATAGACAATCCCCTTTTCTGCGCCCATATTACCCAACAACATTAGCTGCGCACGGCATAATTCGATAAACTGCGAGCTGTAGGCCAAAAGACCGTAAGAGTTTGGGTAGGAGCTAGGATGGTCAGATCTAGTCATGGGTCGATCGGTAGCAAAAATACTAAATAAGTTGTTAAGTTTTATTAAACTTTCTCAGAAAGAATTTTATAAATTCTTAGGATTTTGCTGAGGCAAAGAGTTTCAGGCTTACGGAGAGTTAATTTAGGGGGGATTGAATTTTAAAATCAAAGAGGATATGATACACACGGCTTTGGTAGCAACCATTACAACTGGTACAAACAACAAGGAGGTAATTAGGTTGGCGAGAAGACGTAAACGCAAAAGCAGACGGCGGCAAGAGGGTCGAAGGATTCTTGAGCAGGTACCTCAGTATAGTATCGAAAGCGGCGAAGACAAACCTGTCACAGCGGCCAGAAGATACATCCACAACGAAGGTATCACCCCCCCAGCGCTCCTGCTGGTTAAACGTAACGAACATACAACAGACCGATATTTCTGGGCTGAGAAAGGTCTGTTCGGAGCACAGTATGTCGAAGAGAATCATTTTCTTTTCCCCAGCCTCAGAATTCTGGAATGTCCAGAACCTGCCTTGGTGGGTACAAAATAGCTCAAAGCTAGTATCCTCAGTCGGTTTTCTGCTTTGCGGAAAGCCGACTATTGATATTTCAGCTTAGCAAAAAAATCAATCTGCTTCAACAGGTTGAATTTTTAGACTGCGCTCTAAGATTTTTAATTCATCTCGATGGCCAGTAAGACTAAATGTCTTACCATTGGCCTGGTCTTTGGAAACAAAAATAATTTGCTCTAGCCTTTCAGATTTTTTCCAGTAAAACAGCCCGGCTAATGGTGCCAGCACGGCTAGTCCCAAGAACCAGTTGCTGGTAAAAATATAATTGAGCACCAGGCCCAAACATAAAAACCCGCCAGCGGCCAAAGAAGTCAGAAAAATGGCCATGAACCAACTGGGAGCAACCAAACCTTCATAGGTTACGCCGGTATTGTCACTAATATCAACTAATTTATATGCCCGATCAAGCAAATACTGATCGAGCTTGGCCAAAAAAGCCTCTTCTGGCTCAGTAATAGCAAAAGATATCTGCTCGATCCGGTCTTTTACTGAAGCTTTGATGAAAAACATCAAGCCGATCGCCAGCAAAAAAGTCAGGCTAGAGGAGGAAACAAGAACAGTGTTCACAAATATTTACAGAAAGCAGCTATCTAAAATATACTCGCTTCCAGCGCCGCTAGGTCAGGAATTGCTACTTTGTCATGAGAACGGATAATTAAACCATCTTTTTCGAGCTTGGTCAGCACCCGGGTCACGGTTTCGCGCGCCAAACCACTCATGCTACTCAGCTCCCGATGAGGGAAGTTCGGAATTTCGGCACCTTTGCTGCTATTGATGTCAGTCCCTTGGCCTTCGGCCAGAAAAATTAGGGTATCAGCTACCCGTGAGCTGCTATTCGATTCACGCAAGCGCAAACGACGGTTTACTTGGCGTAAACGACGACCCATAAGCTGGGAGAGCTTTAATCCTGCTAGCGGTTCTACTTTTAATAGTTGAATGAAATCATCGGCGGGCACATTGGCGATCATGGTAGGGGTCAAACTCAACACATCGGTAGAACGTGGCGCTTGATCGATCGCCGCCATTTCGCCCACAATTTCACCTTGACCGACAATATTTAAGGTAATTTCTTTACCATCAACGTTATAAGTCCGAATTTTTAGCCAACCACTCAATACAAAATAAACTGATCCGCCCCAATCATTTTCCAACAAGATCATTTGGTTGGCTGGATGGTTACGTACTACAGCATGGCTAAACGCAATTTGTCGAGATGCTTCGGGCAGTTCAGAGAAGAACGCTGCGGTTCGGAGCAAATCTTGGAGATTAGGAGCGAGTTGTTGATTACCTTGTCTATCTTCCATAAAACCCACTATTAGATACACCTAAACAAATATACTTTTAAAGCGCCGAAGCTGGACGATTGCTTGTCGGGAATTCCCATGTTGCCAGCAGGCAAGATTAGCAGTAAAACTATTGTGCCCAAATTCCAGTTCATATATCTAACTTTTGATCGAGATACCAGCAAATGCTAAATCTACCCAATAGTATTACACTCTCCAGACTACTAGGTATTCCTTTGATTTTATATGGGTTATATCAGCCGAGTTTAGTTTGGCAGTGGGCTTCGATCGGCATTTTTATTATTGCCGCAGCCACCGACTGGCTAGATGGATACTTAGCCAGAAAACTAGACCTAGTAACTGATCTGGGCAAGTTTTTGGATCCTTTGGTCGATAAACTTTTGGTGTTGTTGCCCTTGTTGGTGGCGATCGATCTACATCGAGTACCAGCGATCGGGGTTTGTATTATTCTGGTCAGGGAACTGACGATCGCGGGCTGGCGAGTGGGTGGAACTCAGGTGTCGGGGGCAAACACGTGGGGCAAGGTCAAGACGGTGGTGCAAATCGTAGCAATTGTGATGGTGATGGTGCCATTGCCTGCAATTCAAGCCTGGGGCATTTGGGTATTTTGGCTAGCCGTAGCTCTAACCCTAATTTCTGGGGGAATCTACTTGTTTCCTAGAAAGTCGATCGAGAGTTAGAAAATCTTTGAGCTTTAGGTAAGTTCTGCAATTCCAAATTGAAAAGCATCAGCCTGCCGTGCGCAAGAGTTGCTCTCTGGTAAAGGGAGAGCCTTCCAGGGCACCAATCTTATTGAGTGCTATCTATATAAGACAACGCGGCAAGATCAACTCAAGTTTGGAATTGTGGCCTGATCCAATTACTTAGTCAATCCATGCTCCAAAGCATATCTCACTAACTCAGTGCGACTATTAGTACCAGTCTTGCCAAAGAGACGACTAACGTATTTCTCCACGTTGCGCACACTGGTATCAAGCTGACGAGCAATTTCTTTATTCATCAAACCAGCCGCTACCAAATCTAAAACACTCTGTTCACGCGGCGTAAAATCAATATTAATCGGTGGTGGGGTAGTGACGATCGCGCTACCAGTACCCATCATGCCCCGTAACTCAGCGGCAATTTGCTTGGCAATGCCACCAGCTTCACTGTTAGTACTTTCACGACGCTTCAAAATATTTTTGACGATCGCAATTAATTCTTCCGGGTCAAAAGGCTTGGGTAAATAAGCATCACAACCCGCTTGATAACCACTGATTCGATCGGACTTCATGCCTCTGGCTGTCAAGAACACCACTGGCATCGCCACAAAACGCGGATCATCACGCATTTGCTTCAAAAATTGGTAGCCATCTACTTGGGGCATCATCACGTCGGTAATTACCAATTCAGGAGGGTCACGTTGGAGCATTTCCCAGGCATCTTTGGCACCGGCTGCCACTTGCACGGCATAGCCGCTATCTTCTAGGTACGCTTGTACCGATTCCCGCACACCGGGTTCGTCGTCTACTAAGAGTATTCTGGCTGACATTGCTTGCTCCTGAATCTGTGCATTCAGTCTATCTTACCGTGGCCGGATGTCGTAGCATCCGAAAATACAGCTAGGTTCTCTATGTCCCTCAAAGATTTTTTTACATCCATCATCAGTCAGAGCCTTCCACTGTAACTCCAGATTCTGGTCTTGAGTCGGTAAGGATTCAGGTCTTCAGCAAAAGTCACAAAACCTTTGGTGGCAAAGTTTTTCAGGCGTTTCTGTAAAAATCGACTGATCAGTCGATTCTCAATAAGGTATTCTGAAATCCACCTTTCTCGTTAATTATTGAGAATACACAAAATTTTCTGAAATCTGTAAAATCCTGAAGCCCTTGATTGACAAGGATCTTAGATGACCTGAATCCTTACTTGAGTCGAAACCCGCGCATAGCCAATCAGCATAAATTCTCAAAGCTCATCTCAGGTGTACTGAATTGAGAATATTCGAGATTATGAGAAAGCAACATCCCCAGTTTTGCATTTGGTCGATCGCCACCCGTAAAGATTCTCACAAACTACCGTTTTTGAGAAGAAATCTAAGGAGTTAAAAATCTAGGTGAAATTTGGGCATACTTTTATTAGAACAGATTAGCTAAACACACTACTCAATTTGATAATAGGCTTAAAATATGAATCTAGAAGTAATCGGGACAAAGCCTATGGACAAGTGGGATACAAGATTTGTTGAGTTATAGCGGTTTCAGCTCGAATGAAGTCCATTAAATGAATAGAGCAGGTAATTTTTATATAGTAAGCTCCATAGAGTCATGACCGTAGCAATCATGTGTGAACCAACTGCGAATATCTTGAGTAGAAATTTGTTCATAAGCTTTCTTTATGGCTTTATCTAACTCTTCATAAGTTCTAGCTCCGATTGAGCGTAGAATTGTTTTTAACTTAGACCAATAATTTTCAATTGGATTTAAGTCAGGGGAGTATGGTGGTAGAAAAACCAGATGTGCTTTAACTTTTTTGAGTGCTGCTTCTACTTCTGGGCTTTTATGAATTCTGCAATTATCAACAACGACACAAGCCTCTGGCCATAGATTTGGAATCAGTTTTTGGCAGATAAAAGCCTCGAAAGTAATCATATCAATTCCACCTAGTGCATTAAATGATGCTATCAAACCTTTTAATGCTATTGCTCCAATTATTGAAACATTTTTCCCCTTTCGTTGAGGCCGAGCGCCCCTTGCTCTTTCCCCTCCCTGCGCCCTAGCATGAGTTCTAATCATTGACAGGTTCACTCCTGACTCATCTATGAAGACTAAATTTTCCGGTTTGACATCTCTGATAATATGCCAATAGTCAAAACGCAGTTGCTGAACTCTTTCTGTATGTTTTTCAGAGGCGTGCAAAGTTTTTTTTTCGTCTTAAATCAAGACGCTGCAACATAGTGCACATTGTAGACTGAGAGACATTGACTTGTTCCTTCTCTTCTAGTAGGTGACAGTATTCTTTAAGAGTAGCATCATTATTCTCGTGAACTATATCGATAAAAGATACTAATTGAGAAGAATTAAGCTTAAGCTGATGACCACCGCCGTGAGGCTTCGGTGCAATATCACCAGTTTCACGATATTGCTTTAAAAGCTTAATGATAAAACTCTTGTCTACTCTAAATCTATCAGCTAATTGCTGTTGTGTTAACATGACTTCAGATTTGTAAGTATCAATGATTTTCTGTCTCAGATCTACTGAATATGCTTTCACTAAGTTTCTCCTCTAGTAAATAAGCATATTATACTTCATCCGATCCTGATTTGCTATA
>JANYHM010000003.1 GCA_025359065.1 Synechococcales cyanobacterium GL140_1_metabinner_5_sub | reverse complement strand
TCTACTATACCGGCCACGATTCCTAGATGGTCTAGATTGTGGACTGTTATTTCTGGATTGCTCACTTTCTCCTCCGTTTTGAGATTAGTCTGGTTTTATTTTAATTCCTTAATGACCACAAAAGGGAGCGGAATGTGGGTTAAAGGCTTCTCAGGCGCGAGAAAATGCTAGGCATCTTCTATCAGTAAAGAATTTTGGTAGCCTCTGATTGATTTAAGCTGGTCAGAGGCATACTAAGATAAAAATTGCATTTACGAGAGAGAGATTTTATATGTGCGGGATTGTTGGTTACATCGGAACGAAGCAAGCCCAGGCTATTTTGGTATCTGGCCTAGAAAAGCTAGAATATCGGGGCTATGACTCTGCTGGAATTGCCACCATCGATCAAGATAAAATCGATTGTATTCGCGCCAAAGGCAAGCTGCAAAATCTGCGGGTGAAGCTAGAAACCAATAGCAATTCGTCCTCGATCGGCATTGGCCACACTCGCTGGGCGACCCACGGCAAACCCGAAGAATATAACGCTCACCCTCACACCGATACAGCCCATCGGATTGCCGTAGTACAAAATGGCATTATCGAAAACTACCGCGAACTGCGCGACAGCCTCAAGGCCAAGGGTCATGAGTTTCGCTCTGATACTGACACCGAAGTTATTCCTCACTTGCTGGCAGAATGTTTTAAGCAAGGTGCTGCAACCCTCTTAGATGCCGTTCAGAAAGCCGTTCATCAGCTAGAAGGAGCTTTCGCGATCGCTGTTCTTTCGGCAGATTACCCCGATGAACTAATTGTGGCCAGACAGCAAGCCCCTTTGGTGTTAGGAATTGGCGATGGTGAATATTTCTGTGCTTCCGATACACCCGCGCTGGTGCAGTATACCCAGGTGGTGGTGCAGCTTGAAAACGAAGAAATTGCGCGGCTGACGACTGAAGGGTATCAGGTATATAACTTCAAAGGCGACCCCGTTAAGAAAACTCCTCGCACCTTAAATTGGAATCCGATCGCCGTCGAAAAGCAAGGCTTCAAGCATTTCATGGCTAAGGAAATTTATGAGCAGCCAGCGGTGGTTCGGACTTGCTTAGAAGCTTATTTAGATGCCGATTGGACTGTAGACAGCAATAAATCTCCAATCAAGCTAGATTTGCCAGAATCAATTTACGAAAATTTGGAGCACATTCAAATTGTGGCTTGCGGCACCAGCTTGCACGCTGGCATGGTGGGTCGCTACCTGTTAGAGAACCTCGCACAAATTCCTACCTTTGTTCAATATGCCTCAGAGTTTCGCTATGCTCCACCACCAGTAATGGCCAATACTCTAACGATCGGCATTACTCAATCAGGTGAAACCGCAGATACTTTGGCGGCGCTAGAAATTGAAATATTCCGTCGCAAAGATCAGCCTTCAGCTAAGCAGGCGCGAGTCATGGCAGTAACAAACCGCACCGATAGCGCGATCGCTCGGTTAGTGGGCACCGTGATTGATACCCACGCCGGGATGGAAATTGGGGTAGCGGCTACCAAGACTTTTATGGGTCAGTTGATGGCTTTCTATTTCTTGTCGCTGGAGATAGCTTACCGACACAAAACCATCACTAATCAACGGATGCAGGATTTGATCGATGGTCTGAAGAAATTACCTTCGCAGATTGAGATTATCTTGGAATCTCAGGAAAAATATATTGAGGAGCTTTCTCACAGTTTCTTAGATACTCAAGATGTAATCTTTTTAGGACGGGGCATTAATTTTCCGATCGCCCTAGAAGGTGCTTTAAAACTTAAGGAAATTAGCTATATTCATGCCGAAGGCTATCCTTCTGGCGAAATGAAGCATGGCCCGATCGCGCTGCTTGATGCCAAGGTTCCAGTAGTTGCGGTGGCTGTACCTGGTACTGTCTACGAAAAAGCAATTTCTAATGCCCAAGAAGCAAAAGCCCGCGATTCCCATCTCTACGGCGTAGTTTCGGCAGAAGATAAAGATGCTGCGGAAATCTTCGATAAGGTGTTGCCAATACCTCATGTGGATGAACTGTTGTCGCCAGTGTTGACAGTGATCCCAATGCAGTTGATGTCTTACCATATTGCCGCGATGCGCGGCTTGGATGTAGACCAGCCTCGGAATTTAGCCAAATCGGTGACGGTCGAGTAGCTATTGTTGCAGCGAGTTTGGGATCGATAAAGCTCCCAAACTTTTTTTGCCAGCAAATATTAAGATATGTGAATAAATGCTAAAATTTGTTAAGGTTGGTTTAGATATCAAATAAAGCTCGTTCCAACTCTTCCAGAGAAAGCGATGCTCTACTGGTCATCTGCCTTAGTTCTTATAACCACAAACCTGGACTAGCTACCATGAACAGTTTTAAAAAAGTCATCGCCCCAATCGATCGCAACGAATGGGTTTGGGGATTCACTCCTCAAGCCGAAATTTGGAATGGCCGGCTGGCAATGTTAGGATTTTCATCTGTTTTACTGATTCAATACTTGTCTCGTCTGGGCATTTTGCATTTCTAGAATCTACTTAAACTGTTTGTAAAAACAGATAAAAATCTCTGAAGACTATGTGGGTAATAGTCTTCAGAGATTCGTTTTAGAGGTCGCCGATAAACTGCTGAGGAAAGATTTTTCAGAGACCCTGACAAATTTATGGCTCTGATGATTGAATCTTATTGGGCTGCATCATAGATTTTTTCATTAGCTGCTGCCGACTTAAATAAATCGACGATCGGCTGCGGATAATCTACCCCAATTCTGACTCCCAAGCGCTGTTGCTCCACAGCCAGCAGCCTGCTAGGATCATGCACCTTTGCTGCCGGAATCTCGGCTAGCTCAGGAAGCCACAGCTTCACATACTTTCCCTGGGGGTCGTAATCCTTGGCTTGCTTGTAAATATTAAAGAACCGAAATCCTCGGGCATCGTTGCCCACACCTGCCGTGTAGTTCCAGTTACCCCAGTTACTAGCCACATCGTAATCAATCAGTAGAGATTCAAACCACTCTGCACCCCAGCGCCAATTTATCCCCAAATTTTTGGTCAAAAAGCTGGCTACATTTTGTCGCCCTCTATTAGACATAAAACCAGTGGCCGCCAGCTCTCGCATATTAGCATCTACCAGCGGAAACCCAGTTTTGCCCTGACACCATAAGTCAAACCTTTGTTGGTCTTGCTTCCAAGGAATATTTAGCTTTCTTAATCCATTGGCTTGAAAGATTTTATTGCCATGTTTGGCTGCAATAAAGCTAAAGTAATCGCGCCACAGCAGCTCAAAAATCAACCAGTAGGTAGAATCATTTTGAACTCGCTCCTGCTGGTATTTTTGCACTTCGGCATAGATCGATCGAGCCGATAAACAGCCCAAAGCGAGCCAAGGCGAAAACTTGGAAGAATAATCAGCACCCACCATGCCATTGCGAGTTTCTTTGTAGGTTTTTAACAAATCCTGTTGCCAAAAATACTGTTGTAACCTAGCCATTCCAGCGGTTTCACCACCTTGGAATCGCAGAACTGCTCGATCGTCTACTGGAGGCAACATCAGACCAAAATCGGCGAGAGCCGGAATATCACCAGGATCTGCTGGCACTTTTGATAAACTTCGGGGAACTGCCAATGGCGCACGGACTTTTTTAGTAGTGCTGGCTTCTGCTATTTTGCGAAATTTGGTGAATAGCTCTGGCAATTCGCCAATTTTAAACGGCAAATCTTCGGGCAAATATAAAGTGTGACCCCACCAACTGCGATGAGGAATCTGAAGCCGAGCCAATACTGCCTGCTCGATCGACTGCTCTTCGCTAGTTGGATAAGTATGAAAGTACAGCCGATCAATTTCTAATTCTTGAACCAGTGAAGCAATGATTTCGGCTGTTTGTCCTCGCCTTACTAATAAGTCTGCACCCAATGATCGATAGCTCTGACGTAGATCAGCGATGCTTTCGATCAGAAACTGGGCACGGAAGGCACCTGTTTTGGCAAAGCCTGCGGGAGTAGAGCCAAACAGTTGATCGTCAAAACAATATAGCGTCAATACTTCGGCACCTTCTGCGACGGCCTGAGCCAGTGGAGCGTGGTCAGCTACTCGTAAATCTTGCCGGTGCCATATCAAGATTCGATTCTTCTGCGCAGATGTCGTTCGATCGGTCATACTTCACTTAAAATTTTTACCTTTCCGAATTCTAAAGACTTTTTAATGAACAGATCCAACAGGTTTATTTTAATAGCGGAGAGGAGAATTCCTAGGAATTGGCTTTTTAGCATAAGCGCCAATTCAAATCTGAAGTGCAACATCTGAAAGTGCTCCCAGAAGGTGTTTACATCTCGGCTTGTAGATCATGGAGTTGTTGGATCGATAACTCTGTGGCATCAGCAATGATTTCTAAGGAGACGTTTTTTCGGAGGAGGTTGAGGGCGATCGACTGTTTTTGCCTCTGCTCACCTTCTGCTCTGCCCCTAGCCTCACCTGTAGCTTCACCTCTAGCTTCGCCTTCGGCTTCACCTTCGGCCTTAGCCATTCTTTCAATACTGGATAGGTATGCCATTTGTTTTTCTCCCTCATAGAGCTTTAAGTCTTCTCTGAATGCTGATTCTAGCTCTGGTGGTAAGGCCAAAACCCAATCCGTAAAACGAAACAAGTCAATTACTTCTTGACGACTGTAACCCCGCTCGTAAAGCATAGTAGTAATTAGGAACTTTTGCTTTCTGCGGCGGTCTTGACTAGCTTTACCTTTGGTAGCTTGAGCAGCTAGGTGAGCCTGTACTACAATGGCAAATGGATTATCGCTAGCTGCAAGTTCCTCTGTTCGTTTCTCATAGTCTAGCAACTTTGCGATAGCAAAAGAGAAATCTGTACGGGATGCCAGTCCTGCCATAGTGAAGGTTTGGGGTCGCCATTTAGTATCGGTGTCACCAAGAATTACGAAGCTGTCTACAGTACGGCGGAATTTGTCGAAGAGGCGGATGGAGTAAATGAAAATGCGCTCTGCAAAATCGTCTTCTTTTTGGTTCTGCACCTCAATATGCAAAAGTATCCAGCGCTCGTGACCATCAAGCAAGTAGACTTTGACGAGTTTATCTACAATTCGTTTGCCGGTTTCAGCTTCCAGAGTGATTTGTTGGAGTTCGGCATCAAGAAATTCAAAGCCCTTGTTCCAGTCAATTGCGACATGTGCTTCGGGGAAGAAGAATGCCATGAAGGGACGAAAGTATCCTTCAAGGATTTGTTTCCAAGGGGTATCGAGAATAGTGGACATGTATCATAGTACTTCTGAGCTATTGATAGCCTAACATACTTGAGCGAGTTTATGTTGTTCACGAAGTGTCTGTGTAACAAAATCAGCAACGCCCAATTAATTAAGATCCCTTGTCCAGATCTCTTTAGCTTTCAGTAAAAGTGTTTTAGCTCGGTTATTAATTTCCAATTCTCCCCAATTGGCTTGCTGAAGAATCCAACGATTTAGCTCGATATGGGTATTTTCGAGCTTGGCTTTTTTCTCAGAGAAAGGGAGATTTCCTAGCTCAGAGTTATATCCAGTCAGTGTTAAATTACCAAAGGTGTGAACCAGAATAGCGTGAATTTCTTCTGCTGTTTCCCCTAAATCTTGCTTCCATTGTGGACTAAGAGATTGAGGTAGGATATGTTCGATCGTTGCTGACGAGAGATCTACACATTCTTTATGCTCAAACGATTTTTCTAAGCGACACAAAATAAAACGAGTGCTAATTTGCCCATATTGTGAGGAACTAAGGAAAGCTTTATCAAACTCAATATCTGTAGGAAAACGACGGCCACCGCTACCAGAGATCATTAAATTATGTAGCCATGAAGCATGATTAGTTTCAGGAAAGTTTTTAATACATTGAATAAATAGTTTATTTAATGTATTTGTTGGTACTTTACAAACAGTACGACGAATGATATAAGATTCGATTAATCCCAAGCATTTCTCTAGTTCCATATGACAAATTTGGTGGGTTTCATAGGCATCAAAAAGACGTAACAAAAGAGGGTATGCGATTGTAATTTTTAGTGATTGTATGTTTTCTAAACGCTCATGAATCACTTTATTCTCTTCTGGATTTAGGCATAAAATTGTTGCATATAATTCACCAAATCTCTGTATGGATTTAACTTCCTTTTCAACGTTTTTAGTAAGAGCTATACTTTTTAATTTGGTTTTGATTGCGGTATAGATTCCACCTTGATTAATGTTGTATCCATCTTTTATCATATAATGACGAAGAAATTCAGTTAGATTCTCGCCAAGGGCATTTTCAAGGGGTTTCCAATATCTATCATATATAACTTCTTGTTCTCCACCTGTTGATATGGAATGGCGAAAGCGCATTAGTATATAGTTGCGAACTAAGTCAGCTTGGGTCAAAGGCGCACCCTTGAAATTAAGACTTTCAAAAATTAAGTAAGGATCATCTTCACTGCCAAGATTAATCATCACTACTTGTAGTGAACGTTCAAGAATAGCCAGTACTTTTACAGGTACTACTGGCTCTCCATTTGTATCAAATTCTTTAGACAACCGATTCTTGAAGTAGTGGTAAGCCTGATCCATTAGTGTCTCGACTGTAGGGACTTTCCAATCCAGGGCGATCGATCTATAAATATCTCGATCTACTTGAGTAGGCACAAATTTTAAAGTATCTTCTAACTCGCAATGGGGATTTTTTAGATAAACTTCTTGAATTCTGGTTGCTGCTTTTTCTTCTAGACAATCTCTCAAAGCACAAAGAATGATCGATATTGTCGTAAGACGTTGTTGGCCGTCAATAATAAGATGCTTGTTCACTCCTACAGGTGTACTAGTGGCGGGAATTGAAACGATTGCACCCATGAAATGGGTTCCAGAATCACCCAAATCGTATTGCACCATGAGATCATCCCAAAGTGATTGCCAGTTGCTTTGCTTCCATGTGTAGGGACGCTGAAAAAGGGGAATAAGATTTTGCTTTTCGCCATTGAAGTACTGGATGACTCTGGTTGGTGATGCTTCCATAAAAATTCCGGGCTAGCTTGAGTTTATGATTTTAAGAGAGCTACGATCGTGACATTGCAAATAGTTCATCTTATTGATTAGTCTACCCAGTCATACTCACAAAGCTAGATATTAGCCAAAGATTCTTGCCGACCGGCCATTAGGGATAAAGTAGCACTAGCAAAAACGCCAGGGCAAACACGTCAAATTATAATGCTGCTACAATGACAATATTCTAGCTAGATAGTCATTATCCATTGCCACATGGTATCTCTTCAATCGGATACTTTTTTTCAATGATGTATCTTTTTTGAGCAATCCTAGAGATACTATTTACCTCTAGTGGTCATCAACCCGGCTTTAGCTGCCCACAACCCAATATCTTGGCGACTGAGAGTTGCAGCCATCAAATCGGGAAATTGGTCGGGGGTACAAGCAAAGGCTGGACTGCCCAAGGTCGCAAATGCGCCAGCATTCCGATGATCGAAGCAAGGTGCACCATCGTCGCTTAAGGCTAACAGCGTGACAAATTGAACTCCAGAAGCGACGATCGATCCCACTCTTTTCAACATTTCGTTATTGTTGCCGCCTTCATAAAGGTCACTAATCAGCACCAAAATAGTTTCTTGGGGCTGGCGAATCAAACCCTGACAGTAACTGAGAGCCTTGTTGATATCTGTACCGCCACCAAGCTGAGTACCAAACAATACATCTACTGGATCTTGGAGCATCTCGGTCAGATCTACAACTGCCGTGTCGAACACCACCATCTGGGTTTTAATCGCCGGAATCGAAGCTAACACTGCGGCAAAAATACTGGCATAGACTACCGATGTTGCCATTGAGCCACTTTGATCGACACAGAGAATAATGTTTTTCAAAGCTGTGCGCTTGCGCCCATAGCCAATTCTGGTTTCGGGGATAATGGTGCGGTATGCGGCCTGATAGTGGCGCAGATTCGCACGAATTGTCCGGTTCCAGTCGATTTCATTATGGTGAGGACGACGGTTGCGGATCGATCGATTTAAACTACCCGACACAGCTTGCTGCATCGGATTGGTCAGCTTTCGCAGCAATTCATCGACCACTTTTTGTACCACCAGCCTTGCTGTCTCCTTGGTAGTTGCAGGCATGATCTGACTGAGCGACATCAAATTAGCTACCAAATGCACGTCAGCTTCTACGGCCTGCATCATTTCGGGTTCTAACAGCATCTGCTGTAAATTTAGACGTTCTAGAGCGTCCTGCTGCATTATCCGCACCACTGAACTCGGAAAATAAGTGCGAATATCCCCCAACCAGCGAGCAACTTTTGGTGCCGAGCCACCCAAGCCGCTGCCCGGTTTACCAGATTTATATAGCGATTCCAAGGCTTGATCCATTCCTAATTCATCAGCAGTAAGGGCAGAACCACAGCTATTTTCTACATCGCTGCCCAAAATCAGCCGCCAGTATTTTAGTCTGTCTGATTCATTCATGAGGTTAATCCTAGAAGTTGAGCAATTACAGGTAAAGCTTGACGAGCCTGATCGGCATTAAAATTAGAGGTATCAGCAACTACATATTTAGTAATTGTTTGGCCTCTGGCGACTTTATCGCCTATCTGCTGACGTTCTGGTGAACTAAAAGTGGCAAAAGTACGGCGTAGCAAGGGTAATACCGCCACAAAGTTATCTGGAGAGAGTTTAGCAACCCAGGCATTGAGTACCTGCCAAATGCCGTCGCTGTGTAATAGCAGTAGCCCACTGCCTCGCAAAAATCCTTCGACCCAAGCTGCGCCAGTGGTTGGCTCTGTGCCGATCGATAGCGCCAAACTCAATCTCTGACTAGTTGCCTCAGTATCTAAGCTGCCATCATCAAATAACAATCTACAGCAGCGCCCTTGAACCAAACCATGAATACTAGATTGATTGGCAATTTGTAGCAGTACCTGTTGCCAGCTCGCTATTTGCTCCGGGTTTTTCAGAAGTTTAATGGTGCCATTAGTTTGCTGAATGGCCTCAAAAATTTGGGCAGCGGCATCGTCATCTAGAGATTGGCAGAAATGGGGCAGACCAATACAGAGGCGAGTAATTAGACCATCCACCACGATTGCTACGCTGCTGGTATCGGTTTGTCGCACGTCTCCGTAGCGCAGAATATTAGCCAGAGCGGGCAGAGCATTCATAAAATGCAAAGTATCACTAGTAATAGCAGCGATCGCTTGGAGTTGGAGCATCAAGATGGGAATTGCTTCTTCCAAGCTAGCTAGCAACACCCGATCAAGTAATCCAGTCAAGCTGGGTAAATCTTGAGCATCTAAGGCAGTTTGTTTAGCAAAGGCGGTGGTGGCAGATGCGATCGAGTTGCCCCACACGCCAGCTTCGATAAGTTTTATGGCAAACTCTGGCTGCCAGCAAATTGACCAGCCTTCTTTAAATGTTCCTTTACTGCTGGTGCGCTGCACTTCACCCCAGGGAATGCCCAATAAATTTAGGCGGTGTAAAAGCTTGGATCGATCTAAGTCGTTGGCGTTACGCAGATCTAGTTCTAAGGTTTTGGCGATCGGCTCTTGTTTGAGGCGGAGTTTTTTAATTAGTTTCTCTAAATCTTGCTGGAGCGGAACTTGGGGAGTATTGCTGGGGACTTGGCCGAGCCGATCATTGATAATTAGCTGCTGATGAATGAGCTGCATCGGAGCCGTATCACCAAAACACAGCACGGTTTGCACTGCTTCATTTAATTCTGCTAGTCCTGGTAAAGGACTTTCTCTCATGGCAGATAGAGCTTCAGCTAAACGCACGGCCTCAATCACGCTGGCCGAGGAAGCATCAATATCTTCTTGGCGCAGTAACCGAGCAACATTGGTTAACCAGCGAATCACTACATTTTTTTGATGTATCCATAAATGATGATACCAGCCAGGTGACTCCACGCCAGCGCCGTAGCCACTAGCTATACTCAGGCGGCCATAAGTCCAGGGCACCCAGGTTGCTTGGAGCTTAGTTTTAGTCAAAGATTTCAGTTTGTCAGCATCATCTTGAGGGGTTGGCCAAGGCTGTACTAATTCGGGGGAATGCCAAGCTCCACAAACTACTGCGGATTTTTGGAAGCCTTCAGATTCAGCTTGACGTAGACATTGACGCATGTAGGCTTCACGGATCAAATCATAGTTATCATCATTTTCAGTAGCTAGTTCTTGCCGCAAAGCAGTCATGGCTTCGAGAATTGCCGCAAATAAATCGGTGCTGTTGCGGCGCTGTTCGACCAAATATTCCCAGTATCTTTCGCCTTCGCCAAACCCAGCAGCTTTACTCAGCCAATCTAAGGGATCTGTCCCAGAACTTGACCTTTCCAATTCTCCCCGCATTCCCACTGGTAAATCAATGAACCGCACCGGGATTTTGGCAGATAGGGCATATTGAATGGCTTGCCATTCGGGGGAATAGATGGCAAAAGGATAGTAGGCGGCCTGCTGTAAATTATCTGGATCGTAGACTAACAAAGCCGCTGGGGGCTTCATTTCTTTGGACTCAGCCAAGGCGATTAAATCATTGGCTTCAGGTGGTCTTTCGATCAGAACAATATCTGGTTGCAGGGTTTTTAAGGCCGATCGCAGACTTCTAGCCGAACCGGGGCCATGGTGACGAATGCCAAAAATAGTGGCGGTCATTATAGCAACTCCCGACAAGCACGATAGATATCTTGCCAGCCCTCGCGTCCTTTTACTACGGTTTCTAAATATTCTTTCCAAACCACTACATCTTGAACCGGATCTTTAAGGACTGCACCTTGAATACTGGCTGCCAGATCACCGGCTTGGAGAGTGCCATCGCCAAAGTGAGCAGCCAAGGCCATGCCACTATTTACTACAGAAATAGCTTCGGCGGTGCTCATTGTACCGGTCGGAGATTTTAGCTTTGTTTTGCCATCACTAGTTACACCAGCCCGTAGCTCTCTAAAAATTGTCACTACCCGGCGAATTTCTTCTAGTGCAGGGACTTCGATCGGCAGCTCTAATGCTCTGCCCATACTTTCTACCCGTTTACGGACGATCGACACTTCTTCTTCGGCGCTGTCGGGCACTGGCAAAATCACAGTATTAAAACGGCGTTTCAGCGCACTCGATAGTTCGTTGACTCCTTTATCCCGATTATTGGCAGTAGCGATTACGTTGAAGCCTTTTTGAGCTTGGACAGCTACCCCGATTTCTGGAATCGGCAAGGTTTTCTCAGATAAAACGGTGATCAGGGTATCTTGCACATCGGCAGGTATCCGAGTGAGTTCTTCGACCCGCACGATTTTACCGTCGTTCATACCATTCATCATTGGGCTGGGCACCACTGCGGCCATCGATGGGCCAGCAGATAATAGCAGGGCGTAGTTCCAACCATAGCGAATCGCTTCTTCGCTGGTGCCAGCGGTGCCTTGAATCAGCAGGGTGGAATCACCGGTGACGGCGGCGGTGAGGTGTTCGGAAACCCAGGATTTGGCGGTACCGGGAACGCCATAGAGCAGGAGCGCTCGATCGGTGGCTAAGGTGGCGATCGCGATTTCCATTAAGCGCCGACTGCCAATATACTTGGGGCTGACTTCAAAGCCATTATCTAACTTGCCACCTAATAAATATGTTGCTACTGCCCAAGGAGATAATTTCCAGTTTGGGGGCTTTTGGCGCTGGTCAGCTTGGGCAAGTTCAGAAAGTTCTTGAGCGAACTGTATTTCGGCATTCTGGCGCAGAGTAGAAACCGTTGTTTCTTTCAGGGTTTTTTCAGCAGTAGTCTTAGCTTTGGGCGGCATATTAGTGTGGGGTAAAATTACAGAAAATGGGCTTATTACGCTATCTTTATGTAGTGTCGAACACTGCCCGAATGTTGCGACGAAATTCTAGAAATTTGATACAGCTACTGTAGTCAAATTTATCTGGAGCTAGCTGATTATGCAGTCGCTGAACCTCTGGTAGAACGCTAATATCTAGATGGCTACTAATACTGCTGCTCAACTCCTGCACATGATACTGATAGCTTTGCTGTTGAGCATATTGATGAAATTTCTGGAACACTAAATTACTAAGAGTCTCACTCCAGTGAGGCTCACACTTCATTGCTGCTAATTTATTTGGCAGCGCTTCAATGGAGTTATCAGCAGTCAATAGCTGAGTGAAAAGTCGTTCTTTGATGCCCTGGTCATCGCTAGGTACAGCAGATAACAGACTTTGAGCGCCAAAGTCGATAAATACGCCAGGCGATCGAGTAATCAGTACCTCGATCCAATCCGTTCGCCGTTGGTAACAGGCTGCTCTAGCCAAACTACTTAAGATAATATTGCCAGCGGTAAGACTCTGAACGCTGGTAACTAGTCGCTCAATATCTTGTGGCCAAACGTTTAAGTCAGCGCCAATTAGCACTGGAGATAATTGTTCAATGGTCAATTTAATAGGCTTGGCACCAATTTTGTGATTGGGTATTATCCCTGCCGCAATCCATTCAAGTGAATCAGCTTGGGGGATATTGACTGTGATTCTATAGTTATTAGCATCTTTAATCATCAATAATTCAGTTGCTAATTTTGTGAGTCGCTGACGATATTGACTGGGTATTTGATTCAGTAAATGTGCTGCTTGAAGACGGACAGGCTCACTGCGATCGACCAATGCCACTTCCAAAAATTCTTCATCCGCCAAACTCAAACCAATTTGCAAGATCTCCAGCCAAGCAGCTCGATCGCTGGCTTTTTCTGTTTTCCAACTGGCTTCTAGCGCCTGTCGAGATTCTACTGGCTGCAATTTTCGCCACTGGGACAACGCCGCCGATCGCTCACTGGGGCTACCAGTAGCCCAAATCTCTTGAATACTAGCAAGATCTACATCGGCAATTTTCGCACCCAATCCATACTCCCACTGACGATTTTGGCGAGCTAACCACTGTCCAAGACTTCCTAGAATCGGCAAAATCAATGGTCGTAGTTTTTTATCCTTTTTAGCAGCATCTAACAACAACGGCAAAAAATCTGGTGGTACTGTTTGTTGAGCTTGGGCTAATAACTGCAATAATTCTGGCAAAATCTCCCCATAGCGATTTTCTTGCAAAATTGTACCCAGGTGCTGAGCTGTTTGCGGTGAACAGCATGTCAATTGTTCAGAATTAGCCGCTGCTAGTAAAGGCGAACCAGCTATAGCTGTATTTTGCCCCACCGCTTGATAAGTAGCAATTAAACTAGCTACACTCAGAATTTGCTGAGCAGCAGATTGACTTTGTAGTGCTGCCTGATAATTAGTCAATGCTGGAGCAGTAAAATCGATAGAAGGCGACTGTCGATCGGTGCCCACCAAAGCACTAGCTACTAAAGTTTCCCAAGCATTCATGACCAAACCTCCCCATAGTTCGCTTGCCAAAAATTACCATCCCGCCACAGACCCAATGGTCTAAGGACTTGACCATCCCATTCCCCCATCAGATTGATCGCCTGCCCGCCACTCATAGCCAACAGTTGCCACCCGCGCAAATCAGCCAATTCTAGAGGTAAAGAATTACTTTGGCTATCTTGAACCGACCATTGGCCATCCTGATAAACAGGAGTGACTTTAACGAATAAAGGAAACCTCTCTAGCCAAGGATTTTGAGTAAGGGCTTGTTGGTAGCGGTCGATCGCCACCACAATTGATTCATCACCATTAATTGCCTGAGGCTGCTGAGTATCTTCG
This sequence comes from Synechococcales cyanobacterium GL140_1_metabinner_5_sub, assembly GCA_025359065.1. Lineage (GTDB taxonomy): Bacteria > Cyanobacteriota > Cyanobacteriia > Cyanobacteriales > Chamaesiphonaceae > JAAFHZ01. Next base: position 6,095 of record JANYHM010000003.1, on the reverse strand, counting down.
CGGCTAGCCGCGATCGCCCGTAGCGCGTAACTTCCCGGAAAAAACACCAGCTCCGCTGACACAAGAGATCCAGGCATCCAGCTCACATCCAACGGCTGATTGCGAGGTGCAAAATTCAGAATTAATCCCAAATTGCCACTAGTTTGCCCCCGCAGCCAAATTCTTTGAGTTTGCAGGTTGCTTACCGCCTCTTCGGTCAAACTTTTACCCATCACCAACCACAGATCTTGCTGAGTCGCTGCTGTTTTTTGGTGATACAGACTCATTAACTCATCTTGAGAAGTCGTCCAACCTATTTGCGATCGAACCTCCGCCGCCATCCCTGGCTTTAAACTATCCAGATGCTGATAACCCTGAATAATCAAATGAATTTTACTTAAGGCCGTTAATAACTCACTGACCCAATCGGCCTGACCACTATTGGCAATGCCGGTTAAATCGCGCACTCGCCGCGCTAATCCTGGAGCTTGAGCATCAACTAGCCGCGCAGCCATGCCATCCCAAAAACCGTAGGGCTGAGACTGAGCATCGGCCAAACCTCGACTCAATAAATCTTGCAGCCACAGCTCTAACTCCGCAATTCCGGCAGATACTTTCTCCGATCGCTTTTGCTGGCGCTTGGCCTGAGCAACCAAATCTACTGGAGCCTTTTGCTTTTCTTCTTTTTTCTCAGCAGTTTGTGACCTTTTATCTAACCATTCCTGCACCCAAAGTGGCGGGGTATCTTGAGTAAATAGTTGAACTTGGGCAGCATTGAGCAAGAACAATCCCAATCCATGTTTGCAGGGAAACTTACGGCTGGGGCAGCTACAGCGAAACGCTGGTTCAGTGAGATCGATCTGGGCTTGGTAGGGGTTTTTACCGCTGCCTTGGCATTCGCCCCAAAGTGCTCGATCGGTGCCACCAAGATTCTGCCATTTGCTGGCGGTAGCCAAAGCTCTGCCGTTTTTGATGGAACCGGCATCGGGGGCTAAGGCCAAAATTTGTTCGCTGCTCCAAACTGAGTTCATAACAAAAAAGCTGGGTAGATCGCGTGAACTATCTTAGATACCTTAACATCGAATAAATCCTTTTGTCCAGTTCTTCTGTGATTTTAATAAATCCACATATTTCGTCATAAATCACAGTTTAATTTGAGTTTATTTGGGTTTGTCTAACGATAAACCTTGTTCTAACACGGCTTTAGCTTTGGCTCTTTGACCATATGGTGCCAATTGCTCGATCAACAGCCCGGTCAAAATCTGCATATCGGCTAAACTAATCCCCCGCAACAACATTTCCACGCACCAAGTCTGTTGGGCTTGCTCGATCGATACCATTTGGCCATCTAACCCTAACAAATCTATAGTTAGCTCCCGCCAAATCTCTTGGATTTCAGCAATCGTAATTGGCTCCTGACTTGTCCCCAGAAACAGTGAACCTAAGGTATCTCTGCGTCCTCTGAGCCATTGAGTTAAGGGATTTTTTTGGTAGGAGCCATAGCGTTTGCCCATAATATATTGGTTGATTGGCACCTGACGCACCGCCCCCTGGGTGATTTGTAAAAACTGGGCATCTCGATCGCTTAAATAATGGACTCGCTCTAAGCCCACAATCTCTGTCAGACTCACCCCTGCGCCAAATAATAGATAAATCAAAGCCAGTTCTCGTGCTCCTTTTTTCTGGGCACGCTGAAAAATACTATGCACCAAAGTAGCTGGCAGATCGGCAATGCGTCCCAAAATCTCTGGGCTACTTTCTAGCGGTTGACTTAAAACCAACTGCACTAAATTTTCAATAAAACTCTCTCGACTCGGCCACAATCCATGAAACTCCGTTGCTGATTCCAGCACGGCATAGCCTAACAACGCGCTATTCATCATGCTAACTAGCCGATCATTGTTTAAGGGCGCACCGATCGCCCCCAAATAATCTACCGTCGATCGATGGGCACGGTTGATGCCTCGCCCCAGAGCTTCGCGGTTTTCGATCGGATACTTGCCACCTTCGCCAATAATCGATCGCAGCATTTCTGGCACAGCATCTAACAAGCTTAAATAAGACTGGGCGTATTTGGTAATGGTTTGAGCTGGTGAAAGGGTTCGATCGACTTGTTCACCAAAAGAAGCCGCTAGCTGATCAAAAATCTCGGCTTCTTCCATAACAGCCAAAATCAAACCTTGCTTGTTGCCAAACTGCCGAAACAGCGTAACTTCGTTAACTTCGGCCTGTTCAGCGATTTGCTTAGTGGTGGTTTCGGTGATGCCCTGTTGGGCAAAAAGCTCCAAAGCCGCATTGACTAAACGCTGACGAGTAGGATTTCGAGGAGTTGCCATAAAAAATTCAGGAAAATACCTAAAAATGCAAGTGGTACTTGCACATTTAGAAAAGTCTTGTTAGACTGGGGATGTAAGTGACACTTGCACCTGTTTTTAATCATAGAACGTTTTGAGCAGAGCTGTTTCAGGTTACTTCAAAATACTCAGTTCATAGCTAATTTTTATGACCTCTAAATCAATCCAAAAGGCTGCCAATTGGAGCCTCGGTTTGTCCTGGACAAGCGTTTTCTTCTTTGGCTCCATTCACGCTGCTGCCCTGTTAGCACCATGGTTTTTTTCTTGGTCGGCTTTGGGTGCAATGGTGTTGCTGCATTGGTTGTTTGGTGGCATCGGGATATGCCTGGGATATCATCGATTGCTGACTCATCGAAGTTTTCAGGTGCCTAAGTGGTTAGAGTATTCGATCGCTATTCTTGGTGCTTTAGCAATGCAAGGTGGCCCAGTGTTTTGGGTGGGTGGTCATCGTCAGCATCATTTACATACAGAAGATTGGGATAAAGACCCTTACTCGGCTAAGCGTGGTTTTTGGTGGAGTCACATGCTCTGGATTTTTTACCCTTCGGCAGAATCATTTGATCCCAATTTGTATCGTCGTTGGGCACCAGATTTAGCAAAAGATGCTTTTTATCGCTGGTTAGACAAGTACTTTTTGCTGTTGCAGTTACCGGTGGCACTGGGTTTGTATGCAGTGGGCGGTTGGTCTTTTGTGATTTATGGTGTATTTCTGAGAGCGGTGATTCTTTGGCACACTACTTGGTTAATTAATTCGGCTTCGCATATTACTGGCTATCGTTCTTTTGATGAAACTGAAGATAATTCTCGCAATCTTTGGTGGACGGCTTTGTTGACCTATGGTGAAGGTTGGCACAACAATCATCATGCTCATCCTAATGTGGCTCCGGCTGGTCGGACTTGGTGGGAAATTGATCCAACTTGGTGGGTGATTCAGGGTCTACAAAAGCTGGGTTTGGCGAAGAAAGTAGTAATGCCACCGCAGAGTTAATAGAAAAGTTCTGGTCAGAAGTTCGATTTCTGGCCAGAATGTCTATGAAGAATGTTAGAATCAGGTCAATATTTGTAACAGTTATGAATAACCAACTCATAGACTCTTTGATGCAAGTAATTCGTGCTCTACCCAGTGAAGAACGCGCGGCCCTGACAGAAAAGCTTTTTTTGAGCCGACTTACCCTACAACTAGAGAACTTACCACTATGGCTTTGAGATCGGGTAGTTTTGACTTTTTCGTTCCATTGCTGATACTGTTGGCGAAGTCAAAACATCAGCCTAAGAATTCTAGATAACTACTAAGAAAGCTTCAAGTTGGAGCTAGAGCTGCAAATCGTGAAGTTCTAGTTTTGGCATGGGGAGTTCCGCGCAACCAGGCAACCATACGCACAACATTCATAGCTACAGAAATCATGATGTGTTGTAACCGAGCTTTTGGCAAACCAAAGTAACGTGTTCGTCGCAAACCGAAAGCCCGAACTCCTTGTGATAGCGTACCTTCAACTCCAGCACGAATGTTATAGTTCTCTTTCCATTCTGTAGTCTTTTGTTGCTGTCGAGTTGATTGAATAGCTTCATGTTCAGCCTGTGGCCGTAACCTGATAAACCGTGGATCGGTTTTTGAGCGCGTACATAAAGACCGAAAATTACAAGCTCCACAGACTGGACGAGAGAATTTAACGTTGATGCCAGCATTTCCCCATTTATCATTACCAGGACTCCAACTACTATTCGTTTGACCTTGAGGACAGGTAACTTTATGTGCATCCCAATCTATAACAAATTGACTATTATCATATCCGCCGGGAACCTTAGCCTGCCAACTAGTATTCGGACGAACAGGGCCAATGACATCTACTTCATAGTCCAGCTTGCTGCTAATCAGCAGATCTCCATCAACATAGCCAGCATCTACAATATGTTCCGAGGGCAGCAGCCCTTTAGCCGCCAGTGCTTCATGAATAGGTTTTGTTTGATCAACATCAGACAGATGGGCATGAGTTGTCTCTACATTTGTAATTAGATGAACAGAGTCAGGCTCACAGGTTTCAGTGATGTGTACTTTATAGCCCGTCCAGGTTGTAGAGCGCTTATTTCCATAACGAGCATCTGGATCGTAGGGAGAATCAAAGCGATTACCAGCAGGTGGTAAATCAGCAGCAGTACGCCAGCATACCTGGTTATTATCTACATAGTATTGATGAATCCAGGTTTGGCGGAGAATATCCACAATTGGTATTTGCCGTAGCCATTGAGGTGTTGTTTCATCATCGTATATGGCTTTCAATAGCTGCATTCCGTCTCTGCCAATGGTTTCAGCATATTCCTTACGAGCTACAATCCCCTTTGGCAAACGATACTCGTCTACTGCACGTTCATAGCGGCCAAACCATTCATCCGGTACCCAGGAACGTAACCACTCGGGAGCGATCGTAGCCAAAGCATTAAGCACGGCTCGCAGTGTCTCGCCCACACCCTCAAGTCGATTCAGAGTGCGGATTGCAGCCAGCACATGTGTTGAATCAGAACGCTGTTGACCTCTTTCTTTAAGCCAACCACGCTCTGTAAACTGCTTTAAAAGGTTATCTAGTAGATTTTGGGAGGCATCACCTGTGATTAATCGTGCTCTAAACTCGCACAGCACCGAAAAATCAAAACCAGGGTCGGTCAATTCTAGATCAAGAGCATATTTCCAATCAATCCTACTGCGAACTGCATCTGCTGCCTGTCGGTCTGAAAGTTCTTCCATAAATTGCATCACACAGACTAACGCTAAGCGCCAGGGACTAACAGCCGGTTGTCCATGTGTAGAAAACAATGCCTCAAAATCCTGATCACTGTAGAGAGTGCCAATTTCATCCCGCATCGTCATGAACAAATTACCTTTTGGGAAGGCTGCATAAGCAACACGAGCCGTTTCTGCTGAGATAGAGCTTTTTGTTTGAAGTTGAAGCATTTGTCCTCTTTGTGCCTCTTGATTATGGTGGGAGTAATACTAGGCACATAATAATTATCCCACATTTGCTGTTTTGACTTCGCCAACAGTATCCATTGCTACTTAGCCCCCAAAATTTGAATTGGCGAAATTATTTTCAAGGATTTAGCAAAGTGAAATTGTTTTTGAGTATGGCTTCCAGCACCTGATTTCTTACATGCTGCTTAATAAAATATGTGGATTCCATCCTCTAAAAATGCCCACTGTGGTTAGTGTATCAATAAATATTAACAGTAAAAAAATCAAGCGAATGTACATATTTTTTACTGTTAAAGTAGGATAAATTAAGAGTAAAAGAGATGCTGTAATATATCCAAACCGATAAAAAGGGAGTTGGCGGCAAAAGTCTATTTTACAAGCAACTTGCGCATGTGATGATCCAAGAAATATTATTGACATTACTATCAATAAAAGGATTGTTTTTTTCTTTTCCATGATTATAGCTTTATTTGTAAAATTTCTGACAGGCTTGTAAATGTTATTTTTACCTACTCTGTTGGCCGAGATTCATTTCGATTGTAGGATCTTCTCCTTGGTGATTGATACAAGCTTTCAGGGTTCAACACTCCGGACAGTTTTATGGTGAGTGGCGAGAAAAGCTATCTAGCGAGTAAAATACAGTCAAACAAAAACAGGGACTGTTCAATGGATAGCCTTCAAGATATTTTAACCGACGCACTGGCATCAGTGGGTCATTTCACAAACCGCAGCGAACCTTTCTGCAAGTATTATTCACTAGCCTCTTCGCTGTATGTGGACGGGCAAACTACACAAAC